>JAEUJI010000035.1 GCA_016794805.1 Gemmatimonadota bacterium
GGGAGATGCGGCGATCGGGATCATCAACCTGACCACCGGTGTGCAGACCGCGACCGTGCCGGTGCCGATGAGCACTTTCAACGTCGCCTGGTGCCAGTCCAACAAGCGCGTCTACGTAACGGGCCCCGGCGCCGCCGTCTATGTGATCAACCCGGTCACGGCCACCGTGGTGGACTCGATCCTTACCTTCGCCGTCACCAACGGCATTACCACGAACGCCAAGTGCACCCGGGTCTTCGTGAGTGATGAGTCCAACGGACGTGTGCTGGAGATCAACCCGGCTACGAAGGCCATCGTCCGGACGATTGCGACGGGTGGGGCACCGAAGGACCTGGCCGTGAGCCCGAATGACAAACGCCTCTTCGTGGCCGATGAGACCGGAGGCGTGCAGGTCTGGAACCTGACCTCCGGGGCAAGGATCACGACGGTCCCCCTTGCCGCCGGTGCATTCGGGCTGGCGATCGCGCCCGATGGCAGTCAGGTGTATGCGGGCATGCCATCCGGCGGTGGCGTGGCAGTCATCTCCACCGCCTCCAACACCGTCATCAGCTTCATTGCGACTGGTGGCATGCCCCGCAAGATTGCCTTCAACGGGACCGGCTCCACGGCCGTGATCGCCAACGAGTTCGGCTGGGTCGATTACGTGAACTGACCTTCTCCCGGGTCCGTGTGGCGGCTAGGTTTCACCCGCCATGCGGATCCTGGTACTAACCCACAACTACCCGCGTTTCGACCGGGACCCCGCCGGTGCCTTTATTCGGCGGATCGCGGTCGCTGCCGCCCGCCAGGGTGTGGAGCTTCTGGTCCTGGCGCCGCACGCCCCCGGACTCGCCCTGGAATCATGCGAAGAACGGGTGGCCCTGCGCCGCTTCCGATACGCACCCGAGGCGCTGGAGCGGGTCGCCTACACCGGGGACCTCCATCGTCGGGCCGCTGCCTCCCCGCTCTACGCCCTGGGGGTTCCCCTCCTCCTCGCGGGATTTCTCCGCGCCGCACGTGCCGCCGTTCACGACTTCCGTCCCGATGTGGTGCATGCGCACTGGTGGCTGCCAGGCGGGTGGGTCGCCAGCCGCCTGGATCGGCCCTACGTGGTGACCAGCCACGGAAGCGACGTGCGCCTCCTGGAGGGGGCGCTATTTCGTCGCCTCGCGCGGCGTGTCTACGGCCGTGCTGCCGCGGTTACCGCGGTCTCCCGGTTCCTCGCGGGGGACCTGGAACGTCTGCTTGGCCTCGCGCCGGGTCGAGTCCGTCCCCTCGCGATGCCGGTGGATGCGGACTCCTTCCGCGCCGGGCGGGCAGCTGCGAAGGTGCACCCCCCCCGCATTCTCTACGCCGGGAACCTGGTGCCATCCAAGGGAGTGGACATCCTGCTTCGCGCCTATACCCAGCTCCGGGAGCGGGGCACGGTCGCGACGCTCAAGCTGCTCGGAGAGGGATCCGCCGAGTCCTCGCTCCGGACGCTGGCGGCCACCTTGGGTGGCTCGGGAGTGGAGTGGTCACGGTTTGTGCCACAGGATCAGATGCCCGCCGAGTACGGCGCGGCAACGGTCACGGTCCTCCCGAGTCGCGGCAACGCCGAGGGACTCGGACTGTCGCTGGTGGAGGCACTGCTGTCTGGGTCGGCGGTGATCGGCTCCACCGCTGGCGGGATTCCGGAGGTGATCGCGGATGGCCGCACCGGACTGCTGGTGCCGGATGGGGACGTCCCGGCGCTGGCGGCAGCCCTGGGGCGAATGGTTGACGATCCGGCGTTCAGGCAGCGCAGCATCGAGGCGGGGGCCGCCGAGGTGGAAGCCCGGTTCTCCACGGAGAGGGCCGTCGCCCCGTTTCTCGCGCTCTACCGGGAGGTCAGTGGTGGTTGAGCTCACTAGTCAGCCGCCCCCGGACTGGCAGGGGTTTGCGCGGGCGCATGGGGAGTTCTACCACGATGCGCGCTGGGTGTGTGCCCTGCAGCGTGCCTTCGGCTATCCCATGCACTACGTGACCGCGCGGCGAGGGGGCGCCGTGGCTGGGCTCCTCGCGCTGGCCGAGGTCCCGGCCCTTGTCGGTCCCCGCCGGCTGGTGAGCCTGCCGTTCAGCTACGCGGCGGGTCCGCTCGCGCTTGACTCGGAGGCGGGTCTGGCATTGCAGGCGGCCGCGATCGACCGGGCCTGCGAGATCGGCGCCCGACGGATCGAGATCAAGCAGGTTCTGGCGGTGGCCCCGAACCCAGCGCCGGCCTACATTCGTCGCACCCGGTATGCTGCCTTTCGCCTGGCCACGGACGGGGGGGAGGCGGCTGTCCTGCAACGGCTGCACGGGGACAGCACCCGCCGCGGAATCCGGAAGGCGGAGCGGGCTGGGGTGCAGGTTCGGACAGGTAGCGCCAGCTCCGATTGGCTGATCATGGCCCGGTTGGAGGAAGCCACCGCCCGGTCCCATGGGGTGCCGGCTCCGCCGCGTCGGTTCTTCCTCGACACCTGCGCGGCACTGCAGACTGAGGGCCTGGCCGAGCTATACCTTGCGGAGCTGCCCGGGGATCCGAACCCGCTCGCCGCCATCGTGATTTGGAAAGGTCCGCGGCGGTGGATCTACGCCTTTGGAGCCTCCCGGCCCGAGTCACTCTCCGTGCGGCCCAACCACGCATTGTTGTGGAGCGCGATCCGCGAGGCGGTCCAGGCCGGGGTCGAGTTTGACTTCGGCCGCGCCGCACCGGAGCAGGTGGGACTGGTCGAGTTCAAGCGTCGTTGGGGCGGGGTCGAGGTACCTCTGGCGTACGACTACTGGCCCGATGCCGCCGGGCTCAACACCGGCAATCGCTCCCGCGGACC
>JAEUJI010000040.1 GCA_016794805.1 Gemmatimonadota bacterium
AGACCACGCCCATCCCCCCCTGCCCCAGCACGCTCTTGATCTCGTAGCGGCCGGCGAAGACCTCGCCGGGGATCGGCCCGACGGCGTTGACCGCGAGGCTGGGCCGCATGGCCACGGTGTGGGCGCCGGTGGCGCTCAGGAAGTCCACCAGCTGCTGCTTCTCCTTGAGCTCCGCCACCATCCCCTTGAAGGCCTCGGCCAGTTCGCCGATCTCGTCCCCGCTCCCCACCTTGATCTCGGCGTCGTAGTTGCCGGCGCTCACCTGGCGGGTGACCGCCACCAGCTCCCGCACCGGCCGCGCGATTCCACGCGCCAGCAGCAGCGCCCCGAGCGAGGCAAAGAGCAGCCCGCCGATGAACGCGATGAGGATCGCCTGCTGCAGCCGGGCATACGGCGCCAGCTCCACCGCGCGGGAGCGGAGCGCCGCGAAGCCCCCCACCGGCGCGCCCGAGGCCGTCCGCAGCACCCCCAGCTCCCCGATCCAGGTGTCCTCACCGGTATCCAGGCGCAGGTGCGAGGCGGCGGTGTCCTCGGTGGAGAGCCGGTCGAAGGTGACCTGCCCCGCCACCGCCGCGGCCACGTCTCCCGCCAGGGTGCTCGCGACCACCAGCGGCTGGTCCAGGGTATCGAGCACCACGAAGACGATCTCGGAGGCGGTCTGCCGCTTGAGCCGGGCGGCGAAGGCGCTGTCGAGCGCAAGCCCCATCACCAGGGTGCCGCGTACCGGCCCCTCGCCCACCCGGATGGGCACCGCGGCGGCCTGGAAGGCGGCGTTGTCCGGCTCCACCCAGGTGCCGGTGGCGGAGGAGCCGAGCAGCGCCTGCTCCACCATGCTCCCCTCGCCGGCCAGCGAGATGCCGAAGAGCTCGTTGCTGCGGGTGAAGGCCTGGAGCATCCCCTGGTCGTCGGTCAGCAGCGCCCAGTCCGCCTCCCCCTGCTGCTGGAACTCGGCCGCCTGGTCGAGGAGGTCGGAGCGCCCCTCCGACTGGAACCCGAGTTCGATGCGGGAGACGTAGGTCGGCACCTGGGCGAGGGCCCGGGCCACCTGCTGCAGGGTGTGGGAGCGGCTCTCGAGCTGGTCAGTCAGGGCGGAGGCCGTGGCCGCCAGCCCGCGCCCGATGGACTCCTCGGCGGCGCGGATGGCGAAGTGGCGGGTGAAGAGGAGCGCCACGCCGAGCGCGAGCACCACCACCAGGGCGGTGGCGGTGAAGATCTTGAGGGCGAGACGGGGGCGGGGCAACGCTAGTACCGTCGGCCGCGGTCGGAGTAGGCCCGGCCGGTCTTGTCCTTGTGCTGCACGAAGCGCCAGCGCCGGGCGTCCAGCGTCAGCGCCAGCGGCGCCGGCGCGGCGGCGCCGACCCGGAGCGGCTGGCTCACCGGCTGGGCCCGTTCATGCCAGACGTGGAGGGTGTAGTCGCCGGCGGGTACATCGCTGAAGCGGAAGCTGCCGTCGGAGCCGGGGCGGACCCACTGGCCGTTGCCCCGCACCAGGATCACGGCGCTCATCTGCGCGTGGACGTTGCAGTACACCTGGACCAGGCCGGGGTGGGCCAGGACGGTGCCCTTCTCCTCTCCCCGCCCGTACAGGCCCAGGTCGAAGGACCCCTGCTCCGAGAGGGAGAACACATTATGGTTGAAGGGGTCGTTGTTGGGGAACCGGACGGTGGAACCGGCGGGGACCACGACGATCCGGGGAACGAACTGCTTCCCCTCGGTCACGATCCGCGTCTCCACCGGCATGGCCGCCGGGAGGGTCGGGGACTCGAGCCAGAGTACCGCGTTGCCGACGTCCTGCCCCGGGCGGTCGCCCCGGTCCAGGATGGTCAGCCGGCCGCTCACCGCGACCTGCGCCACACCGGGCTGGGCCGCGAGACATCCGATCAGGGCCGCCAGTCGGAGTAGAGGGGGGATCCGCACGGGGGTAGCATACCCGGCGGAGCGGGACACCGTCAACCACATGGACACCATGCGCACCTCTCGAGTTCTGGCCCTGGCGCTCGCGCTGCCCCTGCTGGCCGCCGGCGGGCTCGCCGCCCAGCAGGACCGCCCCGGCGTGGATGTGAGCTTCCACGGCACCATCCTGCTCAACGGGTTCTACACCTCGGCCCGGACCAACAACAGCGACCTGCCCCAGTTCGCGGTGCCGGAGACGGCGGCCGACAGCTTCCCCACCGACGGCATCGGCGGGACGCTGCGGCAGACCCGGGTGATGGTGCGGGCCTTCCTCCCCGAACTGGGCGGCGCCGAGTGGCGGGCGGAGCTGGACGCCGACTTCTTCGGCGGGCAGCAGCCCTCCAATGGGGGGCGGACCTTTCCGCTGCTCCGGATCCGGCGGGCCTGGCTGGAGGGGCAGTGGAACCGGTTCTCGATGCTGATCGGGCAGGAGGCACCGCCCATCGTGGAGCTGAATCCCGTCACGACGTCGAGCTTCGGGCTGAGCGCCCTGTCCAGCAGCGGCAATCTCTGGCTGTGGATTCCGCAGATCCGGTTCACCGGGGACGTGGTCCAGGGGAAGAGCGCGCGGGTGCAGCTCGAGGGAGCGGTGCTGGCGCCGACCGGCTACACCCCGCAGCCGCCGTTCGCCACGGACTTTGACCGGGCGGAGCAGACCAAGCGGCCCTATCTGCAGGGGCGGCTCCGGGTACGCTGGGGCAGCGGCGAGACCGCGGGCGAGGTTTCAGCCGGCGGGCACTACGGCTGGCTCAGCACCGCGGGAGACACCACGCTCGCCTCCAAGGCGGTGGCCGCGCTGCTGCTGCTGCCGCTCGGCAAGCACCTGGAGCTGCGGGGCGAGGCGTTCAGCGGCGAGGGAATCGCGGGGCTGGGCGGTGGGTCCATCGGGCAGGTGTTCGGGCTGGGCGGGCGCACCATCCGCACCAAGGGGGGGTGGGGCCAGCTCAACATCCGGCCCACGCCGGAGTGGACCCTGGGCGGAAGCTTCGGGATGGATGATCCCAAGGATGCGGATCTGGATACCACGGTACAGCGGCTCAAGAACGTGACCTGGGGGGGGCATGTGCACTGGCGCCCGGCGCCGCTCCTGTTCGGGCTCGAGGTGCGGCAGGCCAAGACCACGTATGGGACGGGCGTCGGGGAGCTCAAGGCCACGCATGTGAACGTGGCGGCGGGGTTTGAGTTCTGACCGACGGGACGACGGGAGGCGCGAAAGGCGCCTCCTGGTTGTCATCGCGAGGAGCGCGTAGCGCGACGACGCGATCCTCCAAACTCCGTTCGGAGGTGGGGGATTGCTTCGGCCCCATTGGGGCCTCGCAATGACAGCGGTTCCGGCCTAGGCGACCGTTGCCTCGTCCGCCGGTCCGTCGGTACCCCGCCCCCGCCAGGCCACGTGGCGCGAGCTCTTCCAGGCGGCGAGCAGTTCGGTGCGTCCCTGGAACCGGTGGCGGTTGAGGCAATCGAGGTGCCGGGCGAGCTGGACGATCTCCATGCCCAGCCCCTGCAGCCCGCTGTAGGCCCCCACATGGGCGTTGAGGCTGCGGTTCTTCAGTCCTTCCAGCGATTCGAACTGATCCAGGGAGGCGCCGAGTCGGGCAAGGAGCTCGTCAATCGGTCCGTACTCCCGCAGCGCCTCCCGACCATCCTTCCCGAACTGCTCTGCGACGCGGGCGACGGTCTTGAACAGGAGGAGGTTGTCCTTGAGCTGCGGGATGGGGATCGGACTGATTCCCTCGCGTCCGTCGCGGTGCGCCATCCGGCTGAGACTGGCGAGGAGGACAAGGTCGAGCTGGATTGAGGCCCGCACCGCGTCCCGATGGGCGATGGCCCCCGCTTCGTGCTTGCGGCCCGACACTTCCCGCGCCTGGGAGCGCCGAGCCTGCTCCAGCCGGTCGGCGAGCCGTTCCACGGCGGCCCGGTGCCCCGGGTCGTCGGCCGGGTGCTGGCGGGAGAAGTGGAGTATGCGCTGCCCCATCTCGATGCGGCGGCGGGTATCGGCATCCATGGTTCTGTTCCTCCCGGGCTTTTGTCTCCCAGAGTGGACACTTCAGGGCCAAAACGAGCGGTTTCGGGGGAAGTACGCGAGGAGCATGCCAGCCGGACGGGGCTAACGGGAGGGCGGACGGGGGACCAGGCGGACCGGGTTGGTGGCGAGGCGCGGGGAAGTGCCGGCGAGCGGGAGGGGTCCGGGGCCGGGGGGTGCCGAATCGGGGTCGAGGGATCGGGATCGCGGGGCGAGGCGCCCGGGGGGTGAGCCGAGGGCGCGGGTGAGCCGGTCGAGGGTTGGGTTCCGCGAATCGAGCCGGCAGGTGGGACAGGCGACGGGGCGGCGTCGGAGCCAGAACGGCCCCGCCCCGGGGCGGAGCCGGAGGGGAAGAGGTCCGGGTCCACCCGATCGGGTACCGATGGGACTAGGGCTTCACCCGAGAAAGCCGGGCTGGGGGCCGAGTGGTGCCCCGGCGGGGTCGAGGGGCCCGGAGTGTCGCGCGTGGGGAGCCGGGATGGGGTCGGCGAGGGCGCGGGGGCCCGCGAGCGGCGGGGGACGCGACTCGTGGAGTTCCGGGGACGGGACGACGGGCCGACGAGACGACGGGAGGACGAGAGGACGGGACGACGGTCAGCGCGTCACAACCTTGAGTCGTCCCTGACGCCGCGAGCGGGGCGCCTTCCGCACCACGATCTCGATGTCCCGCCCCAGGGCCGTCAGGAAGCCCATCAGCCGCTCGGTAGAGTAGCCGTCCAGCCGTCCACAGATGAGGTGGGACACCTTGGGCTGGTCGATGCCCATCAGCTTTGCGGCGGCCCGCTGGGTCAGCTTCCGCTGGTCGATGATCCGCTCGATCTCGAGCGCCAGACTGGCCTTCACCAGTCGTTCTTCGGCATCCGCGAAGCCCAGGTCGGCGAAGACGTTGCCGCTCCCCATCGTAACCTTCACCCGCCCGGTCATCTCAGGACTCCCTCCCGAAGTGTTCCGCGTGATGGGCTTGCGCCCCACGGAGCCGCTGGAGAATGAGGGCAATCACATGCCTGGGTGTGGCGATGCCGTGCGTGGACTTCTTCGGGAACACGTGCAGCACGTACACCGCGCCGGCCAGCTTGGCCGTGTAGACCGCCTGAAACGTGTCCCCGTCAAAGCTATCCACCAGCTCGACCAGGCCGCCGAGATGCCCTTTGAGCCGCTTGCCGATCCGTGGCACCTGACCCAGCTGCACCTGGAGGAGTGCCTTGCCCATCACGCTTTGGACCGGGTTGGGACAGGCCTTGAGGTCCTCCCGCGAGGAGCCGACCCAGACGAGGGGGAGTCGCGGCGGCAGCGGCCGATCGGAATATGCGTGTTCTGGCATAGGCGGTCAAGCTGGCGCGTGGCGGCGAGTTGGCGGTAACCCAGAGACCGCGGAGGGTGGGTAAGACAACGCGTGGGGGGGGAGGCGGTTCGGCGTTTCGGCGCGCCGAGGGTAGCCCCGGCTGTCATCCCGAGGGAGCGCCGCGACCGAGGGATCTACCTGCCCTAAGGGGATTCACCGCCAAGACCGCGGAGACCGCCAAGGGGTTGGGTGTATTCGGTCTGCCCCCACCTCACGGTTCCCACTCCCAGCCTGCCCTGGTATACGCGGAAAGGACCGTCCTGCCATCTTGCGGCGGCAGGTAGAGCTGGTCTGCGATGGCCTCAAAGGCGGCCCGTTCCTCCGCACCGAGTAGTCGCATGGCGTGGGGGAGGAGAAAACCCGCGTCGCTGGCTGGGCCGTAAGTGACATCGGCATGGCGCCATTCACTATCCCGATTGAAGGTCAGCAGCGTCCGGGCGGCTTCACAGGCGTACCGCAGCACCACCCTTCGCTCGGCGGTGTCCTCCACGACTCGAATCGCTCGCAAGGCGTTGAGCCGGTTCTCGGGCCGGGCGCGTGTCTCGGTGAAGGTGAGGACCGGCTCTGCTACGCCGGACACCTTGTAGTAGAGCCAGGCCAGATCCTCCATGACAAAGTACGGATGGAGGAGAACGTCGCCGTTCACCACCAGGTATGCCAAGCCGAGGGGGGCGACTTCAGGGCGTCGCCGTGCCGCGTCTCTGTAGAGATCCAGCAACTCGGCCCGCACAGTGTCAGGTGATAGTCGTTGTGCTACGGCGCGCTCATGCAGGGTTCGAAGCCCCTGCAGCAGGAGGCCCGCCGCGACTCTCCCCTCCTCATCCCTCGCCGCCAGCGCCGCTGGCCGATCGTTGAGCGCATACAACTGGGGATCCAGGCACAGGCGTGGCACCTGTGCGCCGATGGCGGACGGGAGCGAGAGCGCGAACAGGAGTCCAGGCAGGCCGCACCTGGACATTCGCGGCCTGGCGGATGCAGCAGCGCGTGCACTACAGGCCTGCTCACGATCCATCGCAGCACCCTACTTCCGGTGACAATCGCCCGGCCGCGCACCCGCCGTGCGCACGCCCACCACCCCAAGCGTATCGGCCCCTTGGGCGAGATAGTCGACTCCGATACCATGCAGCCGGCCGCCGACAGAGGTGACGGTGATGGCAAAGCCGGCATCCACCGTCCGGTTCAGGGTGAACTGCAGTGCTCCGCCCGTGCCACGACTCCAATGGAACTCCCCGTCGGCGCGCAGCCGCAGCATGCCACGGTACGCAGGGACGATTCCACGGATCCGATAGCAGCCATTCAGCTGCTTGATGAATTCGGGTCCAGGGCGGGTAGAGTCAATCGGCGACGGAAGCAGCCAGACATCCGCCTCGACCACCGTATCGCCGGGCGTGGGCCGGATCGCCAGTCGATAGGCCCCAGCAACCGATCCGGGACCGGCCTCATGCCTGTAAGCGAGGGACTGGCCCTCCTGACCGCCAGCGGCGAACACCAGGAGGGCCGGCACGAGGCGCATCATCGGATGCATGGGCCACTCGCTTGCTGCGATGCCGCCCATCCCGCGTCCCACCAGCAGGCCGGTGCCGCGATCTCAGTCCGGCACCCGTTCATGGCCACTTCTCCGCTTCCGCTCCCGCCCAGGCGATCACCCGTCCATCGGCCCCACCTTGGAAGCAGTATCGGAATCGACGTGGGGGACCGGAGAACCCGACATCGTACGAACTCACTTGAATACACACGGCAGGGCCAACCGGGACACTCCCCGTGCGAGGCCGGGGGATGCCCTGTGGAGGGTAGCTCTCCACGTCCGCCTCGGCGATGACCCTCTTGGCCCCGAGTGGGTCCAGCAGGCGAGCGAGCAGGAGCGCTACCCGCCGATCCTCCTCCAGGCTGACCCCGAGGCGCACACCCATCGCCTCCGCAGCCGGCACGAGCTCGGGTGCCTCGCTCCCGCCGAGGAGAAGCGCATCCCCGTCGACCACGGCAAACAGAACGGGCGAGCCATGCAGATGCCCTTGGTTGGTGGCGCGGAGAAGTGGCACCAACTCCGTCCCGAACCCGGTCGTGTCGATCCAGACATCCACGATGGGAATCATTCCAGGAGTTGACGATGGTTCGGGCGGATCGATCAGGCTGCGCGCTCGGAACACCGCCGTGAGTTCGGCTTGCACCGCCGGGGTGGACTGAGCTGATACACCATCAAGAATCACTCCAGCACAGCCCAGCAGGCACAGGACACTCGCCACCCGTGTACGCATGGTCGCCTCTCGCTCGACGTTTCTCACGGCGCCCGCCGGTGGCCGTAATACTCTCGATTGGTCCTGCGGGCCTGGTCCTCCACAAGCAGCGCGTAGTGGTGGGCATCGGCAGGAGAGAAACCTCCGAGCCCACCATTCGCCTCAGCCAGTTCGTGGGCCAGGTAGATTGCCCAGTCAACCCTTCCGCCCCAAGTGCTACCAAGCATTTGCCAGGCGTAACCAGCGTCGACCATCCGCACCTCCAATTCGAAGCTCCCAGATCCGTCACCGGAGAGCACGGAGCATGGACGGTGGTTTGGGTCGCAACCCTCAAACCATTCTGGAAACGTCTGGACGCGCTTGATCACGAGATTGCCACCCTGGGCGGTGAAACGTCCGTACTCGTCGTTGCAAACCGGATTGGCCTTGCACGCGACGACGGCGGGGTCATCATCGTCGGACTTGCCGTGCCCTAGCTGCGACTTACGGGTCGCATCCATCAGCCTGTCGAGATACCCATCATCCTCAATGTGGCTGCTGTTCAACCACCCGCCCCGTTTCCCCCCACCCCCTGGCCACGGCGGCAGCTCGTAGTTCTCGTTCGGGCGGGACGCCTCCGCGAACCCCAGCCCCCGCCCCGACAGATCCTCCATCAACCCACTCGGATCCCGCGCCTCCATCACCGCCCCGCCCACGTAGGCGTACAGGTTCCCGCCGCCGGCGTAGCCGATCGGGTCCTCCTGAGTCCAGCGCCGGAGGTCGGGGCTGTAGTACCGCGCCCGGTGGAAGGTGAACCCGGTCTCCGCGTCGTACTCCCGCCCGGTCCAGCCCACGTGGAAGCCCCTGGGCATGCTGCTCCCGGCCGAGTCGCGGGCGAGGAGGGCGCCGTAGGGGGTGAAGCGCTGGTGCATGATCCAGGTGCCGTCCCGCTTGACCAGCCCCCGCACGCTCCCTAACTGGTCCTGCACCACGTAGTACTGGGTGCCGGTCGAATCCTGCAGGCCGATGAGGTTGTCGGTGCCGGGGCCCCATGTGTATTTCCACTTGATGTTGCCCGCCGCGTCGGTCTCGGCCCCGACGTGGCCACCCTGGTAAAGATATCGCGCCTCCCGGATCTCGGAACCGGGGAGGATAGGGTCAGGCTGGTAAACTCGGAGCCGTTGTCGCAGACGATCGCCCGCGGCCGCCCGCGCACCGCCAGCAGAAGATCCAGCGCCTCGACGACGCGGGGACCGGGCAGCGAGCGATCGGCGAGGAGCAGCGGGCACTCGCGCGTCGCGTCATCGACCAGGGCCCAGATGCGGTAGGGCCGGCCCTCGGCCGTCGTGTCGCGCACGAAGTCCATGCTCCAGCGCTCGTTCGGCCGCGTGGGCACGGCGACCGGGACCCGGGCCTGCGCCCCGCGCTTGCGGCGGCGCCGCCGCTGGCCGACCAGCAGGCGCCCGACGCGCACGAGGCGCTCGATGCGCTTGTGGTTCACCGGCCAGCCCTCGCGCCGCAGCCGCCACGTCAGGCGCGGGCTGCCCCAGCGCGGCCGTGCCTCGGCCAGCTCGCCGAGGCGCGCGAGGAGTCCGGGGTCCACCACGCGGCGCGGCTGGTACTGCAGGAGCGGGCGGTGGATGCCGAGGTAGCGGCAGGCGCGACGCTCGGAGAGCTGGTGGCGCAGCCGGCACTCGGTGACGAGGGTGCGCCGCGCGGCACTCGTCACCACTCTTTTCCCAGCGCGTCCTTGAGGACCTGGATGTTGAGGGCCTGGTCGGCGACCATGCGCTTGAGCCGGCGGTTCTCGTCCTCGAGGGCCTTCAGGCGCTGCAGCTCGGCCTTGCTCACGCCGCTGTACTTGCGCTTCCAGCGGTAGAAGGTGTCGAGCGCGATCCCGTGGCGGCGGATCACCGCGCGGGCCGTGACCCCGCCCTGGTGCTCTTGCAGGATCGCGACGATCTGCTCGTCAGTGAACTTCCGGCTGGATTTCGGACTCATGGGTCCTCCGGGCGTGCTCACGCCGGTTGGGACCCTCCGATGCTAACCGGCCCTGTTCTCAGGGGAAAGGTCGGACGGTCGGGCGGTCGGGCGGGTGGGCGGTCGGGACGAAGGTGGCCGCGGCGGTCACTGTGTGGAGCGCGACACACGATGAAGCGATCCCCCTCCCTCCGCCCGGAGGGTGGCGAATCG
Organism: Gemmatimonadota bacterium; assembly: GCA_016794805.1. Taxonomy (GTDB): domain Bacteria; phylum Gemmatimonadota; class Gemmatimonadetes; order Gemmatimonadales; family GWC2-71-9; genus JADJOM01. The sequence continues at coordinate 9,725 of JAEUJI010000040.1, forward strand.
CTTCATGCCCTGCAGGGCCTCGCAATGACAGGTGGGCTGGACTTTCAGATGCGATCCGGCCCGATTCCCAGTAGAAAGGTGAGGGCAGGTGTTCGGAATACGCCGCTACAAGAACGTCAGGCCCCAGGACAGGCAGACTATCCCCGCGCCGATCACCAAGAATCTAATTGCGCGCCGCCGGTGTACCTGTCCCTCCGGTGTAAAGAGGTGCGGCCGGAGGATGTCATCGGGTCTTGGGAATCGCCGCGGGTTCACAGCATAGCGTTCTGCCCGCGTGGTAAGGTATCCGAGAGCTAGCAGATAAGTGAAGCTGACGACATACGCCAGGTACACTAGCGCTGAGCGAAGGCCGTCTATGCTCACTGGCGCGCCACTCCCATCTTTGCACCGGCAAGGGGATAAGAATGGGGCGGGCCCGGCCGCGACCGGTGTCCGCTGGCCATCAGGATCATTGGAGCCCCCACCAGCCTCCTTCACGCCGCGCGGCGACGCCCGTCATGCGCACCGGGCGTCCAGGTCCCTAACCAGCCAAGGCTCGCCACCGCATGGCCTGCACGGAGCGCACGGAGAGCACGCCACGCTAGACGCGGCCGCCCGGCCAGGGAGAGGCCCGACAACCCGGAGGTGCCCCAATCGCCGCAAGAGATACTCGGCCGACCCCACGGGCTCTATCTGGCACGGCGGAGCACAAACGTCCCGCTCGCCCCCCCGGTGCGGACGTGGTACCAGCGCCCACGAATTGAGTCGCCGACTAGCCTGCCCTGGAGCTCGACGCCTCCGTGATCCTGCTGCGGGTTGAGCACGACTTCGATCGAGTCTCTGGAGTAAGCACGCGCACCAACCACTGGCACCTCATTCTGGGGGCGAGCTTCGAATCCTAGCGCGTTGAAATCGACGTCGTAGATCCCGAGCGCGCTCAGGTGACGCACCTTCAACAAGTAGCGGTCGCTGGCCCATCCACTCCGGATAAGCGCCAGTTCGCCCTTGGCCAATCGCCCTGTCGGTGCGGGCAATGCGTGAGGGACCCCGTCAAGTGTGAACTCGGCGATCCAGGCTCCTGTAAGCGCCCTATCCCCGGACATCTGGCGGAGCCCGGTGCCTGCAGCGAGCGCCAAGCCGCCCATTCCTGCCAGCAATACAAGCTTGTTCACAGAGCCCCCCATGGATCAGTAGACGGGACGCAACGGGAGCGGTATCTCCAAGCGAATGACGTTCTCGCGCCCAACAGAGCACGACTGCGCTGCTGCGGTTCCTGGAGCGCCATCCGCACAGTGCCAACCTTGGGTCCACGGCACCACATGCCCATAGACCTCATGCCCGATGGTAGTGAAGGCGTTAACCATTGAGCCCATCAGGCTGAAGAGGGCGTTCTCCGACTGAATTCCGCCGTCATTGTAGAATGCCCCCCAATTGGACGAGACACTCCTGATGCAGTATCTCTGACTCAGGAGGTGGTCCATGACAGTGATTGCTCGCAAGGCCGATGGCCGACGGATCTTCACGGCCGAGTGCAAGCAACAGCAAGTCGCCCGGGTCCAGCGGGGTGAGTTGAGCGCCGCGGAGCTCTCCCGGGAACTGGATGTCCAGCGGACCGTCGTGGCTCGGTGGCTGCGCCTGGCCACGGAGGCGACCACGACCGCCGTCCAGCGGGATGAGGCGGTGGTCCCGGTGAGTGCCCTGCGTGCGGCGGAAGGCCGGATGCGGGACCTGGAGCAGGCGCTGGGGCGGAAGACCCTGGAGGTCGAGGTCCTGCGCGCCGCGCGCACCGAGGTCGACAAAAAGCCGCGCTGGTACGGCAGGTCGCCCTCGTGACCGGGGCGCCGCTGCGCACGATCTGCCGGCTGCTCGGCATCGGGCGGGCCACGATCTATCGGCCCCCGCGGCCCCGGGGCGCGACCTACGCGAAGGCCGCGGACC
>JAEUJI010000045.1 GCA_016794805.1 Gemmatimonadota bacterium
GATCGCGGTCAGCTCGCTCACGAGGAAGTCATACACCTCCTGGCGGGTGTTCTGCGCCGGCGGCTCCGATGCCAGCGCGGTCACGATCGGGATGTTGCCGAAGATGTCGATGCCATGCCAATAGGCCAGGGCGCGCAGGAAGCGGGCCTCGGCGCGGAAGACCTGGATGTCCGCCCGGAGCGCGGTGCTGACGTTCCGCTCCGACAGCTTGGCGTCCGAGGTCTGGCGCATGAACTCGTTGGCCATCGCCACCTGGAAGAAGATCCGGTTGTACATCGTCGAGACGAACCCGTTGGCCGTGCCCCAGAGCTGGGTGTTCAGCTCCGGCAGGCCCAGGTCACCCCACCCGATGATGGCCTCGTCGGTGGGCAGCTCCTGGTGTTCCCAGTACAGGCGCAGGTACTGGGAGAAGCCCTCGTCGAGGTTGGTGAGGTCCGGCGCGCCGGCCGGGCCCTGCTGGCCGCTGACCGCGAGGCCGGCGTAGAGCTTGGCCAGGAAGGCGCGGTAGGATCGCGCATCCTTGAAGACGTTGTCCTCGGTCACCGTACTGGTCGGCGACTCCGTGGGGTCGGTGCAACCGGCCATCCCCGCGCCCAGCAGGAGCGCGGTGACGGCAAGGGAACGGCGGGTGAAGCGGCTCATGGCTCTGCCCCTTCTCGAGTGTTCGAGTTCGTTGATCACGCGCCTAGAACCGGAGGCTCAGGCCGCTGGTGAAGGTGCGGGACCTCGGATAGATGTTGTTGTCGATGCCGTTCGCGCCGGCCGTCGGGTCGACCCCGTCGTAGCCGGTGATGGTGAAGGCGTTCTGCAGGGTCCCGAAGACGCGCGCCGGCCGGCCGCTGAGCTCGAACGTGTAGCCGACCGTCAGGTTGTCCATGCGCAGGAACGAGGCCTTCTCCACGTAGTAGTCCGAAAGATACTGCGGCGTCGCGAAGTTGGTCTTGAGCACCGAGGTGTGCAGGTTGTAGGGGGAGCCGCGGCCGATTTCCGACAGCGTGCCCAGGTTCGAGGCCACGTTGTTGTACACGTAATTGCCCAGGTAGGCCCGCAGGGTGAAGCCGAAATCGAACTTGCCGTAGGTCAGGTGCGACGAGTGCCCCAGGATGAACTTCGGCGCGGGGTTGTGGAACGGGCGCCGGTCGTCCTGCGTGATCTGGCCATCGCCGTCCCGGTCCACGTACAGATCGATGTCTGTGATGGAGCCGCTGCCGTCGGTGTCGGAGTACACCGGCTTGCCGTTCTGGTCCAGCCGGTGCTCGTACACGTAGAACGAGTAGATCGGCACGCCGGGCTTGAAGACCTGGATCCGGCTGCCCACGCCGCCAGCGATGCCGCCGACGAGGATCTGCTGGTTCACACCGCCGGCGTTGGGATTGATGCTGAGCAGCTCATTCTTGTTGTGGGAGGCGGTGAAGTCCGCCGTCCAGCCGAGGCCGCCCTGCGCCCCTTCCAGCAGCCGGGCGCTGAGGCTGAGCTCGATGCCCCGGTTCCGCATGCTGCCGACGTTCGTGACCCAGAGGTCGGAGAGGGCGGGGGCCGGCGGCTCCACCGCGAACAGCAGGTCCGTGGTCTTCTTGTCGTAGACGTCGATGGCGCCCGTGATGCTCTGGTTCTTGAATCCGAAGTCGAGCCCGAGGTCCCAGGAGCGGGTCTCTTCCCACTTGATGTTCGGGTCCACCTGGTTCGGTCGGATCGTGGTGAAGAGGCTGTCGCCGAAGGAGTACTGCACCTGGGCGTCGCCCACGAGGTAGCTGGAGGCCCAGAGGTAGTTGCCGAACGACTGGTTGCCGGTCTTGGCCCAGGTGGCCCGGAGCTTGAGGTCCGACAGCACTTCGACGTCCCGGAGGAACGACTCCTCCGAGAGGCGCCAGGCGACCGCCACGGAGGGGAAGGTGCCCCACTGGTTGCCCGGCCCGAAGCGGGAGGAACCGTCCCGCCGCAGGCTGACGGCTGCCAGGTACCGGTCGTTGACGTTGTAGTTCACCCGCCCGAAATACGAGATCAGCTTGCTCTTCTGGATGTTCTGGGTGGTGGACACGAAGTCCGCCCCGGGGATGCCGTCGGGGCCCAGGAGGTCGGTGCTGAGGCCGGTGGCGATGATGCTCGGGAACTCGCCGCGCGACCGGGAGAAGGAGTAGCCGGCGGTGAGGTCGAGCAGGCCCGGGCCTACCGAGCGGGGCACCGCGTAGTTCAGGTAGCCGTCGACGACCGTGTTCACCTCGGTCGGGGTGTTGCGCTGGTAGCGGCCGTTGGTGCCGGTCTTGGACTGGGCGTGGAGGGTGCTTGGGTCGAAGAAGGTCCGTTCCGCCTTGGTGCCGTCAAACCCGAAGTTCAGGTTGAACGCCAGCCCCTCGAGCCACGGCAGCCGGTACTCGGTCTGGACCCCGCCGACGGCGCGGTAGGTGGTGGCCTTGTCCGAGGCCAGCGCCAGGATCGCGACCGGGTTGTCCGCCGACGTCAGCTGGTTGCCCGGCCAGTCATAGTACCCGGTCAGGGCGGTCGGGTCCTTCACCGGCTGGGTCGGGCCCATCTGGGCGGCGTTGGACAGCACCCCGCCCGGGGTGAACACGTCGTTGCCGCGGAAGCCGCGCAGGTTCACGCGCAGGTTCATCCGGTCGCTGAGGAGCCGCTGGTTATAGTTGGCGCCGAGGGTCACCCGTTCCGCCGTGGTCGCCTCGATGATGCCCTTCTGGTTCAGGTAGTTGAGCGAAAACCGGTAGTCCATGTTGTTGCCGGCCCCGGAGAAGGCCAGGCTGTGTTCCTGGCCGTACCCCGTGCGGTCCACCTGGTCGAACCAGTCGGTGTTGGCGTTGAGGAGCTGGCTGGTATAGGTGGTGCCGTTGTCGGCGTCATACTGCTGCACCACGCTGCGGAACTGTCCGGCATTGAGCATGGATGGCCGGCGGGTGATGGTCGAGGCGGACAACGTGCCGGTGTACTCGAACTGGGTGCCCTTCCCCCCGCGCTTGGTGGTGATCAGCACCACCCCGTTGGCGGCGTTGGTGCCGTAGATGGCCGCGGCCGACGCGTCCCGCAGCACCGTGATGCTGGCGATGTCATCGGCATTGATGAAGTTGAGCGGGTCCCGGCCGGCGGTGACCCCGCTCCCGGTGTTGGCGCCGCCGCCGAGCGGCACGCCATCCACCACGAACAGGGGGTCGTTGCTGGCGCCGGTGGAGGTGGGGCCGCGCACCCGGATCGTGGTGCCGCCGCCCGGCTCGTTGCTCTCCACCACCTGCACCCCCGCGACCTTGCTCTGGATCAGTTCGGTCGGGGTGATGATGCGGCCGGTGTTGAACTCCTCGGGCGTCACGTTGGTGACCGCGCCCGTGATGTTGCCCGCCGCCTGCTCGCCATACCCGATGACCACGATCTCCGACAGGTCCACCGCCTTGGCGGTGATCGCGAGATCCACCACCAGGGTCTGCCCGGCGGCCAGGGTGAACTCCTGGCTGAGCGGCGTG
>JAEUJI010000048.1 GCA_016794805.1 Gemmatimonadota bacterium
GCAGGCCATTCTCGAGGAGCATGGCCGGGTGGACGCGCCCGTCGCCCACGGGCTCCTCGACAAGACCTTCGGCCCGGCCACCGTCTCGGCGCAGCGGGTGGTGACCGGGACCGTGGAGGAGGTGACCCTGCGGCTGCGCGAATACCTGGAGCGGGAGGAGGTACTCACCATCCAGCGGGAGCAGCCGGGGCGCATCACCTGGGAGCCGCTCCGCGGCATCGAGGCCGTGCTGCGCCGCTCCACCGCCGCGTTCGGCGGCCGCAAGGCGCTGATGCTCAACAATGCTCACCTGGTGACGGCCACGGTCACCGCCCTCGAACCGGGCTACTGCCACGTGAACCTGACCGCCGACCTCGGCAGTACCAGGCAGGGGTTCATCATCGGCGTTGCGGCCACGGGCTTCGTCGGCGGGAGCGCGGCGGTGATCCTCGCCGTGCTCTCCCCGCTGGCGTGGCTGCCCGCCGCTCCGCTGGTCCTCGCCGCGGGGATCGGCTACGTGGTGAAGGGCCAGTACCGGCCCGCGGCCGCGCGCGCGCTGCTCGGGGTGGAGCGGGCACTGGACCATGTGGAGCGAGGCAAGATCAAGCCGGCGCACCAGCTGGGGCCCGGCGCACCCGGGGTGCTCGGGGCGATCGTCGAGGAAGTGCGAAGGGCGCTCAAGCCATGATCGGCATCGTCTCGGTGCTCGGATCGGGGCTCATGGGGAGCGGCATCGCGCAGGCGGCGGCGACGGCGGGGTACCGGACCATCGTGCGGGACGTGGCGCAGGGACCGCTGGACCAGGCCCGGGCGGGAATCGCGAAGTCGCTGGCGAAATTCGTGGAGAAGGCGAAGCTCACCACCACCCAGCGCGACGACGCGCTGGCCCGGATCGAGTTCACCACCGACCTCGCGAAGGCCGCGCCCGCCGACCTGATCATCGAGGCGATCACCGAGGACCTGGCCCTCAAGAACGAGCTGTGGCGCGCGCTCGATTCCCTCGCCCCGGCGGCGACGATCTTCGCCTCCAACACCTCGAGCCTCCCGATCGCCGCGATGGCGGCGGCCACTCGCCGGGCCGACCGGTTCATCGGCCTGCACTTCTTCAACCCCGTCCCGCTCATGCCGCTGGTGGAGGTGGTCCGGGCCGTGACCACGAGCACGGACACCTTCGACCGCGCCTTCGCGTTCGCGCGGAGCCTCGGGAAGGAGGCGGTGACGGCGAAGGACACCCCCGGCTTCATCGTCAATCTGCTGCTGGTGCCCTACATTCTGGACGGCATCCGGGCGCTGGAGCGCGGAGTGGCCTCCACCGCCGACATCGACACCGCCATGCGGCTCGGCGCCGGCCACCCGATGGGGCCGCTCACCCTGGCCGACTTCGTGGGCCTCGACACCCTCGCGCGGATCGGCGACATCATGTTCCAGGAGTACGCCGAGGCGCGGTACGCGACGCCTCCGCTGCTGCGGCGGATGGTCACGGTGGGAATGTTCGGCCGGAAGTCGGGACGCGGGTTCTATGACTATACCGGCCCCACCCCGGTACCGGTGACGCTGGGGTAGAGGGCAGGGGCGGAGCTGGTGGGCGTACGGAACCGAACTCACATTGAATCCCAGGGCCCCGTGACACGACGCATCCTGCTGCTCCTGCTCCTCACCGCCTGCAGCCCCTTCACCACCCGTCCCTATTTTCCCCCGGTGACCGGCGCCGCCCAGGCGGAGATCGAACTGGACCAGGAGGACGCGACGGAGACGCTCGCGGCGGTGCTCCGATCCGATTCGCTCCCCGTGACCCGGGTGGAGCTGCGGGACGGCTACATCGAGACCGCCTGGTTCGACGCCGCCACCAAGGCGCCCACCGGCTCCCGGCGTCTCGGCCCCGACGTGGTCCAGATCCGGGCCTGGGTGGACCCGAGCCGACAGGGCTACAGCGTGCTCACCGTCGAGACCGTCTACCGCCCCCTCGCCGACCCGAGCCTCTCCCCGCGCGACCTCGACCGCCAGGTTCCACCGGACCATGTCGTCGGCAAGCGGGTCGCCGAGATCGTCACCGAACTGGCCCGGCTCTACTCCAGTGAGGCGCCGCCGGCGCCGTGAGGGGCTGACGTGGAAGCCTCCACCGCTCCGGCCGCCGTGCGAGAGGCGTCACCCGGGGTGGATGCCGGATCGGACTGGGTGTTCTGCCGGGCCATCCTCCCGCGGGTCTCCCGCACCTTTGCGCTCGGCATCCGGCTCTTGCCGGTGGAGCTGTCGCGTCCGGTGGCGGTGGCGTACCTGATTTGCCGGATCGCGGACACTGCGGAGGACCATCCCGCCCTCTCCGTGGACGCGCGCCGCGCCCTGCTGGCAGAGGTGGACCGGGCTCTCGGTGATCCGTCGGCAACCTTTACCGGCATCCGGGCCGTGACCTGGCCCGATGACCTCGACCTCGGCGGCCTGATGGGGGGGGCGGACCGGGTGCTGCGGGAGTTCCGGCGGCTCCCAGCCGGGGACCAGGCGGCAGTGACGCCGTGGGTGCAGGAGATGGTACGGGGCATGGCCAGCTGCCTGCGCCCACCCAGCGGCGGCCCGGCGCCGCTCCTCGATACCCTGGCGGACCTCCGCCGCTACTGCTGGTATGTGGCGGGCACGGTCGGCCACCTGCTCACGGCTCTCTTCACCCGCCACATCGGCGGCATCGGCGCCGCCCGCCTGGAACGGCTGGAGCGGCTGGCGCCGCAGTTCGGGCTGGGCCTCCAGCTCACCAACATCATCCGGGATATCGCCGACGATCACCGCCACGGCCGGAGCTTCATCCCGGTCGAGCTGTGGCGGGGGGCGGGGATCGCCCCCGAGCAGTTCGGGGCACCCGAAGCGGCCCGGCAGGCATGGGCTATGGTGGCGCCGCTCCTGGCCGAGACGGAGCGCTGCCTCGAGGATGCGCTCGACTACTCAACCGCCCTCCCCCGCCACGCCATCCGGGTGCGGGTGTTCTGCCTGACCAGCCTCTTCTTCGCCTGCCGGACGATTGCCCTGATCCACGCCCAGCCGGCCCGGCTGGTCCGGGGTGACCGGATCAAGATGCCGCGCGGCGAGGTCTACGCGATCCTGCTCGCCACCGCGCTGCTTGCCCCCTGTAACTGGGCGCTCCGGCTCTACTACCGGTGGCTGATCGGCGGGCCGCGCCCCGGCGCGGCCGCGCTGGACCGGCCGTGAGTGCCCCGGGCGTCCCGGCGCTCCACACCGAGCCGCGGATACGTGCCGCCTACTCCGAAGGCGCGGGGATCTATCGCGTGGTGCCACAGGCGGTGGCGCTCCCCGCGTCCGTGGAGGACCTCACAGCACTGGTGCGGTGGGCCCGCCAGACCGGCGCCCCTCTCACTGCGCGCGGGGCCGGCAGCGGGATTCCGGGAAACGCGGTAGGCTCCGGGGTGCTGGTGGACCTTCGGGAACGGATGCCCCGCCGGCTCGACCTCGATGCCGCCGGCGCCACCGCCATCACCAGTGCCAACATCACCCAGCGGGAACTGAACGAGGCCGCCCTTCCCCACGGGCTCCGCCTCCCCCCCGACCCCTCGAGCAGCCGGTGGGCCACCCTTGGCGGCATGGTCGCCACCAATGCCGCTGGCGCGCGCACGGTGCGGTATGGGCCGGCCCGGGCGTGGGTGGCGGGGCTGGAGATCGTCACCGCCGACGGCGAGGTGGGGTGGGTGGAACGGGAAGGGAGGACGACCGGACGGCGAGACGACGGGACGCTGGCCGCCGTTCGAAGGTTCAGGCGGGAGGCCGCGCCGGCGATCCGGGCCGCCGCGGACCTGGTCCGGGCACGGTTCCCCAAGGTCCGGAAGAACACCGCGGGCTATGCCCTGGACCGGTGGCTCGAGTCTGGCGATGACCTGGACCTCCTGATCGGCTCCGAGGGGACCCTGGCGTTCATCACCACGATCCGGTGGCGGCTGGCGCCGATCGCGCGGGCCCGGACCGGACTGCGGATCTCGCTCCGGTCGCTCGACGACCTGGAAGAAGCGGTGCGCGCGCTGGTGGCGCTCGACCCCTCCGCAGTGGAGCTGCTCGACCGGACCTTCCTGGATCTGGTGGGCTCGGCGGCTGGTGGGCTCGGCGGCTCGGCCGATCGGACGGCGACCGAGCCGCCGAGCCGCCGAGCCGCCGAGGCAATCCTGCTTGTTGAATTCGAACGGGAGTCCGACACCGCCGCCCGGGGCGTGGTCGGGGACGCGGTCCGGGCGGTGGGCGGCCTCGCCACCGACGTGGAGACCGCCCTCAACGCCGAGGAGGAGCACCGGCTCTGGGCGCTGCGTCACGCGGCGAGCCCGATCCTGGCCAGCCTGCCGCCGGGGCGGCGCTCGCTGCAGGTGATCGAGGATGGCTGCGTGCCCCTCCCCCGGCTGGGCGAGTATGTGCGGGCCATCCGTGACGCCGCGGCGCGGCAGGAGATCGCCGTGGTGATCTTCGGGCACGCGGGGGACGGCAACGTGCACGTGAACGCGCTGCCGGAGGTCGGACGCCCCGACTGGCTCACCCGGGTGGGGGAGCTGTACCGGGAGGTCAGCGACGCGGCGATCCGGCTGGGCGGCACCGTCAGCGGCGAACACGGCGACGGCCGGCTGCGGGCGCCGCTGCTCGAGGCCCAGTACGGTCCCGAGGTCATGGCCCTGATGCGCGGGGTCAAGACGGCGTTCGATCAGGATGGTATCTTGAACCCCGGCGTGAAGCTCGAAGCCGGGCTCGCCCCCCTTGCCGCGCTCAAGCTGGGCCCCGACGCCGCCCCGATTCCGGACGATATCGGCCGGGCGCTCCGGGAGATCGAGCGGACCGGGGGGTACGCCAGGAGCCGGATGGAGATCGCTGGTACAGCCGGGGAAACGGGGAAGCGGGGAAACGGGGCCGTGGAGCCTGTCTGAGGCTACGCCGATACCGTCGCTCGCCACCTGATTGCCCTATTCCCCGTCTCCCCGTTTCTCCGTTTCCCTTTACCCGTCAGCCCCGACCCATGGACATCATCCAATCCCCCCGGATCACCCTCCTCGCCCGGCCCCAGTTCCTGGAGCCCGAGCATCTCCCGGTGCAGTGGAAGGGGGACAGCTCGGACGGCGAGAAGCTGGCGGAGTTCGCCGGCCGGATCTGCTACATGAGCCAGCACAATCCGGCGGGCCGGACCACGGCGGATTACCTGGAGAACATCCTGCGGCAGGGGCACGGCTCGGTGTTCGAGCACGCCGTGTACGTCCTGCTCATCGAGGGGATCAGCCGCTCCTGCAGCCATGAACTGGTGCGCCACCGGGCGGGGTTCGGGTACTCCCAGCTCTCCCAGCGGTACGTGGACGAGTCCCACGCGGCCTTCGTCATGCCCCCGGCGATCATCGGGGATGCGATGCTGGAGCGGGAGTGGACCGGCCAGGTCCAGGCGGCGCAGCAGGCCTACGTCCAGGCGGTGGACCACCTGATGGAGAAGTACAGCTGGGTGGAGGACAAGGTCCACCGGCGGAAGATGTCCCGGGAGGCGGCGCGGAGCGTCCTGCCCAACGCCACCGAGGTGAAGATCGTGGTGAGCGCCAATATCCGGGCCTGGCGCACGATGCTGGAGCTGCGGCTGGGGGAGGGGGCGGAACTGGAGATCCGGCGCATGGCGATCGGCTGCCTGCGGGCGCTCAAGGCGGAGGCCCCCTCGTTCTTCGCCGATTTCGAGATCTACAAGGCGGGAGACGGGACGGAGGCCGGACGGGTGGGGTATCACAAGGTCTGAGTACCGCGAGCACGGGGAACGGATGACGGGGGCTCGCGGCATGCGACCCCCGTTCTTCGTTCCCCGTTCCCCGATCCCGATCCCCGTTCACCAAACTTCGCGGTCAAAGTTGCGAAAAAACTATTGTGTGTTTGGGAAGTGTTTCTTACTTTAGGTATGTAATCTGCAAGACACCGCGTCGGCTCGCTCCAGATGGGCGGCCTTTTTTACGAAGAACGCGGCGACCCGACGCAGAGAGGATCGTTTGGCAGTTCGCATAGGACTTGCCTTCAACCTGAGACCGGAAGCACCGGCTGCCACCGCCGGGGCCAGCATTGCCTCCCCCTCCACTTCCGGTTCCTCCCGCGATCTCCGCTACGACCTGCCCCAGCCTGATCTCTACGCCGAGTGGGATGAACCGGCGACGATCGACGCCGTTGAGCGCGCGCTCCGGCCGCTGGGCGAGGTCATCCGGCTCGAGGCGGTGGCCGACTTCCCCGCCAAGCTGGCCAGGGCGCGCCCCGATTTCGTCTTCAACATCGCCGAGGGGCTTTATGGGCCCAACCGCGAGGGGCACATCCCGGCGATCTGCGAGTTCATGGGGGTGCCCTACAGCGCCTCGGACCCGCTGACCCTCTCCCTGGCGCTGCACAAGAGCCGCGCCAAGGAGATGCTCCAGCTCCGCGGGGTGCCGACCGCCCCCTTCATGCTGGCCCGGACCGTGGCGGATGCCCGGAGCTGCACCCTCCCCTTCCCGCTCTTCGCCAAGCCGGCGTTCGAGGGGTCGGGCAAGGGCGTCAGCGTGAAGAGCCTCTGCACCACCCGGAAGGAGCTGGTGAAGCAGGTGGATTACCTGCTCTCCACCTACCGGGAGCCGGTCCTGGTGGAGACCTACCTGCCGGGAGCGGAGTTCACCGTGGCCATCCTGGGCAACGGCAAGGACGCCCGCTGCCTCCCCATCGTGGGCATGCAGTTCAGCGAGCTCCCCGAGGGCGCCCCCCCGATCTACGGCTACGAAGCCAAGTGGATCTGGGACCGCCCCGACGACCCGCTGGAGATCTTCGAGTGCCCGGCGCGGGTGCCGGCTCGGCTCGCCAGCCAGATCCGGGCCGCGGCCCTGGGTGCCTATCACGCCCTCGACTGCCGCGACTGGTGCCGGGTGGACATCCGCTGTGACGCGGACGGGACCCCCAACGTGGTCGAGCTGAACCCCCTCCCCGGGATCCTCCCCGATCCCCGGGACAACAGCTGCTTCCCCAAGGCGGCGCGCGCGGCCGGCATGAGCTACGACGAGCTCCTCCGGACCGTGGCCGACATCGCCTGGCGGCGGATCAGCGGACGTTCACTCCTGGCAGAGGCGGCTGCGTGAAGGTTGCGGTTCTGTACGACGGCGGCTGGGATGAATGGGACGCGAAGGACGTGGCGTCCGTCTGGGAGAGTGTCAAGGAAGTCCAGTCGGCCCTCCGGGGCCGCGGCTACGAGACCTGCTCCATCCCCGTCCGCGCCCCGAACGACTTCTCCTGGCTCCCCAAGGTCCGCCGCGCCGACGCCGTCTTCAATCTCTGCGAGGGGATCGGCGGACATTCGCGGTTCGAGGACTTCGTGGTGGCCACCCTCGAGCTCACCGGCGTGCCCTACACCGGCTGCCGCCCTTGGGCGGTCAGCGTGGCCCACCGGAAGCACGTCGCCAACACCATCCTGGCCCGGAGCGGGACCCCGATCCCACCCTTCGTGGTCTGTGACGGCAACAAGATTCCCGCCGACCTCACCCTGCCGGTCATCGTGAAGCCGGCCGCCGAGGACGCCAGCGTCGGGATCGACGCCGGCTCGGTGGTCACCAGCAAGCGCGCGCTCCGGAAGCGGCTGGCGGAGACGGTGGAGCAGTGGGAGACGGTCCTGATCCAGGAGTACGTGGCGGGGCGGGAGTTCAATATCGGCTTCGTCGGCGACCAGGTCCTCCCCATCGCCGAGCTCTGCTTCGACAACATGCCGGAGGGGAGCTGGCCCATTCTCACCTACGCCGCCAAGTGGGACGTGGGGAGCCCGGAGGACCTGGGCTCGGTGCCGGTCTGCCCCGCCGCGATCACCCCCGAGCTGCAGAAGCGGATGGTCATCGTCGCCCGGCAGGCGTGGGAGGAGCTGTGCGGCGCCGAAGGATATGGCCGGGTGGACCTCCGGGTGGACGCCGCGGGCCAGCCGTTCGTGCTCGAGGTGAACCCCAACCCCGACATCTCCGACTCCGCCGGCCTCTCCCGCATGGCCAAGGCCTTCGGCTGGGAATACGACGACCTGATCTGCCGCATCGTGGACGAGGCCCTCTCCCGCTCCAGCAGCCGCCAGGCCGCCGCCGCCCTGGTCGCCCCCGCGCTCCCGGCACAGTGACCCCCCGCGTCGGGCCTCGTCTTCGGGACCTGACGAGCGCCGACGCGGGCCGCATCCTCGACATCACCCGCGCCACCGGCGTCTTCCGCGAGGAGGAGCTGGCCATCGCGGACGAGGTGTTCCACGACGCCGTGGCGCCCACCGGGCCGTCGGGGGGGTCTGCGGACCCCTCAAGGGGCCCCCACGAGGGGCGCCCCTACTATGCGTTGGGGGCCGAGGTGGATGGTGAACTGGTCGGCTGGATCTGCTGGGGGAAGACCCCCTGCACCGAGGGGACCTGGGATCTCTACTGGCTGGCGGTGGATCCGGCCGCCTACCGGGGCGGGATCGCCAGCGCGCTGGTCACCGAAATGGAGCGCCGGCTCGCCGGAGTGGCCCGGCTCATCTCGGTGGACACCTCCGGCCGTCCCGACTACGGCCCCACCCGCGCCTTCTACCTTTCCCGTGGCTATCGCGATGTGGCCCGGGTCCCCGACTTCTACGCTCCCGGCGATGACCAGGTGATCTTCACCAAGGTGCTCTGACCGGCCCGGCTACCGGAGCAGCGCCTTTCCTCCCTGCAGCACCACCTCTCCCCCCTTCATCACGAACTCCGGCGTCATGAAGCTCCGCAGGTCGGCCAGGGCATCCCCGCGGACGGCCACGATGTCGGCGAGCTTTCCCGGGGCCAGGCTGCCGAGCTCCCGGTCCCAGTCCATCAGGCGGGCGGCCTCGATGGTAGCCGACTGGATGGCCTGCATCGGCGTCATGCCGTAGCGCACCATGTAGGGGAGCTGGGCGGCGTTGAGGCCGTGGGGAAAGACGCCGGCGTCGGTCCCGTAGGCAATCCGTACCCCGAGCCCCACGGCCTTCCGGAAGGCCGTCCGCTGGGTCTCGGTGGTCTCCCGGTTCTTTCGCAGGATCTCCGCCGACCAGCCATCCCGGGCGCCGACCGAGTCGATGTAGTCGCCGTTGAAGATGTCGGCCACCAGCCAGGTACCCTGCTGCCGCATCAGGTCGAGGGCCTCGTCGTCCGCCAGCGACCCGTGCTCGATGCTCCGGACCCCCGCCCGCACCGCCCGCTTGATGCCCTCCGCGCCGTGGGCATGCGCCGCCACGAACGCCCCGTAGTTGCCCGCCTCCACCACCGCCGCCCGCAACTCCTCCTCGGTGTACTCCGGGGTGCCCGGCAGCGTCCCGGGGGCCAGCACCGCCCCGGTGGCGATGATCTTGATGAAGTCCGCCCCCCCGTTGAGCAGCTCCCGCACCCGCTGCCGCACCTCGGCGGCCGTATTGGCGACGCCGCGGCGGAAGTCGGGCGGGGGGATGACGTCCGGGGCCAGCCCGGTGACCTCGCCGCCGCCGCTCGACACGGTGACGTAGGCGGCGGCCACCTTCATCCGGGGCCCGGGCACGGTGCCGTCGTTGATCGCGTCCCGGAGGGCCGCGTCCACGTAGGCCCGGTAGGTACCCACGTCCCGGACCGTGGTGAACCCGGCCAGGAGCGTGGCCCGCGCGTGGCGTACCCCGGTGAAGGCGTTCCGGGCCGCGCTGCTGGTGAGCGGGTCGGCGTTGCTGGCGCCCTGGATCGGGTCGGCGAGGTGGGTGTGGGCATCGATCAGCCCCGGCAGCACGGTTGCGCCGGAGAGGTCGATCACCCGGGCGCCGCGCGGGATCGGCTGGCTGCCCGGCTGCACCGCCTCGATCCGGTCGCCCCGGATCAGGATGACCTGGTTGGCGCGGACCTCCCCGCGCTCGACATCCACCAGCCGGCCGGCGCGGATAGCGGTGAGGTCCTGGGCGGTCGCGTCCACCGGTGCGAGGAGCAGGGCTGCGAGCAATAGCTGCCTTGGCTTCACGGAATGCTCCTCCCATCATGTTTGACGACCCCTGCGGCCATCGCCCCCGGAGCGGCATGCCAAAGCCTTAGACTGGCAGGCCGCGGAGGGGGCGAGGGCCGCCGGGTCCGCCTCACGATCTCTGCTGTCATCGCAGTTCAGCGAACCGCGCTCTCGCCACCCGCAGCCGCTCCAGCACCTCGCGCCTCTCCTGCGCGGTGTTCCACCCCGGATGCGACTCCGCCGCCGGCACCAGCCGGTCGATCCACCGCAGGAAGTACTCCACGTCTGCCGTGCTTCGCACCGGCTTCCCCGCCACCGTCACGTACACCGGGCTGGTGCTGGCAAAGGGGTAGAGATCGAGGATAGGCTCTGCCGGTTCGGCGCTCCACGCCCGGAGCACGAACCAGCCGCTGGCCGCCACCGGCACCGTGATGGTGGTATCGGCACTGGTGCGGTCCCCGCGCAGCGGGATGGTGGCCACCACCTCGCCGCCGCCGATCACCTCGAGGTGCTCCACCGGGACGTTGGACCGGAGCATGACCTTGAGCGGCAGCCGGTGGCTCCCGGCCGGGAGCGTCACTGCTCCGCCAGGGCCGACCCCCCCGGCCGAGAACTGCAGCACGGGGCCGGTGGTCACGAAGGTCTTCCCCGCCTTGAGCGCCGCGTACCACCGGCCCCGGTCCAGGGGGAGCGGAGACTCCACGTACACCCGCGTCGTGCCGAGCGGGCCGCGGAGGCTGGCGTAGTTGGTCATGGCGTCGGTGCCGGCGCCGGCCGGAATCCGGAAGCCGCAATTGAGCAGCCGGTACCAGACCTGCGAAGTAATCAGGTGGTCGCTGAATCCCATCACCTCGAGGTAATCCACCTTGCCGAGCGCCACGTCCACCGGGAGGGCATAGGTGAAGGGTGGGGCGCTGTCGGCGAGGTTGGGCGCCTCGTCGAAGGGGTGCACGTAGCCCAGCAGCCCCCCCTGGGCCCGCGCCTGGTCGGCGACCGTGGCGTTGTCGGGATACAGGCTGGCCACCGCCGTTCCCGCGTACCCGGAGTAATCGGGCAGGAGCAGGTGACTGGTGAGGCCGATGGCCGCGGTGTGACCCCACCAGCTGGTGTGGAACTCCTGGTCGTGCAGGATCAGCAGGTCCGGGGTGGAGACCGGGTCGGGACGGCCGGTGAAGTAGCTCACGTCCGGCACCCGGTCTTCCTTGTTGACGATCAGGTTCTCCACCAGGTTGAGCCCCTCCGCCCGCGCCTGCAGCGCGAGGCTCGTCGGCGTGGCCCGGTAGTGGCCGCCGTAATTCATGTGGACGTGGAGGTCCCCCGAGGTCCAGCCGGGGAGCCGCACCAGCCGCGCCAGCCGGACAGTCCGCTCCATGGCCGCATTGGCGACCACCGTCACCCGCTCACGCACGATGCGGAACTCCGGCCCCCGGCTCACCTCGATGCTCAGCTCGCCGGCCGGAACCGTCAGCGTGCTGCGCCCTGCGGTGTGGAAGTAGGTGGCCTCGAAGCGGCGCTGCGTCCGGTCAAAGGCCTCGTCGGCGTGGCGCCAGGCATCATCCGGGGCGGCGCCGCGTCCATCAGAGAGGGTCACCGAGACCCGGGCCGGCGTCGGCCTCCCGGTGACGGCGTCCACGACCGAAATCGTGAGCCGGCCCACCGGCTCCCGGTACACTCGGCGCCGGGCCTCGATCTTCTGCCGGCTGCCGCCGGGAATCCCCACCACCCAGAGGGCGGTGTTCCCGGCCTCGTTGCTGATGTAGGCGATGCGCCGACCGTCCGGTGCCCAGCGCGGACTGGTTGCGTCGAAGTCGCCGTAGGTGAGCTGGAGCGGGTCGCCGCCGTCCGCGGTGGTGAGCCAGAGCTGGTGCCACTGGCGGCCGAGGTAGCTGGCATAGACCACCCGGCGGCCGTCGAGGGCCCAGTCGGGGCGCATCCGCCAGGTGGATTCCTCGTCGTGGACGGCGGTCAGGCGGTCGGACGGACAGGCGGACGGGGGACAGACGGGCAGGCGCCAGATGCCGCCGGAGCCCCAGATCTTCCCCCGGTTCGAGACCACCAGCAGTTCCTTGCCGTCCGGGGACCACGCAGGGGAGATGTAGTGGTCGAAGCGGCTGTAGTAATAGCGGGGGAGGCCGGAGTCGTGGTCTTCGGTCAGGCGGCTCGGTGACTCGGCGACTTGGCGGCTCGTATCCGCTGCCGAGTCGCCGAGCCGCCGAGCCGCCGAGACGACGAAGACATGGAACCGCCCCTCATACGCCGTACTCACGAACGCGATCCGGCTCCCATCAGGAGACCAGCGCGGCTCCACGTTCACCGCGCCGTCACGCACCAGCGGCCGGGAGACGAGGGTCCCGAGATCGAGCAGCCGGAGCTCGACCGCATCCTCCCGGTAGGAGGCGTACACCACCTGGGTGCCGTCGGGCGAGACGTCCGGCTGGTGGTCGTAGCCGGGACCAGTGGTGAGCTGTTCCGCCACCGAGTCGCCGATCCGCTGGCGCCAGAGGCTCCCCTGCATGGCGTAGATCAGGGTCTGGCCGTCGGCGCCCCAGGCCACGGCCGAGGGGCCGCTGGTCACCTGCGGCAGGTACATCTCGCGGAAGTAGTAGTTGTGCGGAAGCTTGACCTGCTTGAGCACCGGCTGCCGCTGCGCGCCGACGGCTTGTGGGAAGGCAGTCGCGAAAAAGACGAAACCGCCAAGACCGCAAAGACCGCGAAGACACCACTCCATTCTCATCATTCTTGGCGCATCCACCGTTCACCCCTTGGCGGTCTTCGTGGTCTTGGCGGTTGAATGCAGTTGGCGCCAACCCGAGCTTGCGCCTCCGCACGGTGGTGGCAACCTTCCACCATGCCCATCACTATTCGCGCCTTAGTCTGCGCCGCCATCGCCCTCGGCGCCAGTGCGCCGGCCGCCGCCCAGGATGCCGCCGACCCCATCGTTACCCAGTACCGTGACGTCGCCGATCGCATCATCCAGACGGCGCTCGCGGACAGCTCGGCCTGGGACCGCCTGGCCCGCCTCACCGATGCCTTCGGCCACCGGCTGAGCGGCTCCCGGAGCCTGGAGCAGGCCATCGACTGGGTCCTGGCCGAGATGAAGAAGGACGGCCTCGACAGCCCGCGCACCGAGCCGGTGAAGGTGCCCCACTGGGTGCGGGGCGTCGAGTCCGCCGAATTGGTCTCCCCCCGCCATGTTGCCCTGCCCATGCTCGGCCTGGGCGGGAGCATCGGCACCCCGGCCAGGGGGATCACCGCCGAGGTGCTCGTGGTCTCGGACTTCGACGAGCTCCACGCGCGCGCGGGGGAGGCGAAGGGCAAGATCGTCCTCTTCGATCCCGAGTGGAAGAACTATGGGGAAACCGGCCGCTACCGCCGGGTCGGCGCCATCGCGGCCGCCAAGGCGGGGGCCGTTGCCCTGCTGATCCGCTCGGTCGGGCCCTATGGCATCCGCACCCCGCACACCGGCGTCATGAGCTACGACAGCACCGTCACCCGGATCCCCGCCGCCGCGATCACCATGGAAGACGCGATGATGCTCCACCGGATGCAGGACCGGGGGGAGCGGGTCGTGGTGACACTCAAGATGCAGGCGAAGACCCTGCCGGACGCGATGAGCCGGAACGTCATGGCGGAGATCACCGGTTCCGAGCACCCGGAGGAGGTCGTGGTGCTGGGCGGCCACATTGACTCCTGGGACGTCGGCACCGGGGCCATGGACGATGCCGGCGGCGTCGTGGTCTCCTGGGAGGCGATCCGGCTGATCCGGCGGCTGGGCCTCAAGCCGAAGCGCACCATCCGGGCGGTGGGCTGGACCAACGAGGAGAACGGCCTCCGCGGCGCGCTCGCCTACCGCGACGCGCGGGGTGCGGAGGTCGCCAACCACGTCATGGCCATCGAGTCGGACGCGGGGGTCTTCCGCCCGGATGGCTTCAACATGACCGGGAGCGACAGCGCGGTGGCGATCGTCCGGCGGGTGGCTGCCCTGCTCGCCTCGATTAACGCGGACAGCATCTCCACGCCGGGCGGCGGAGCGGACATCGGCCCGCTGATGGAGCGCGGCGTTCCCGGACTGGGGCTCGACGTGGATGGGGAGCGGTACTTCTGGTATCACCACACCCCGGGCGACATGGTGGACAAGCTCGATCCCGCGGATGTGGCCCGGTGCGTGGCGGCGATGGCGGTGATGGCGTATGTCATCGCGGATCTGCCGGAGCGGCTGCCGCCGACGGCGGTGCCGTAGGCGGGGGTGGGAGGAGTCGCCCGCGTTCGCGGGAACCGAGGCGCGTTTGATTGATGGTCACCCCGCGTCGCGACCCGCCGAACTTGCAGTTGCGGGGGGGGCCCCCCGCGCGGCTCACCCCAGGAACAGCTTCCTGGGATCCAGCACCTCCCGCAACAGCCGAAGCTCCTCGCCCGTCGGCGGCGCCACCGCGCCCAGCTCCGCCCGGGACTGCAGCGGCCAGCCCACGTTGGCCTTCACATCCTCGAGGGTGACGCCGGGGTAGAGCGCCGTGAGGACCATCTCCCCGCTCTCCGGGTCGCTCTCGAGGATTCCCTTGTCGGTAATCACCTTGACCGGCCCGGCGCCGGGCATCCCCAGCTCCTGGCGGGTCTTGCCCTTGCAGCGCTGCCCGGGGCTGGTGAGGAAGTCCAGCTCCGCCGGGAAGGCGCGCGGGTTGAGCCGGCTGATGATCAGCACCCGCTGGGCATGTACGGCGATCTCCGCCGCGCCGCCGGAACCGGGGAGCCGCACCTTGGGCTTCTCGTAGCCGCCGATGACGGTGGTGTTGATGTTGCCGTAGCGGTCCACCTGGGCCCCGCCGAGGAAGCCCACCTCGATCTTCCCATTCTGCAGGAAGAGCTGGAACACATCCGCCATGGAACAGATCATCAGGGACCCGGTCACCAGCGATGGGTCCCCGATCGACACCGGCAGCCGCTCCGGCACCGCCCCGACCGCCCCCGATTCGTAGATCAGCACCAGGTCCGGCGCCTGCAGCGCCCGGGCCAGGTTGCAGGCCAGGTTCGGCAGCCCGATTCCGACGAAGACCACCTCCCCGTTCCCGAGCTCGCGCGCGGCCACGGCGGCCATCATCTCTGACGGGGTGTACTCAGAAGCCATAGTTCACCCCTTCGCAGTACTGATCCTTGGCGGTGAGCCGCGCCTTGAGGTCAGGCTGGCGGGCCAGGTACTCGGCTCGGTCCTTCACGCCATACACCCACTGCTCCAGGTACTCCTGCAGCTTCGCGGGATCGCGGGAGATGTCCTCCCACGCCACGTAGAAGTCGTTGTCCCGGTCGTAGTAGCCCTGCGCGTAGCTCGGATGACAGCCCCACGGCTCCACCACCACCGCGTCCACGATCATCCCGGGAATCAGGGTGCGGTTGGGATCGGCGCGGATGACTGATTCGTCCACCAGCTCCTCCACCACGACGATCACCCTCTTCGAGGCGAACGCCGCTTCCTTCTGCACCCCGAGGAGGCCCCAGACCTGGGCGTTGCCGTACTGGTCGGCGCGCTGGGCGTGGATGACGGTGACATCGGGGTTGAGCGCGGGTACCGTGGCCAGGACTTCGCCGGTGTAGGGGCAGGTGACGGTCCGGATCCGCGGATTGGCCACCGGGAGGTCGGTGCCCATGTAGTTCCGCATGGTCCAGAAGGGGAGCCCCGCCGCGCCGGCGGACATCCGCGCCACCATCCCGAAGTGGCTGTACTCCTCGATCTCGAGCTTCGGCGTGCCTTTCTCCACCGCACGCCGGAAGGCGTGCAGCGACCCGGCGCCGGGATTCCCCGCCCAGGAAAAGACCAGCTTCCGGGCGCAGCCGGCCGCGATCATCTGGTCGTAGATCAGGTCCGGGGTGAGCCGGGCGATGGTGAGATCCCTGCGCCGCTGGCGGATGATCTCGTGCCCCGCCGCGAAGCAGATGAGGTGGGTGAAGCCCTCGATCACCACCGTGTCGCCGTCCCGCACATGGGCGGCGACAGCCTCCTGCATGGAGACGACCTTGGAATGCATGATGCGCTAGGCTCCTGGTCCGTGCGCCGCCGTATGTGCCTCCCCCGCCTCGATCTGCCCCACCAGCAGCTCCGCCGCCCCCGCCAGGTGGGCCTGCAGCAGGTCGCCGGCGCGCCCCGCGTCCCTTGCGCCCAGCGCGGCGAGGATCTCGCGGTGCTCCCGCTCGAACCGCTCCCGGTAGGTGAGCATCAGGCCGTGGATCAGCCAGTAGCGATCCACCCGGCGCAGCAGCCCGTCGATCAGCTCCTGCATCCGTGGCCGGTCCTCGAGCCCGTAGATCAGCTCATGAAATTCCACATCCTGCGTCCCCCATGCCGCGCCATCCGTGGCCGACTCGGCGGCATCCAGGATCTGCGCCGCCCGCGCCAGCTGCGCCGGCGCCAGCCGCGGCGCCGCGCGGCGCACCGCGGCGGTCTCGAGGATGGCGCGGATCTCGTAGATCTCCCGGATTTCCCCGGGGGTCAGGGCGCTCACGGTGGCGCCCCGGTTGGGCTGGTAGGTGACCAGCCCCTCGGACTGCAGCTGGCGCAGCGCCTCCCGGACCGGGATGTGACTCACCTGCAGCTGGGCCGCGATCTCGTCCTGCGGCAACGGGGCGTTGGCGCGCAGGTGCCCGCTCGTGATCGCCTCGCGCAGCACTTCGGCCACCAGCTCGTGGGTGGCGAGCTTGCGGCGTCGGGGGAGGCGATCGCGGAGCTGGTCGAGGTGCACCGTGTTGGGGATCCGGGTGAGTGGTGGTGGGGCGATTGGGCGGTTGGGCGATTTGCCGCCGAGCCGCCGAGCCGCCGAGCCGCCGAGCCGCCGAGCCGCCTGGTTGCGCGATGATATATTATATATTATCGTTCCAAAGTCAAGCCGGACAACGCATTAATATACGACCGAGGGCCCCATGCGCGACACCGATACGCCGATCAAGGCCGGCCAGCCTATCCCCTACCCGCCCAAGCGCGAGTACGTGGAGCCGGACTGGACCCGGCTGCCGGGCTACAAGGGTGTCACCCAGGAGGAGTGGGAGAACGCCACCTGGCAGCGCAAGCACACCGTCAAGAACCTGCGCGAGTTCAAGGACGCCCTGGGCCACCTGCTGCCCGAGGACCTGGCCCTGAGCATCGGCCAGGACATGGAGCAGCGCGCCACCATGTCCATGCTCATCCCCCCGCACATGCTCAACACCATGAACATGGCGGACCTCTGGCACGACCCGGTGCGGCGCTACATGGCGCCGGCCCTGGCCGACCGGCTCACCGAGTGGGCCAACCATCCCAAGGCCTCACGGGACAGCCTGCACGAGCATGACATGTGGGTGGCGGAGGGGCTCACCCATCGCTACCCCACCAAGGTGCTGGCGGAGATGCTCTCCACCTGTCCCCAGTACTGCGGCCACTGCACCCGGATGGACCTGGTCGGCAACGACGTCCCCCAGGTGACCAAGCTCAAGTTCGCGATGCCGCAGAAGGACCGGCACCAGGCCATGCTGGATTACCTGCGGAAGACGCCCAGCGTCCGGGACGTCGTGGTGTCCGGCGGCGACATCGCCAACCTGCACATCACCCAGCTGGAGCCGTTTGTCTCCGCCCTGCTGGACATCCCGAACATCCGCGACATCCGGCTCGCCTCGAAGGGACTGATCGGGCTGCCGCAGCATTACCTGCAGGACGGTGTGCTCGCCGGGCTGGAGCGGCTGGCGAAGAAGGCCTTCGACCGCGGCGTGGACCTGGCGCTCCACACCCACGCCAACAGCGCCCAGCAGGTGACCCCGCTCGTGGGCAAGGCCACCAAGAAGCTGCTGGAGATCGGCTTCCGCGATGTGCGCAACCAGGGCGTGCTGCTCCGGGGGGTGAACGCCACCACCCAGGAGCTGCTCGACCTCTGCTTCATGCTGCTCGATCATGCCAAGATCATGCCCTACTACTTCTACATGTGCGACATGATCCCCAACAGCGAGCACTGGCGGGTGTCGGTGGCGGAGGCCCAGCAGCTGCAGCACGACATCATGGGCTACCTCCCCGGGTTCGCCACGCCGCGCATCGTCTGCGACGTGCCCTTCGTCGGCAAGCGCTGGGTGCACCAGGTGGCCGAGTACGACCGGGAGAAGGGCATCAGCTACTGGACCAAGAACTACCTCACCAGCATCGAGTGGGGCAACCACGCGGCGCTGCAGCAGCAGTACGCCTACTACGACCCGATCCACACCCTGCCCGAGTCGGGGCAGCGCTGGTGGCGCGCGCACGAGGCCGAGATGGCCCGGGCGTCCGAGGGCACGCACGCGGTGCACGCGTAACCGCCGGGAAAAGGGAAGCGGGAAACGGCGCGCACGATCGGCCCCGAGCTCCGTTTCCCGTTTCCCGTTTCCCGTTTCCCGTTTCCCGAAGTTGACTCCAGCAGTTGGTAAGGTGACCCATGACCACCCGCGACTACCCCCGGATCCTCACCCCGCCGCCCGGCCCCAAGGGGCGGGCCATCATCGACCGCGACACGGCGTGGACCTCGCCCTCCTACATCAAGGAGTATCCGCTGGTCATCGCGGGCGGGAAGGGCGCCATGGTGGAGGACGCCGACGGCAACCGCTATATCGACTACATGGCGGGGATCGCGGTCTCGGCCACGGGCTACAACCACCCGAAGGTGGTCGCCGCCATCCAGGAGCAGGCCGGGAGGTTCCTGCATATCTGCGGCACCGACTTCTACTTCGAGGGCTTTGCCCAGCTGGCCGAGCGGCTCGCGCGCCTGGCCCCGGGGCCGAGCCGGAAGCGGGTGTTCCTCTCCAACTCGGGGACCGAGGCCATCGAGGGGGCGATCAAGCTGGCGCGGTATCACACCCGGCGCCCGGCGCTCATCGCCTTCCAGGGCTCGTTCCACGGCCGGACCTACGGGGCGATGTCCCTCACCTCGAGCAAGGCGCGGCAGCACAAGCACTTCGGCCCGCTGCTCCCCGAGGTGTACCACGTCCCCTACGCCAACCCATACCGGATGACCGACCCGATCGGCGAGTCGCTCGACGCGCTGCACGATCTCTTCGGCCGCCATGTGGACCCGAGCGACGTGGCCGGGATCTTCGTCGAGCCGGTGCAGGGAGAGGGGGGCTACGTCATGCCGCCGATGGGCTTCCTGCGCGCGCTGCGGGAGGTCTGCGACCAGCACGGCATCCTGCTGGTGGCGGATGAGGTGCAGAGCGGGGTGGGCCGCACCGGGAAGATGTGGGCCTGTGACTGGGAGGGGGTCGAGCCCGACATCCTGGTGAGCGCCAAGGGGCTCGGCAGCGGAATGCCGATCGGGGCGTTCATCGCGAAGGAATCGGTCATGACCTGGGAAGCCGGGAGCCACGGCTCCACCTACGGCGGCAATCCCGTCGCCTGCGCCGCCGCGCTCGCCACCCTGGAGATCGTGGAAGGGATGCTGCCCCACATCCAGCAGATGGGCGACCGGATGCTGGGCCACGCCCGGCGGATGCAGGAGAAGTACGCCGTGATCGGCGATGTGCGCGGCCGCGGCCTGATGCTCGGCATCGAGTTCGTGAAGGACCGGGCCACGAAGGAGCCGTACCACGACATCATTGACCGCATCACCGAGCGCGCCTTCCGGAAGGGGCTGCTGCTCCTGGGCTGCGGCAAGAGCACCTTCCGGCTGGCCCCGCCGCTGGTGCTGGATCAGTATGACGTCGATACCGGGATGGAAATCTTCGAGGCCTGCCTGAAGGAAGAGGACTAGACGGTTCGGGATCCCGAAACACGCGACCCTCCGGCTCCGGGAGCCGGAGGGTCGCTGGCGTCCGTGGTTACTGCCGCACCAGGTGCCAGGTCACCGTCACGCTGCCCGAGACCCCGTTGGCCTCGTCGGCGTCGGGGTGCTCATAGGTGGATTTCCCGTCCAGCTTCCCGTAGTCCGCGGCCTGGAGATCAGCCATCTCCATGATCGGGTAATCCCCACGCCGGGGGCGCTTGCCGGCCTCCTCGGGGCACCAGACCTGGAAGTCGTACTCGCCGGCGTTCTCGGTGGTGGCGTGCCCCACGACCAGCATGCCGGGCCCCTCGAACTCCGGCGCCCCCGCCGGCTTCACCCGGCAGGTGACCCGGCCCGCGGCAATCGTCGCCGTGACAGTGGTCACCTCGTCCTTGCCGCTCACCTTGAGGGTGGAGGTCTGGGCCACGGTGCCGCTGTAGTACATGGCGCAATTCCAGGTCGCCAGGGAGTCCATGTTGCACCGCTTCCAGTCGGCTGACACCTGGCCGTCGAGGGCCGGCTGCCACAGCAGCGCCGGCAGCAGGAGCAGCGTGAATCCGCGCGTGGCAAAGGTCATGGAATCGGGTCCTCCCTGGTCTCTGGTGGAGACACCAACTACGAGGTCACTATCGTCCGGCTCTGCTCCCGCATGAACTGCTGCACGTACCACGGCCCGCAGCCCCCCTTGCCGCTGCCGCCGCTCCCCTTCCAGCCGCAGAAGGCCTGCGCCCCCGGCCAGGCCCCGGTGGTGGCGCCGCTGCGCTTGTTCACATAGCAGACCCCCGCCTCGACTTCGTCGAAGAAGCGGTCGATCTCCTCCTGCCGCCCCGAGAACAGGCCGGCGGTGAGGCCAAACTCCACCTTGTTGCTTTCGGCGATCGCCTGGTCGAAGCTGTCCACCGTCGCCACCGCCAGGAAGGGGGCGAACAGCTCCTCGAGGAAGAGGGTGCTCTCCAGCGGCAGCTCGGCGATCGTCGGGGCGACGAAGTGGCCCTTGTCGAAGGCCTCGCCCCGGAGCCGCTGGCCGCCCAGCACCACCTTTCCCTCCCGGCCGGCCTGGTTCACCGCCTTCTCCCAGCGCTGCACCGCCTTCTCGTTGATCACCGGCCCGAACCAGACGTCGCGCTGGGTCACGTCGCCCATGCGGATGGCCCTGGTCTTCTCGATCAGCTTCTCCATGAACGGCGCGGCCACCTTCCGGTGCACGTACACCCGGCTGGTGGCGCTGCACTTCTGGTTCTGCAGCCCGAAGGCCGACTTCATCACCCCTTCGGCCGCAGCTTCGAGGTCGGCGGTGTCCATGACGATCGCGGCGTTCTTTCCACCCAGCTCCATGAGGCAGGGCTTCACCCACTTCTCCGAGAGCCCGTGGAAGATCCGCATCCCCACCGGCTTCGAGCCGGTGAACACCACCCCGTCGGTGAGCGGGTGCTGCCACATCGGGTCGCCGATCTCGCGGCCGTGGCCCGACACGAACTGGAACACCCCCGCGGGGACACCGGCATCCCGGTACACCTCGTACAGCTTGAGCCCCGTCCAGGGCGTGTCCTCGGCCGGCTTGTACACCACGGCGTTGCCGCTCATGAGCGCGGCGGAGGACATGCCGGTGGAGAGCGCCAGCGGGAAGTTGAACGGCGCGATGCAGACGAAGACGCCGTAGGGACGGAGGATCTCGGTATTCCGTTCGATCGGGGTCATCTTCGCCATCTCGACGGTGAACCCGTTGTGGTCCTCCACCTGCTGGCAGTAGTAGTCGATGAGGTCCGCCGACTCCTCGGTGTCCCCCATGGACTCCAGCCGGTTCTTCCCCACCTCATAGGCCATGATGGCGCTGAGCAGGAACTTCCGCTCCCGGATCAGCTCGGCGGCGCGGCGGAGGATGCGGACCCGCTCCCGCCACGGCAGCGCCGCCCACCCCTTCTGCGCCGCCTTGGCGCCGCGCACCGCCTGGTCCACGTGCGCCGGCGTGGCGCAGGCGAACTTCCCCAGCACCAGGCCGGTGTCGAGGGGGGACACGTCGGTGATCGGCTCGACGCCCTTCACCTCCACCGCCTGGCCGTTGATGTAGAGCGGATAACTCCTCCCCGCCGTGGCGCGGACCTCGGCGAGGGCCGCGTCGAAGGCCCGGTGAAAGGCCTCCATGTCCACGTTGGTGGAGGTGTAGGTGATCTTCTGCTGCGGGGCGGTGGCGGTCATGCGTGCCTCACCTTCGTCAGGGTTGCTTCCAGCGCGACGGTGAACCGCCGCACCAGTTCGTCAATCTCGGATTCCTCGATCACGAACGGCGGGGCCAGGCAGGAGAGGTCCCCGTTGGTGCCGTCCGCCTGGCCCATGTTGGCCCAGGTCATCAGCCCCGCCGCCAGCGCCTGTTCGCTGAAGGTCTCGGCGAACTTGAGCTTCCGCGGCCAGGGCGCCCGGGTGCCCTTGTCCGCCACGAACTCGATCCCCGCGAGGAGCCCCCGGCCGCGGACATCCCCAACGTGGGGCAGTTCTCGGAGCGCCGCCAGCTTCCGGTGGAATACCTCGCCCATGCGGCGGCAGCGTTCCACCAGTCCGTGCGCCTTGAGATAGCGGACC
Organism: Gemmatimonadota bacterium; assembly: GCA_016794805.1. Lineage (GTDB taxonomy): Bacteria > Gemmatimonadota > Gemmatimonadetes > Gemmatimonadales > GWC2-71-9 > JADJOM01. The sequence continues at coordinate 22,218 of JAEUJI010000048.1, forward strand.
GCGGCCAGCCCCGCCGCGGCGAGCACCGGGTGGTGGCTGAAGGTCTGCGCGTGCAGCAGCGCCCCCGATCCCTTCGCGATGGGGTCCAGCAGCCGGCGGGGCGCCGCCACCACGGAGAGGGGGGCGTAGCCGCCGGTGATGCCCTTGCCGAAGGTCATGATGTCCGGCGCCACGCTGTACTGCTCGATCGCCGACCAGGTCCCGGTGCGGCCGGCCCCCACCAGCACTTCATCCGCGATGAAGAGCACCTGGTGCCGGTCGCAGATCTCACGGATGCGCCTGAAGTAGCCCGGCGCCGGCACCGAGTGCCCGGTGCTGCTCCCCCCGACCGGTTCCGCGATGAACGCGGCCACGTTGTCGGCGCCGAGCTGGAGGATGGCGGCTTCGAGGGCGGACCCGGAACAGACCGGGCAGTCGCTCGAGCCGCCGAGCCGCCGAGCCGCCGAGCCCCCACACTCACACCGATACGAATACGGCGCCGGGATCCGGTGGATGTCCACCAGCCACTCGCGATAGTAGGTCTTGTAGTGCTCCCGCGCCGACGCGGAGAGCGCGAGCAGGGTATTGCCATGGTAGGCGGGGAAGAGCGCGATCACCTTGTGCTTGGACGGCTTGCCGGTTTCGACCCAGTACTGCCGCGCCAGCTTGAGCGCGGCCTCCACCGCCTCGGAACCGCTGCCCAGGAAGTAGAACTTGTCGAGCTCGCCGGGGAGCAGCTCGGCCAGCGCGTCCGCCAGCGCCTCCACCGGCTCGTTGGTGAACGCGGTTCCGTTCAGGTAGGCGACCTTCGCGGCCTGCGCGGCCATCGCCTGGCCGATCTCGGCCACGCCGTGTCCCAGGTTGGCGACGAACGCGCCGCCCGAGCCGTCGAGGTAGCGCCGGCCGTCCGCGTCCACCAGCCAGCACCCCTCGCCGTGGGTGATGAGCGGAAACCGGCGGGTCAGCTTCCGGTAGAAGACGTGGGAGTCGGGGAACTGGTAGGTTGCCATTGGAGGGGGAAATCTACAGGAGAAGCCGGGGAACGGGGGAACGGGGAAACGGGGAAAAGGAAAAGGGGGAGGGATGCCGTCTGCGGGGCTCTGCCCGCCTACCGGTTTCGCCGTTTCCCGTGTTCTCCGTTTCCCCGATTGTGCAGGCCACCCCTAGATCAGTCTCGCCCCGTTCGGCACCGGCCGTTCCGGCACCGCCAGGACGATGGCGCCGGTCGCGTCCGCGAAGCCGGTGACCAGCACTTCGGAGCGGAAGGGGCCGATCTGCTTGGGCGGGAAGTTGAGCACGCCGAGGACCTGCCGCCCCAGCAGGTCCTCCTTCCGGTAGTGCACCGTGATCTGGGCGCTGGAACGCCGGACCCCGATGTCCGGGCCGAAGTCCACCGTGAGCTTCCAGGCCGGCTTCCGCGCCTCGGGGAAATCCTCCACCGCGAGGACCGTCCCGACCCGCAGCTCGACCCGCTCGAACTCGGCCCAGCTGATCGGAGCGGTCACAGCTCGGGGCAGCCTTCGCGGCGGCGGGTGTCCGCCAGCGAGATGATCTTCCACTCCGCGCCTTCCTTCGCGATGAGGAACGCATCCACCCCGCAGTGGCTCAGCTTGGTCCCGAGGTAGAAGGTGTAGTCCATCCAGACCGTGGCGAGGGTACCGTCCTGGTGTACCACCTCGTTGGCCACCCGCTCGTCCCACACCTCCGCATGCGGCGTGCCCACCGCCTTCACGAAGCCGTCCACCCCGCCATCCACGTTGACCGTGGGCGTGCCCTGCCGCACGAACGCCGAGGCCATGAACACCTTGGGATGGAAGACGGAGCGGACCATGGCGCTGTCGCCGGCGCGCATGCCGTCGAAGAGCCGCTTCGTCACCGCCAGGATCGCGTCACGGTCGGGGGCCTGCTGCGCGGCAAGTGGGGCGGCGACGGTGAGGGAAGCCAGCAGGAGGGTCGCATGTCGAAGCATCAGCATTCTCAGGATTCCGGGGTTGAGGGTGCGGGATGTACGGTGGCCGTCAGGTCCGGGTTTCCGGCGTGGTGAGTGCCCGGATGACGCCTTCGAGTTCGGCGACGTCGAGCCCGGCGCCATCGGGCAGGCGCGGTCCGAGGTGAATCTCCCGGACGCCGGTCAGCTGCACCAGGCGGGCGACGTGATCGGCGCGGACCCCGCCGCCGGCGAGGATCGTCACCGTGGCCCCGAACCGCTGGACCAGCCGACGCAGCGTGTCGGCGCCCGCCAGCGCGGTCGGCGCCCCGCCCGAGGTGAGTACCCGGCCGATCCCGAGCTCCGCCAGCGTGGCCACCGCCGCCCCGAGGTCCGGGACCTGGTCGATGGCGCGGTGGAAGCTGACCGCGAGGGGCCGCGCCCGCGCCACGAGCCGGGCCACCAGGTCCCGATCCACTCCGCCCTCCGTGCTGAGCGCGCCGATGACCACGCCATCGGCCCCCGCCAGCTTCAGGTCGTGGAGGTCGGTGAGCATGGCATCCACGTCCCCGTCGTCATAGCGGAAATCGCCGGGGCGGGGACGGAGCAGCACCTGCAGGGGCAGCTCCACCCGCCGGCGCACGGCCCGCACCAGGCCGGCGCTCGGCGTGACGCCCCCCTCCGCCAGGCCGGCGCAGAGTTCCAGGCGGCCGGCGCCCGCGCGCCCGGCCGCCACCGCGCCCGCGACACTCTCCACCGCCGCTTCGACCAGCACATGCATCAGGACCGCCTCGGATAGTGCGCCCCGCAACCCCGGGGTCAACTTGCGGAAGCGCCGGGCCCTGTCAACTTACGCGCACGGGGGCGCCGGCGGACCCCGCCCTCCTACCCCCGCCCCGCCCCAGCGAGACGATGATGCAGCAGCTGTTCGACCGGTCTCTCTTTTCCGTGGGCGGGGTGACCTATACCTGGAAGGACGTGATCCTCTTTGCCATGCTGAGCGGCCGGTGGCGGCCGCTGGAGCGGGCCATCCGGGAGGGGCTTGCCTGCGTCCGCCGCGTCGAGGCGGACGACATCGAGGAACCGGAGGAGGCGGTCGATGCCTATGCCGCGGAGTTCCGCTACGCCCGGGATCTCATCACCGCCGAGGAGACGGAGGCCTGGCTCGAGGAACGGGGGGTCGAGACGTCGGAGTGGATGGACTGGGTGCGGCGCGAGGCGCTGCGCACCCTGTGGGCCGCGGAGCTCCCCGCCCTGGTCCTCCGGTTCCCGGCGGATGCGGCGGAGGTCGCCGAGGCGGCCACCGCCGACCTGCTCTGCTCCGGCAAGGGCGAGGCGTTTGCGAACGGGCTGGCGGAACGGGTGGCCGCGACGGCCGCGCTGCTGGAGGCCGGCGAGGAACTGGAGGTGGAGTTGCCCGACGGGGCGCTGGAGCGGGTGCTGGACCACCTCCCCGAGCTGGACCCGGAGGAGACCGAAGCCACGCTGCTCCACCTCGCCGTGCTGGACCAGGGGCTGGCCCGCTTCCGGGAGCTCGCCGCCACCCCCGAGCTCATCCACCGGGAGCTGGAGCTGGGCCGCCTGGAATGGATCCGGCTGGATTGCCGGGTCATCCAGTTCCCCACCGAGGCGCTGGCCCGGGAGGCGGTGCTGTGCGTCCGGGAGGACGGGATGGGGGTGGACGAGGTCGCCGAGAGCGCCCACGCCCAGGTCCACGAAATGCGGTTCTACCTCGGGGAGCTGGACCCCGACCTGCAGCCCCGGCTGCTCGCGGCCCTGCCCCAGGAGCTCATCGGGCCGGCCCCCTTCGAGGAGCAGTACGCCCTGTTCCTGGTGCTGGACAAGGTGCTGCCGGACGAGCGGGCCCCCGCCCTCCGCCGGGAGATCGAGCGCCGCGCGGTGGACCGGGCGGTGGCCGAGCAGGTCTCCCGCCGGGTCCAGTGGCAGGCGGGCTGACCCTCCCGGCCGGCCGGATCGCCTTGCGAAGCGGTCAATCGGCGGCATACTACCCAAGACCCCGACCCCTCAGCCCAGAACCACCCAGGCCAGACTGTTCCCTGAGCCGCGCCCTGGACACGCGACCCGGGAGTGGCGCACGCCGGAGCGTTCGTGGAGAGCAGCGAGCTCGAGACCATCCTGCAGCAGGTGAGCATCCTCCAGTTCCTCCCGCCGGACGTGCGGGACCTGGTGGAGGCCAGCTTCGTGCCGGCCAGCTACAGCTTCGGCCAGGAGATCATCCGCGAGGGTGAACCGGCCGATGCGCTGTACGTGCTGGTCGCGGGCCGCGCGCGGGTGCTCAAGCGCTCCGATACCGGCGATGAAATTTCCCTCGGTACCATCCGGGCCGGCGAGACCTTTGGCGAGGGTGACCTGCTCGGCGCCGGCACCCGGGCTACCACGGTGCGGGCCAGCTCCGACGTGGAAGTGCTGCGCCTGGACCAGTCGGTCGTGGATGCGCTGATCCGGAAGCGGCCCGAGATCCGGCAGTACCTCGAACTCCAGTCCCGCCACCGCCACCTGCAGGGCTTCTTCCGGCAGTTCGCCGTCTTCGCCACGCTGCCGCCCGAGGCCACCGCGGCGCTGCTCCGGGCGCTGGAGCCGGTGGAGGTGCCGGCCGGCGCCGACATCGTCCGCGACGGGGACCCGCCCGGTCCCATGTACATCATCGAGGAGGGGCGCTGCCGGGTCCACATCGGGGTGGACGGCCGCCGGCGCAATGTGGCCTTCCTCCGGCGGGGGGAGTTCTTCGGCGAGTTCTCGGTGTTCCGCGACATGCCCCGGACCGCGACGGTGGAGTCCGTCACCCCCTGCCGCCTGCTCCGGCTGACGCAGGAGACCTACCGGGGGCTGCTCGATGCGTACCCCGAATTCCGCGACGCGATCGAGGCCCGGATCGCGCAGTACGACTTCCGGCACACGGCGCAGATCCCGATCGACCTGTTCCAGGAGCTGCTCCCCGCCGACGCCGCGCGCCGGGACACCGTCGGCCACGACCAGATCGACGAGGACGTGAGCGGGCCGGCGCGGGGGCGGGCGGACGCCGAGGAGGCGCCCTTCGCCGACGACGAGGGCCGGTTCGTCAAGCACCGGAAGCGGATCCGGCGCTTCCCGCACCTGTGGCAGATCGACGAGATGGACTGCGGGGCCACCAGCCTGGCGATCATCTGCCGCCACTTCGGGAAGGCGATCAGCCTGGCCCGCATCCGGCAGCTGGTTCACACCGGCCTGGATGGCGCCAGCCTGCGCGCCATCTGCCAGGGCGCCACCGAACTGGGGCTGGCCGCGCGGGCCGTGAAGGCCTCGCCCACCAACGTCCACCAGATGCCGCTGCCGGCCATCGTGCACTGGGAGGGCAACCACTGGGTGGTGCTGTACGACGTGGGCAAGGACCACGTGCGGGTCTCGGACCCCGGGGTGGGGAAGCGGCGGATCCCGCGGGCGGAGTTCGACGCGAAGTGGACCGGCTACGCCGCGCTGTTCGACTACACCACCGAGTTCGAGAAGAACGAGGAAAGCCGCCTCGGCATCGCCTGGCTGCTGCCGTTCTTCCAGCCGTTCCTGGGGCTGATCGCGCGGTGCACCGCGCTGGCGCTGATCGTGAGCGCCCTGCAGATGGTGATCCCGGTCTTCACCCAGGTGATCGTGGACCGGGTGCTGGTGGAGGGCGACCTCCAGCTGCTCAACATCCTGATCATCGGCATGGGGCTGGTGATCCTGATGTCGCTGGTGGCCGCCCTGGTGGAGCGCTACCTGCTGGCATGGATGGCGGTGCGGATCGACTCGGGCACCCTCGACTTCCTCACCCGGCGGCTGCTCAGCCTCCCGATGTCCTACTTCAACAGCCGCCGCACCGGCGACATCCAGCGGCGGCTGGCCGGCATCTGGCAGGTGCGCGAGTTCCTGGTGGAGCATGGCAGCGCCGGCCTCACCGCCGCCGCCCAGCTGCTCTCGGCGCTGGGGCTGATGCTGGTGTACAGCCCCAAGCTCACGCTGGTCTTCCTGGCCACCGTGCCGGTGTTCGTGGTCGTCCTCAAGGTGAGCGCCAACTGGCTCTACCCGCTCTACGCCGAGCTGGAGGAGACCTACGGCAAGTACCAGTCGTTCCAGATCGACGCCATCAAGGGGATCGAGACGGTCAAGTCGCTGGGGGCGGAGTACTCCTTCCGCGACCTCATGCTGCGGCAGTTCAACAGCGTGGCGCGCAGCCGGTTCAAGGCCGACTACACCCTCATGACCTACAACGGGGTGGTGCACAGCATCACCCTCGTCTCGATGGTGCTGTTCCTGCTGGTGGGCGCCCGGGAGGTGCTGGCGGGGCACATGTCCATCGGCGCGCTGGTGGCGTTCAACGCCCTGGTGGCGCTGGCGAACGCCCCGATCCTGACGCTCATGTACCTGTGGGACGACATGCAGCAGGCGGCGGTGTACCTGAACCGGCTGGACGACATCTTCCAGCAGGAGCCGGAACAGGGACACGATCGCTCCCGGCTGCTGCCGGTCCGCTCGCTCGAGGGCCGGATCGGGGTGCGGCACATGAGCTTCCGGTACGGCGGACCGGAGTCGCCGGCGATCCTCGAGGACCTCACGTTCGAGGTGCCGCCCAACACGATGGTCGCCATCGTGGGCCGGAGCGGCTCGGGCAAGACCACGCTGATCAAGATCCTCGCCGGGCTGCTGGAGCCGACCGAGGGCACCATCCTGTACGACGGCATCGACCTCAAGACGCTCAACTACCGCGAGCTGCGCCGCAAGATCGGCTTCGTGCTGCAGGAGAACCACCTCTTCGACGATACCGTGGCCCGCAACATCGGCTTCGGCGAGGAGGAGCCCGACATGGACAAGGTGATGTGGGCGGCGCAGGTCGCGAACGCGCGCGAGTTCATCGAGCGGCTGCCGCTGGGCTACGACACCCGCATCGGGGAATCGGGGCTGGGCCTGTCCGGCGGCCAGCGGCAGCGGGTGGCGATCGCGCGGGCGATCTACAACCGCCCCCCGGTCCTGATCTTCGACGAGGCCACCAGCGCGCTCGACACCGAGAGCGAGCGGGCGGTGAAGGAGAACATCGACCAGCTGCTCGAGGGGCGGACCTCGTTCGTGATCGCCCACCGGCTCTCCACCGTGCGCGACGCCGACCTGATCCTGGTGCTGGAGAAGGGCAGGCTGGTCGAGCAGGGCACGCACGACGACCTGATGCGCCGCCAGGGACTGTACTACTTCCTGGTCAGCCAGCAGCTGCAACTCTAGGACGCCATGCCGCGCACCGACCTGGACGCCTCCGCCGAGTTCCTCGACACCGAGCCCCCCCACTGGGCGGCGCGGGGCCTGGCCTGGGTCATCATCGGGCTGGTCCTGATCGCGGTGCTCGCCGCCATCGTGGTGCAGGTGCCGGAGACGGTGAGCGGGCGCTTCACCCTGGCCCCGGTCGATGGCGCCGACCCCGTCCGGGTGCGCAAGGATGGCATCGTCACCGCGGTCACGGTGCGGGAGGGGGACACGGTGCCGGCCGGGGCCACCCTGGTGATGCTGCGCTCCCCCTCCCTCAGCGATCGCGCCGGGGAGCGGCGGACCATCGAGACCCAGCGCCGGGCCGACCAGGACCGCCTCCGGATCCTCGGCAGCCAGTACCAGACCCGGAAACGCGCCGACGAGGCCGAAGCCCGGCGGCTGCGCGCCCGGATGGAGTCGCTCAAGCGGCTGATCACCTCGAAGGAGCGCCGGCTGGCGCTGATGCGGGAACTGGCGGACAGCGCGGGTTCCGGCTTCCGGAGCGGCGCCGTCAACCGGCTGGAGGTGGCCCGCATGGACCTCGAGGTGTCCACGTTGCAGGAGGAAGTCCAGAACGCCGGCAACGACCTCGAGGACGCCGCCGCCGACCTCGCCCGGCTGGGCCGGGACGGCCAGGCGCGGGATCTCGAGTACGAAGACGCGCGCCGGAGCCTGGAGGAATCGGTGGAGACGGCGGGCATCCGGATCGAGGCGCTGGGCCGTGACCTCGAGGGGTTGACGGAGGATGGCCTCGCCGTCACTGCCCCCTGCCGGGGCACGGTGCTGCGGCTCCATGTCAGCGCCGCCGGGGCCCTGGTCCGCGAGGGGGAGGTCATCAGCGAGATCGCCTGCGCCGGCGCGCGGCTCCAGGCGGAGTTCGCGGTGCCGCAGAGCGGCCTCCCCCAGATTCGCGCGGGACAGCGGGTGAAGCTCCGCTACGACGCCTTCCCCTACCAGCGCTACGGGATCCGCTTCGGCCAGGTGCGCTGGGTGGGGCCCGCCGGCCTCGGCGACCGCGACAGCAGCTTCCGGGCGGTGGTGGACCTGGCCGAGGATTCGATCCGGGTGCGGGGCCAGGAGCGGGCGCTGCTGGCGGGGATGCAGGGACAGGCGGACGTGGTGGTGGGCCGGCGGTCGCTGGTGAGCTATGCCATCGAGCCGATCCGGGCGCTGCGGGAAAACTTCCGGGACCCGCCGCCGTGAGCGTCCATGGCCACGGCAGCCCCGATCGCCATCCCGAATGGCGGGCGACCCTCGACGACTTCCAGTCGGGCGACGAGGCGATGCGGCTCTGCCTCGACCTGGCCCGCGTCGCCGCCCGGACCGAACTCCCCACGCTGATCCTGGGCGAGACCGGCACCGGCAAGACCCTGCTGGCGCGGGCGCTGCACAACTCCTCCCGCCGGGCCCGGGGGCCGTTCATCGCCTTCAACTCCGCCGCGCTCTCCGACACCCTCCTCGACAGCCAGCTCTTCGGCCACGAGCGGGGCGCCTTCACCGGCGCGGACCGGCGGGTCAAGGGCAAGTTCGAGCTGGCCGACGGCGGCACCCTCTTCCTCGACGAAATCGCCGACATGAGCCCCGCGGCCCAGGCCAAGATCCTCCGCGCCGTGGAGTACGGGGAATTCGAGCGGCTGGGAAGCGAGCAGCTGCTGGACGCGGACGTCCGGCTGGTGACGGCCACCCACCTGCCGATCACCCGGTACAAGGAGACGGAGCACTTCCGGAAGGACCTGTTCTACCGGATCAGCGGCATCACCCTCCGGCTCCCCGCCCTGCGGGAGCGGCCCAACGACCTGGCCTCCCTGATGGCGGCGGAGATCGCCGCGGCGAGCGCGCAGCTGGGCAAGCCGATCGTGGGGCTGAGCCGGCACGCGGCGGACCGGCTGCTCGGCTACGGCTGGCCCGGGAACCTGCGGGAGCTCAAGCGGGTGATCCACGCCGCGGTGGCGATCGCCGAGGGGGACGTCATCGAGGAGGCCGCCATCCTGCTGGAACCGGAGGAGCTCGATGCGCCGCCGGCGGCCGCGTCCCGGCCCCGGGCCCCGGCCGCGGGGGCGGCCGATGGGGACCTCTCGCTCCGGGGCGCCGAGCGCCGGCACATCGCGGCGGTGCTGGCGCGCTTCGACGGCAACAAGCGGCGCGCCGCCAGGGCGCTGGGCCTCGCGCGCTCGACCCTGGACCGCAAGCTCGCCGAAAGTTAGACCGCGCCTGGTAGCGCACCGCTACCCCTGGCCCCGTCCTGCAACCACACCCACGGCGCCCCGCCACTCCGCCCGGAGCCAATTCCCTGTGAACGCGGCAGTTGACTCGTGCGGCGCCGTGTGGTCCGGGGTTTGCCAGTACCATGAGCATCACGCAGCACCGTCGTACCCCTCACCCCACTCCGGAGGTTACCATGGCGGACAAGAAGAAGATCAAGGACCTGCCCAAGAAGTCCGTAAGCAGCAAGAAGGCCGGCGCGGTCACCGGTGGCGCCAAGAAGAAGGCCCCCTCGCTCCTCCGTCGGCGCGCGAACTGATTCTCCGCGGGTGCCCGAAGCGTGGGCGGCCCCCTGGGGCCGCCCGCGCGCTCACCCGACCTTTCCGCACGAGTCCGCCATGACAGAGCGCAAGCCGCGCAAGACCCGATCCACCCGGACCAAGGAAGGGGAGATCGTGCGGCTGGAGGACCTGGCCCCGCCCGAAGATGTCCGCGGCGGGGGCCGGAAGCGGCTGTTCGGCGAAGAGACCCCCCGCCGCCCACCCCGCAAGCCCGGCGGCTGACCCCTCCGCGGGGCGGGGCGGACGCCACGGGACCTACTGGCGGCGCTCCAGCATCAGCATCGCGCGGCCGCGCGCGTTGGCGATCCGTGGCGTGAACCTCGGATCCGCCCCCTCCCAGGCCTTGACCAGCCGCTGGTAGTGGTAGGCGGCGCTGTCCCGCTGGCCGGCGGCCTCGAAGGCCTCCGCCAGGGCCTCGCCCAGGTCGGTATGGGTGACGTACAGGTTGGACCCCTCGAACATCCCGCGCAGCGCGCTCTGCAGGATCGCCACCGCCTCCCGCGGCCGCCCCAGCCGGGTCAGGGTCCGGCCCAGGACCAGGTTGACCCGGGTATAGCCGACGTTGGGGGACAGGATCGAGCGGCGGAACAGCTGGACGGCCTCACCTTCCCTGCCGCGCGCCAGGGCCAGCAGCCCTTCCACGTAATAGTGCAGCCGCTGGTCCCGCGCGAAGGCGCTCTGCCGGCCCAGCACCCGGATGGTGTCGGCCAGGCCGGCGAGCCGGGTGGTGTCTCCCTGCGCGGCAAGCACTCCCGCGGCGTGGGTCAGCGCCCAGACCCGGTTCCGGGAAACGGCCGAGGAATCCTCCCCGCTGACCCGCCCCCGGGCGACGGAATCGAAGAGCGCCGCCGCGGCCCGGTAGGCGCCCTGCTCGAACAGCACCTGGGCCTCGAGCAGCGCCGTGGTGGGCGCGGCCCCGGGCCGGCTCTGTTCGCCCCGGGTGGCGCGGTAGCGGCGCGCGGCCACCAGCGCCTCTTCCAGCCGCCCCTGCTGCCGGAGTACCACCGCCAGCATCCACGACGCCTCGACGCGCTCATCCGGGTCAGCGGAATGCAGCTGGCCCCGCACCACCTCCGCGGCGGTTGCAAAGTCCCAGCGCCAGAGCTGATTCGCCGTGTGATAGCGCCAGGTCTTCGGGTCCCGCGGCAGCAGGCTGTCCGCGCGCGCCAGCGCGGAATCCGCCGCCGCGAACGCCCCGGACTGGGCCAGCAGCATGGCCAGCGTGCGCCACGCGACCCCGGATCCGGGCTGCAGCCGGGTCCATCGCCGGCCAACGGCGACCGCCGCGGCGATGGAGTCCTCCTGGATGTAGGAGGAGTAGAGGGCCGGCATCGCCTCGCAGGCCAGGCAGCGCGGGGTGCTCCCCCGGAGCCCGAGGGAGTCCCGCGCGATGACGGTCTCGAGCGGGCCGTGCGCCGCCTCGTAGTCCCCGGCGAGGATGGCCGCCTGCCCGGCCATCAGGTACCCCTCCAGTTCCGCGGGGTAGCGGACCATGAGCGTTTCCGCGATGGCCCGCAGGGAGGGGGAGGTGTTGACGAATGCCCACGCGGCGTTGACCAGCAGCCGTTCCCGGTCGCTGGCCCGCCGCGCCAGGTCCACCGCGCGCCGGAGCCGCGCCACCGTCTCGGTGCGCAGCCCGGGCGACGTGCTCAGGGCGTAGAAGAACTGCGCCATCGCAAACGCCGAGTCGGCCTTGAGCGCCTCCTGGAACTGCCGCTCGGCTTCGGCACGCTCCCCCGCGTAGTAGAGCCGGAGCCCCGCCTCGTACAGCTGGTAGGCCCGCACCGAGCGGGTGGAGACGTCCGCCAGCGAGCCGGCCAGCGGCGTGCCGCCGAGATCGCGGAGCAGGCGGGCGGTGCCGCTGTCGGCCAGCAGGAAGAGGTTCTCCCCTTCGACCGTATACGCCTCGAGCACCGCGCCGCTGGCCAGGTCCGTGCGGCGGAGGTCGAGCCGCATCCGTCCGGGCGCGAGGTCGTAGAGGGCGCCATCCACCAGTTCCGTGGCGCCGGATTGCCGCGCCGCCGCGACGCTCGCGACGGCGGTGTCGGCGGCGTCCGGCAGCTGGCGCATCACCTCGACCATGCGGGCGTTGCTCACCACCCGGAGTCCGCGGGTCCGGGCCAGGTTGGTGGCCAGCATGTCCGCCATCGGCGCGCCCAGCGCGCCCGCGCCGGCGGCGGCGTAGTGGCTGATCCGGCCGACCGCCACCACCCGCTCCGGCGCAGCCATCGCCGCGGAGCGGACCAGGTGGGCCCGCCAGACATGCCTGGCCAGCGGCACCAGGAGGGCGGCGACCACGGCCACGAGCACCCACCGGGCCCGGCGCCGCCACGCCTGCCTCGGCTGCGGTGGCGGCTCCGCCGGCGCCCCCAACCCGAAACCGCCGCCGACGGCCCATCCGCTGGTATGTCCCAGGTCGAGGGAACCGCTCGGGCGGCTGGGGCGTGAGGGGGGATCCACGGCGGTGCGCCCTGCCGGGGCGCTTGCTGCCTGGGGCTCGGGCGGTGAGGAAGGCGCTGGAGGGGGTGAGGTGGGCGCGGCCGCCGGCGCGCCCTGCCGCTGTCCGCCGCGGAGCTGCTCCGCCAGCGCCACCACCTCCCGGTCGGGAGCGAGGTCCAGCTCCTGCCGCACCAGCGTCTCGTAGACGCGCGCATGCTGCAGCGCCCCGGCCACGTCCCCACCCGCGGCCAGCGAACGCATCAGGCGGGCGGCGACCTGGGCATTCATCGGGTCCTGGGCCGCCAGCTTCCTGAACCACCCCACCGCACCCCGATGGTCCCCACGCTCGTTGCAGCGGGCCGCGAGCTGCTCCAGCAGGTCGGACCATTCATGGGCCAGCCCGCTGCGCTGTTCTTCCGCCCAGCGCTCGAAGGGATCCGCCTCCGGCAGGTGGAAGCCATCCAGAAACGGCCCGCGATAGCACTCGGCGGCGCGCTCCAGGTCCCCTGCGGCGAGGGTGTCATGGAACTCGGCGTAGTCGCTGGTGACTTGATCGGGGTTGAGGCGCAGGTCCTTGAGGCCGAGCAGTGCCTCGTCCGAACCGAGGTCCCGGCGGAGGGCGTAGAGCGCCTGGGTCAGGGCGCGACGGCCACGTTCCTCATCGGCGTCGGGCCAGAGATAGGCGATCAGGGCGTCGCGAGTTGCGCCACGATCCCCGGCCACCGCCAGCAGGGCAAGGAGGGCCAGCCGACGGGGCTGGGCGGCGGCCCCGGTGAGGGGGCGCCCCTCACCCGTCACGAACAGCCCGCCTAAGACGTTGATCCTGAGCACGTTAGGGCAGGTGACTTCCGGGTGACATCGGGGCGAGGGGAGCCGGAGATCGGCGTGAGTTGCGCTCCTATACTAGGCGCCGTTCACCCGGTCGGCAACCGATTGCGGCCCCCGCCTTCGGGCAACGCCTGGAATTGTCGGGCGGTCCAGGGCAACGACGCATTACCCCCTGATGTGGAAGGAGTCACCGATGCGGTTCCCGCTGCTGTGCTCGATCGCCGGACTGACCCTGTTGGTCCCCGGCATGGCCCCGACCCGGGAGGCGACCCACACGGCCACGGTCTCCGGCGCCATGACCGCCACCCTCGCCGGGTCGGCCGTCTTCGGGCCGGTGCGCCAGACGCGCTCGGCGCTGGGCGCCAGCTTTTCCCTCGAGCTGGGGACGCGGTCGGAGCGGGGAGCGGTGGTCTTCAGCCGCGTGAACGGCGAGCGGCCGGGGGTGGGGACCTACCGCATCACCCCGCTGGGCCCGGGAGCGGAGGGGCCGAACGACTTTCATGCGGTAGTCTCGCTCGGCTCGGTGGAACTGCCGGTGGGCGTGTTTCATGGCATGAGCGGCAGCGTGACGATCACCCAGTCCAGTGAGGACCGGATCGTGGGCCGATACGAACTCAAGGCCACCGGCTTCCTGGCGAGTGATCCGGAGGTGGAGGACCGGGAGATCACCGTCCGGGGTGGCTTCAGCGCGGACCGCGCGGAGGCGCCGTCCCTGTTCGAGGCGACCATCAGCGGCGCCGCCCCCACGGTGGCGCGGGGCGCGGCGGAGTTTGGTGAGGCGGGGCCGGAGGCGGAGCGCTCCTTCTCCCTCACGCTGGGCGCCTACGCGGAGCAGGGCGCGATCGTCCTGACCCGGAACGGCGGCGGGCGGCCGGGTGTCGGGATCTACCGGGTGACGCCCTCGGTGACGCGGACCGGAGAGTTCCACGGCCTGGTGGTGACCGGATCGCCAAGCCATCCGACGGGGGTATTCCGGGTGGAGCGCGGCACCATGAGCGTGACGGCCAGCTCGGCGGAGCGGATCAGCGGCACCTTCGAGTTCCAGGCGACGGGGTTCCTCGCGGCCGATCCGGCGCGGGAGGACCGGCGGGTGACGGTGAGCGGCAGTTTCACGGCAACCCCGGGCGGAGAGGTCACCGCCCTGACCATCAACTGAACGGAGCAGCGATGCCGGTGCGTGACGCGATCCAGAGCCTGAGGGCGTGGTACCACGCCCTCCGCTCCCTGGACCAGATCCTCGCGGCGCAGGAGCGGGCCGCGGTCAACTCGAGGGCGGTGGCGCGGCCGCAGGCACAGCCGCGGCCATCCCTCTCTCCCACCCTGCACGGCCTGCCGGTCGTTTCGCAGGCGCGGCACTAGGCGGGGACCATGACCGACGAAGGACTGCGCCTGCTGCAGCGCACCTGGCGGACGCTGGATCCCGCGAAGGTGGCGGCGCAGTGGCGGGCTCGCCTCGGGGCGCTCGATCCGGAGCTGGCGGCACGCGCCGGGGCGGTGCCCCCGGCGGAGCTGGTGGAGGTCCTGCAGGCGCTGCTCAACGCCCTGGACGATCCGGAGCGGCTGGTCGAGCTCGCCGCGGAATGGGGCAGCCAGCCGGTGGCCCTGGAGCTCAGCTCCCGGCATCATGTGCTGCTCGGCGACGCGCTGCGGGAGAGCCTGCGCGAGCTGCTCGGCCCGGCGTGGAATCCGGCGCTGCAGGCGGCCTGGCTGGAGGCGGCGATCCTGGTGTCGTCGGTGATGCGGCGCTCGGCCCTCCGCGCATCGGGGGAGTGGCCCCGGCCGGTGGCACCGGTGGAACGCGAGTAGGAGATGGCGCGACAACTGGACGAGATCGTGGCCGAGCTGGAACAGGCCCGGCACCACGCGGAGGCGCTGCTGGCCGCGACGCCGGAGGGGGAGTTTGCGCGCCGCCCGGCGCCGGGGCGCTGGTCGGTGGCGGAGTGCCTCGATCACCTGAACCTGACGACGCTGATCTTCCTGCCGCTCCTCGACGCGGCCCTGGCGGAGGCCCGCCAGCTTCCGCCGGCGGGGGCGCGGCGGTTCCGGCGCGACCTCACCGGCTGGCTCCTCTGCACGATGTCGGAACCGCCCATCCGGCACCGGGTGGCCACGACCGCGCTCTTCACCCCGGCGCAGGTTGGCAGCCGGGACGAGGTCCGCGCCGCGTACCAGCGGCTGCAGGGGGAGCTGATCGAGCGGGTGCGGCGCTCGGACGGGCTGGCGCTGGACCGGGTGACGATCGTCTCGCCCTTCAATGCGCGGATCCGCTATCACGCCTATTCCTGCTTCCGGGTGCTCGCGGCGCACCAGCGGCGGCACCTCTGGCAGGCGGAGCAGGTGCAGCGGATGGTGCGCACGGCCTAGCGCATCCCCTTGCCCGCCCCGCCGGGACCGGCGATCATCGGGGACCCTGACCGGACTCTCCATGCGTCGCCTCCTGTTGCTTGTCCTTGCCGCCCTCGCCCCGGCCGCCCTGGTGGCTCAGGGCTCCGCCCCACGCCGGATCGCGATTGAGGACCTGCACCGCTTCCGGGATGTCAGCGACCCGCAGCTCTCGCCCGAGGGCAACTGGGTGGCGTACACCGTGAGCGTCGCGGATCTCGGGGAGGACGGCACCGCCAGCGACCTGTGGATGACGAGCTGGGACGGCCGCACCACGCTCCGGCTCACCACCACGCCCTCCGAGAGCGAGCACACCCCGCGGTGGAGCCCCGACGGCCGCTACCTCGCCTTCCTGTCCGGCCGCGGCAACGACGACGGGGTGGATCAGCTCTGGCTGCTGCCGCGCGCGGGCGGCGAGGCGGAGCAGGTGACCCATCACCGGACCGGCGTCGCAGACTTCTCCTGGTCCCCGGCGGGGGACCGGCTGGCGCTGGTCATCGAGGACGGGGACTCGGTCGAGGTGCACGCGGTGCTCCCGCCGAAGCCGGAGGATGGCGGCACCGACCCCGGGATCGCGGACGAGGGAGCGCAGCCGCCGCGCGACAGCGCCAGCCGCAAGACCGCGCCACCGATCGTGATCGACCGGTACTACTTCAAGGAAGACTACGTCGGCTACGTCCGCCGGAAGCGGTCCCACCTCTACCTGCTGGAGCTGGCCAGCCGGTCGGTGGAGCAGGTGACCTTCGGGGAGTTCGACGAGTACCTCCCCGCCTGGTCCCCGGACGGCCGCTACCTCGTCTTCAGCAGCAAGCGCGTCGGCGCGGACCCCGACCGCGGCAACAACTTCGACCTCTGGTTCATGCCGGCCACGCGGGGCGCGGTGCCGCGGCCGGTGACGACCTTCACCGGCCCCGACGGCGCCTCGGACTGGGAGAGCCCGGCGGCGTGGAGCCCCGATGGGCGAACCCTCGCCTATCTGCAGGGTGGGGCAGACTCCCTGATCTACTACGCCGGCCCGCGGCTGGCGGTCACGCCCTGGGGAGGCACCGGCCGGCCCACCGTGCTCACCGAGGCACTCGACCGGCACGTGACCCAGCCGGCCTGGTCCTCCGACGGCCGACACCTCTATTTCCTGCTCGAGGACGATCGCTCGCAGTACCTGGCGCGGATGCCGTCCGCCGGCGGCGCGATCGAGCGCCTCGCCGGAGAGGGCGGTGTCGTCCAGAGCTACAGCATGAGCCGCGACGGGCGCATCGCGTACCTGCTGGGCACCCCGGCGCGGCCGGCCGAGGTCTACGTTCTGGGGCCGGAGGGGCCGCGGATGCTCTCCCGGCAGAACGACAGCCTGATGGCGATGCTGCGGCTGGCGCCGGTCGAGGAGATCAGCGTGAAGAGCCCTGACGGCACCATGGTCAACGGCTTCCTGATCCGGCCGCTCGACTACGCCGCCGGGACCCGCTACCCCACGGTGCTCACCATCCATGGCGGGCCGGTGAGTCAGTTCCAGCGCGAGTTCGATTTCTACTGGCAGCTGCTCGCCGCCGAGGGGTACGCGGTGGTGGCGATGAACCCGCGCGGGAGCTCGGGGCGGGGGGAGAAGTACTCCCTCGCCATCTGGGCCGACTGGGGCAGCAAGGACGCGAAGGACGTGATCGCCGGGGTGGACCACGCGATCCGGATCGGAGTGGCCGACCCGGCGCGGCTTGGCGTGGGCGGATGGAGCTACGGCGGCATCCTGACCAACTATGTCATCAGCCAGGACCAGCGATTCAAGGCGGCGGTGAGCGGCGCGAGCATCTCCAACATCCTCGCGGGGTATGGCACCGACATGTACGTCCGGGAGTACGAGGCCGAACTGGGGCCGCCGTGGAAGAACACCCAGGCCTGGCTGCGGCTGTCGTCCCCCTTCCTCAAGGCGGACCGGATCCGGACCCCGACGCTGTTCCTCTGCGGCGAACAGGACTTCAACGTGCCGCTGCTCAACTCGGAGCAGATGTACCAGGCGCTCCGGAGCCTCGGCGTCCCGACCCGGCTGGTCATCTACCCAGGGCAGTTCCACGGCATCGAGAAGCCGAGCTACCAGCGGCACCGCTACGAGCAGTACCTCGCCTGGTACGGGGAGTACCTGCGGACGCAGTAGGGGCGGAGCCGGAGCCCCGCCCCTCGAGCATGTGCCGGTTGTCGGCGGGCGGCTGTTGAGCCGCCAATGGGTGAGCGCGGCCATGCGATGGCATGCGTTCGCTCAGGTCCCCCGGGATGGGGCTGACCGCCGTCCATCCCTCATGGGTAGCGCGGAGTCCTGCGGGCGGTGTCCATAGCGGGGCGTCCGTGACGGGATATCTTCCCCGACGGCGGGCCCCATCGTCCCTCGATTCCTTCGGTGGGCAGCTCCACGATAGGGCGTGTCCCGCCGCTGTCAACGGGAAATTTCTGCCCCCGCAGCCTGCCGCACTCAGAACCGGGCAACACTTTCATGATTCGTTCCGCCGTCCCCGTCCTCGGCAAGGTGGGCCTCCCCGCGCCGGTGGCCGAGCTGGCGCGCCGCCCGTGGGACGCCATCGTGGTTGGCGCCGGCCACAACGGCCTCACGTGCGCCTTCTACCTGGCGCGCGCGGGACGCCGGGTGCTGGTGCTCGAGTCCCGGGAGCGGATCGGCGGGGCCTGCACCCTGGAGGAGACCTGGCCCGGGTACCGGGTCTCCCCCTGCGCCTACGTCGTGGGCCTGCTGCACCACCGGGTCATCGAGGAAATGCGACTGCCGGCGCGCGGTTACCGGTGGACCCCGGCGAGTGGCGGGTACTTCGTGCCTTTCGAGGACGGCACCAGCCTCCAGCTCTGGGATGACGAGGCGAAGGCGGAGGCGGAACTGCGGCGCTTCGCGCCGCAGGACGTGAAGGGCCGGCACGAAATGCACGGCCTGATGAAGAAGATCGTGTATGCCCTTCGGCCCCTCGACGACTCCGACACCTGGCTGCACCGGGCGCCGTCGCGGGAGGCGATCGAGGCCCGGCTGGGGCACGACCGGGATGCCATTGGGCTCCTGTTCGAGTGGTCGATGGCGGAACTGATGGACCGCTACCTCAGCGATCCCCGCATGCAGATGGCCTACATGGGCCAGGGCGTCGTGGGGAGTGCCGCGAGCCCGTACGATCCCGGCACCGCCTCCCTCTACTATCACCACTTCCAGGGCCGGCTGGATGACGGGGAGCCCGGGGGGTGGGGCTACGTGCAGGGCGGGATGGGCATGGTGAGCTTCCTGATGCACGACGCGGCGGTGGAGGCGGGCGCCGTGGTGGCGGCAGGGGTGCCGGTGGCGCGCATCGTCCCCGGCGTGGGCGTGGAGCTGGCGGGCGGGGACCGGATCCCGGCCCCCGTGGTGATCAGCAACGCCGACCCGGTCGCGACACTCCGGCTCCTCGGCCCCGCCGCCGACGCCGGCTGGCGGGCCCGGGTCGAGGCGGTGCCAATGAAGAGCGCCACGGTCAAGTTCAACGCCGCGCTCGCGGAACTGCCAAACTTCACCGCGCGCCCCGGCACCCGGATGCCGCACCATACCGCCACGATCAACACCCCGCTCACCCACGCGGAGTGGCGGGCGGGACATGCCGCGGCCATGGCCGGGCGGCTGCCGGCGCGGGTCTGGACCGAGATCTACCTGCAGACCGCCTACGACCCGAGCGTGGCGCCCGGTGTCAAGCACCTGATGAGCGTCTTCTCACAGTATTTGCAGCAGACCTTTGCTTCGGGTTGCTGGGACGAT
>JAEUJI010000066.1 GCA_016794805.1 Gemmatimonadota bacterium
AGCTCCTGGTGCTCCGGGTCGCGCACCAGGTACCCGGCGCGGAGCCGCAGCCGGTGCCGCAACTCGACCGGGGTGATGAGCGCCCGGTCGCAGAGCGCCGCCCGCGAGGGATCGTCGAATCCGGCGGGCGCGCAGTCGAACGCGCGGAAGGGATAGCCGGGAAGGAGGTCGGCTCCCCCCAGCGAGACCCGGCGCTGGATCGGGAGCGGATCACCGGAGAGCCAGCCGCCGGCCCACAGCCTGGCGTTGAGCTGGACTTCGGGGCTGATCCGGTTGTAGCGCCGGAGGTCGAGGGTGAAACGATTGAACGCGTAGTCGCTGGTCGGCAGGGCGCTCCGGACCGCCCTGGGGAGCGCCACCGGGGCGACGTCGTCGCTCGAGGCGTGCTCCACGCTGCCGCGCAGCCACCAGCCGGAGGAGGGGTCCGACGTGGCGTTCCGGGTGTCGTACGCCGCCGAGAGCCCCAGGATGGTGTAGTGCCCATCGTCCACCAGCGGATTGGGGCGCCATCGATCGCTGTTCCGGAACAGGGTCCAGGGGTCGTTGGCCCGCACCGATCCCTGCTTCTCATAGCGGAGCGCGCCGTCGAGCCGCAGCCGGGACGAGAGATAGACGTACCCGCTGCCCCCCACCCCCTCGCTCGAGAAGTAGTCGCGGTTGTCGCGCTGGAACAGGAAGGCGTTCCACCCGATCTCGTCCCGGGGCAGGGTGTGCTCCTCGATCCCCGAGATCACCGAATAGGTGCGCGCCCCGAGTCCCCAGCCGCGACTGCCGTCAAAGCGCCAGTCGGTGCGGATGATCCAGCCCAGGTCCCGGCGGAACGGCGAGTTGTCGGGCGCGGTGCGGAGGATGCCGCGCAGGTCGAGCGAGGCGGCGACCCCGGGGTTGGGCCGCCACTCGAAGGCCGGCCCGAACACGATGCCGAGCCCTTCGATCCGGTTGTAGGTCTGGGTGGTGGTGAGCCGGAGCGTGGTGGCGATCCGGCCCGCCTGGAAGGTCCGCTCCGCGGTGGCCAGGGAACCGATCGGCCGGCGGCGCTCCCGCACCACCAGGGTGCCGTCGGATTGCCGGGTCACGGGGGCGGCATCCCAGAAGACCCGGGCCTCGCCGTCGTGGACCGCGGTCTCCGCGGTGCTCAGGCGGCCCCCCGCCACCAGGATCCCCCCGGTCACCCGCGCCCCCGGGAGCAGCACCAGGTCGCCGTTGATCACCGTCAGCGAGCCTTCGATCTCTCCCCCGATCCGGAGGGTCCCGCGGTAGCTCGCGATCGCGCCGCTGAGCCGGGCGCCCGCCGGCAGGGTGAGGCCGCCGGCCAGCCGGACCGTGGCGCTGTCGTTCCACCGGTCCAGCAGTTCCTGCAGGATCTCGGGGGGGAGGCCGGTGAGTCCGGAGTCGGCGCCGGGGGCGTCCGGGTTGATGACGATGACGCTGTCCTGCGCCGCCGCCACCGCGGGGCAGGCCGCCAGGACCAGCAGCAGGCCGAGGGCCCGCCCGTTCACCGCTCCCCTCCCACCGGCTCGTTCCGGGCCAGCAGCCCCAGCCGCTTCATGCGGCGGTACAGGTTGGCGCGGTCGGTCACCAGCAACCGGGCGGCCTCCGCCACGTTGCCTCCCGTGCGCTCCAGCGCGCCCGCGATGAGCGAGCGTTCGTAGTCGTCGAGCGCGTCGGTGAGCGGCCGGCCCCCCACGTCGGCCGCCGGGCTGGTTCCCCGGTCCGTCGGCCCGTCGGCCCGTCGCGACGCGAGCGGCAGGATCGCGGCGACCTCCGCGGCGCCAACCGTCTCGCCGCCGATGATCGCCAGCCGTTCCACCAGGTTGGCCAGTTCCCGGATGTTGCCCGGCCAGGGATGCTGCCGGAGCAGCGCCAGCGCGTCGTCGTCGTAGCGCTGTGGCTGCCCGGGACGGGCCCGTCGCGCCAGGTGGGTGACCAGCGCGGGCAGGTCTTCGAGGCGTTCCCGGAGCGGCGGGATGTGGATCGGGAAAATGTTGAGCCGGAAGAAGAGATCCTCGCGGAACGCGCCGCTGGCCACCGCCTGGTCGAGCCGCCGGTTGGTCGCCGCCAGCACCCGCACATTGACCTGTTGCGGCTGTTCCGCGCCCAGCCGCTGCAGGACCCCGGTCTCGAGGGTGCGGAGCAGCTTGGCTTGGGCCTCGAGGTTGAGGTCCCCGATCTCGTCCAGGAACAGGGTGCCGCCGTCGGCCAGCTCGAACCGGCCGAGGCGGCGCTCGGCCGCGCCGGTGAAGGCGCCGCGTTCATGGCCGAACATCTCCGACTCCACCAGCTCGCGCGGGATCGCGGCGCAGTTCACCGTGACGAACGGCTCCGCCGCGCGGCGGCTGGCGCGGTGGATGGCCGCC
This sequence comes from Gemmatimonadota bacterium, assembly GCA_016794805.1. Classification (GTDB taxonomy): domain Bacteria; phylum Gemmatimonadota; class Gemmatimonadetes; order Gemmatimonadales; family GWC2-71-9; genus JADJOM01. Next base: position 2,358 of record JAEUJI010000066.1, read on the forward strand.
GCGACCAGCTCCTTCCCGGTGCCGGAGTCGCCGGTGATCAGCACCCGGGCATCGGTCGGGGCCACCTGCTGGATCAGCTGCCGGACCTGGGCCAGCGCCGCACTCTGGCCCACCATTTCCTCGCGGCTCTCGAGCGCCTGCCGCAACGCCCGGTTCTGGTGCCGGGTGCGTCCCAGGTCCACCGCGGAGCGCAGGGTGACGAGCACCGCCTCCGGGCTGAGCGGCTTCTCGAGGAACTGGAAGGCGCCGAGTTGCGTGGCCCGCACGGCGTCGGCCAGCTGGGCCTTGCCGCTCATCATGATGACCGGGGCGTCGATGCCCCGGCCGCGGACCTGGGTCAGCGTCTCGAGCCCGTCAGGCCCGGGCGGCATCATGAGATCGAGGAAGATCGCGTCGGGCTCGAACTGCTCCAGCGCGAGCAGCCCGGCATTGCCGCTGCCGGCCTCCTCCACCTGGAACCCCTCGGCGCGAAGCAGCGCGGCGAGCATCCGCCGGATGTTCGGCTCGTCGTCCACGATCAGGATGCGATGCGACATGATCCGAAATGTAGGCGCAGCGGGTCGGCGGCGGAGGGGCGGGGCCGCCCCGGCCCTACGCCCCCGGGCGGCGGACCCGCGGGAGGGTCACCACGAAGGTCGCGCCGCCGTCCGGCGTCGGCTCGTGGCGCACCCGGCCGCCATGGGCCTCGACGGTCTGGCGCACCAGCGCCAGGCCCAGGCCGGTTCCGCCATCCTTGCCGCCCGTGACGTACGGGTCGAAGATCGAGTCCCGCAGTTCGGCCGGCACGCCCGGACCGTGATCCACGAAGCGGACCTCCGCTCCGTTCTGGCCCAGCGGCCGGCAGCTCACCTGGAGCCCCCCGGGCCCGGGGCCGGCCTCGATCGCGTTGCGCAGCAGGTTGCTGAAGGCGCGGCGGAGCGGCTCGTAGTGGCCGGTGATCCGGGGGGTCTCGGGGTCGGCCTCCACCTGGACCGGAAGCGTGGCCGGCACGGTCGTGCGGACCAGCTCGCTCACCAGTTCTCCCAGGTCCACTTCGGCCGCGGGGCCCTCGGGCAGCCGCCCCATCTCGGTGAACTCGCGGGCCAGCTGCTCCAGCCGGTTCGACTCGGTCGCCAGCACCTCCAGCGACTCCATCTGCTCCGGCCGCGCGCTCCGGCTCAGCGCGCTCACGGCGAACCGGATCGGGGTGAGCGGGTTCTTCATCTCGTGCGCCACCCGCCGGGCCACCTCGCGGAAGGCGCGCAGCCGCTCCGCCTCGAGCTGGCGGGTCCGCGCCTCCGCCAGGCCGCTCGCCATCTCGCGTACCGCGCCGCGCAGCGCGGCGAACTCGGGCGCGCCTCCCTCGTGCGCATCCGGTGGCAGCGGCTCATCCCGCTGGATCCGCCCGGTCCAGCCGATCAGTTCGTCGATCGGGCGGCTGAGCTGACGCGACAGGTAGCCTCCCACCCGCACCGAGGCATAGAGCACCAGCGCGCCCAGGCCGAGGATGATCGCGGCATACACCCCGGCGTACACGGTGGAATAGGTCTCCTGCCGGGTCACCCGGGAAATCGCCTCGTTGAGCGCCCGGCCATGCTCGGCCAGGGCGCGGCGCTCGACCCGGGTGAGGCGCGTGGAATCGATGGTTTCGAGCAGGGTGCGGCCCGTCTCCCGCAGCGGCTCGACTGCGGCGCGGGTGCTCGCCAGCGGCCCGACCGGCGGGCTGACCGCGAGTACCCATCCGATGAGCGCCACCGCCGTCGGCACCGTGCCGAGTGCGACCAGCGAAAGCAGGATCCGGCGCCGGAAGGTCAGGGCCATACAGGTAATGTAAGGGCGATCCCGATCCCCTCTGGAGTCATGGGCGCCACCCCCGGCTCCGCCGGCCGAGCCACCCCCCGGCAGCCCCTCCGGCCAGGCTCCCG
>JAEUJI010000096.1 GCA_016794805.1 Gemmatimonadota bacterium
GTCGAGGGAACCACGGACAGCTTCTGCTGCCGCGGCTGCGAGATGGCGGCGGCAATCATCCGCGGCGCGGGGCTCGAGCGCTATTACGCCGAGCGCACCGCGTTCGCCCCGCGCCCCGACGGCCCGTCCGCCGACGACTGGACCCGCGTCGAGGTCGCAACCGATCCGGCCGGACTCTGTGAGGCCCGCCTGGTGGTGGACGGCCTGCGCTGCGCCTCCTGCGTGTGGGTCACCGAGAAGATGCTGGAGCGGACCCCGGGGGTCGCGCACGCCATGGTGTCCTACGCCACGGGACGCACCATGCTGCGCTGGGACCCGGCCACGGTGGATCTCCCCACCCTGGTCCGTCGCATCGCGGCGCTCGGTTACCGGCCCCGCCCCCTCGGCGTCGAGACCGCGCCCGACCGAAGCCTTATGATCCGGCTGGGATTTGCCACCGCGGCGGCGGTGGCGGTCATGGGACTGTACGAGGGGCTCTACGCCGGCTGGTGGTACGGCAGCATCGATCCGGGGTTCGCCGCGCTGTTCCGCTGGGTGAGCCTCCTGCTCGCGACCCCGGTCACGATCTGGTGCGCCGAGCCGTTCTTCGCCGGCGCCTGGCACGGGCTCCGGCACCGGGTCCTGCACATGGACTTGCCGATCGCGCTCGGCATCGCGATCACCTGGCTCCACGGCCTGGTCGCGACGCTCCGGGGCCAGGACGCCTATCTCGATTCGCTCACCATGCTGGTGGCGCTCCTCCTCGCGGGCCGGGTGCTCGAATCGCGCGGCCGGCGCCGCGCCACCGACGCGGCGGCCGCGCTGGTGGGCACCGTGCCGCGCACGGCCCGCCGCCTGACGGGGACGGCCATCGGGACGGTGCCGGTGGCCGAACTGCGCCCAGGCGACCGGATCGACGCCGGCGCCGGCGAGGAACTCCCCGCGGATGGCGTGGTCGCGGAAGGCTCCGGCCAGGTGCGGCTTGCGCTCCTCACCGGGGAGTCGGCGCCCGTCCTGGTGGGGCCGGGTGACCGGGTGGTCGCGGGGACGCTCCTGATGGACGGCGCCATCACCGTGCAAGTGGAGGCCGTGGGGCACGAGACCGTGGTGCACCGGATGGCGGCGGAGCTCCGGACGGCCCAGGACCGGGGCCTGGCCCCGACCTCCGCCGACCGGATCGCCCCCTGGTTCACCGTGGCGACCCTGGTGCTCGCGGCGCTCACGCTCATCGGCTGGTGGGTCGCGCGCGGGGCCGCGCCGGCCATCGCCAACACGGTGGCCGTGCTCGTGGTGGCCTGCCCCTGCGCGCTCGCCCTGGCCCACCCGCTGGCTGCAGCCGCCGGCCTCGCCGCCGCGGCGCGCCGGGGGCTCCTGCTCCGCTCCAGCGGGAACCTGCTCGACCTGGCCGGGGTGACCGTGGCCGGGCTGGACAAGACCGGCACGGTGACTGCCGGGACGATCGCCGTGACCGAGGCCGCGAATGCGACACTTCGGGTCGCGGCCGGCCTCGAGCGCTTCAGCCTGCATCCCATCGCCCGGGCCATCACCGCGGAGGCGGGGCGGCGGGGGATCCCCCTCCCCCGGCCGGAGAACGTCCGGGAGACGCCAGGGTCCGGTATCAGCGGCCTCGTGGACGGCATCCGCTGGGAACTCACCACCGCCGGGCCCGGCGCGGTGCGGCTCGGCCGCGCCGACGGCGCGGAGGACGCCGCGGACGACCAGGTCATCCACCTCGGGGACACCACCCGGACCGACGCCCGCCGGACCATCGAGGCCTTCCGCGGCCTCGGCGTCGAGCCGGTGCTGCTTACCGGTGACCACGAGGCCGTGGCCCGGGCGGTGGGTCGCGACGCGGACCTCCCCGAGGTGCGCGCCCGGCTATCGCCGGCGGAGAAGTCCGCATGGGTGCGGGAACGGCAGCGGGCGGGCGCGAAGGTACTCTTCGCGGGGGACGGCCTCAACGATGGCCCGGCCCTGGCCGCCGCCGACGTCGGCATCGCGATGGCGAGTGGCGCGGCCAGCACCCTGCTGGTCGCGGATGGCATCGTCGCTACCGGGTCACTGGCGCCGGTCATCGCCGGCATCCGCGCCGGGCGCGCCGCGGAACGGATGATCCGCCGGAGCCTGCGCCAGGCGGTGGCCTACAACCTGGTCTCGATGGGCGCGGCGGCCTTCGGGCTGGTGAACCCGCTGGTCGCGGCGGTGCTGATGCCGGTCTCGAGCGCGCTCGTCATCTGGAACTCGGCCCGGGTGGAGCGACTGGTTCGGCAGGGGGACGCGTGCGCGCCTACCTCCTGCTGATCCCCCTGGCGCTGCTGGTCGGGGGGATCTTCCTCGCGCTCCTGCTCCGCGCGGTGCAGCGGGGGCAGTTCGACGACCTTGACGACCCGCCCCGCCGGATGCTGCACGACGAGGACTGACCCCGCACGGAAGGGCCCTTCAGCGACCCTTGAAGGTCCTTTCATGGTCTCGACGGCATCTTCCAGGTGACCTCCTCAGGAGGGCCGAATGCTGGTCACCTTGCGCCGTTCCCTGATCCTCCCCCTGCTGCTCGCCGCCGGGCCGCTCCTGGCCCAGGATTCCCTGCCGGCTGCGTCGCCCCGCCCCATCCAGGTGACGGATTCCGCGGTGGCGCGCGGGCGGGAGCTGTTCCATGGCAGCGCCAACTGCGTGACCTGTCACGGGATCGATGCCATCGGCACCGACAGCGGACCGGCGCTGGCCCAGGGCGTCTGGCTGCACGGCCCCGACAGCTACGAGGGCATCCTGGGCCGGGTGCTGCACGGCATCCCCAAGGCCTGGACCACACGGGGCGTCACCATGCCGATGCGGGGGTGGAGCACATTAAGCGACGCGCAGGCCCGCGATGTAGCGGCCTACGTCTGGCAGGTGAGCCACGCCTGGATGGTCCCGGCCAGGCGCAAACCGTCATGAGCAAAGCTTCGCCGCCGGTTCAGGGCCGGTTCAGGGCGGCGCGGCTAGAATGGTCGGTGGTGAGTCAGGCTCCGGTGATCAAGTTCTGCAAGGAGGACGCGATGAAACTCACCAGGCTGCAGGCGGGCGTGCCGACCCTCACCCGGGACATGGACGAGGTGTTCGACCGCATCTTCAACGCGCCGGTTCCCTTTCCGGCGTTCGGCTATGAGCCGCTGAAGAAGGCGATGGAAGGGACCTGGATGCCGGCCCTCGACCTGACGGAAAAGGAAAAGGAGTTCGTCATCCGGGCGGAGATCCCCGGCGTGCCGCGCGAGAATCTCGACGTGCACCTCGAGGGCGACGTGCTCACCCTGACCGGGCATCGGGAGAAGATGACCCGCGAGGCCACTGAGCATGTGCTGTGGGAGGAGCGGGAAACCGGCAAGTTCCTGCGCACCATCCGGCTGCCCCGTGCGGTGGAGCCGGGGAAGATCGAGGCCGTGTACAATGACGGCGTGCTGACGGTGCGCCTGCCCAAGGTGGAAACGGCGATCAAGAACAAGATCGTCATCAAGGGCTGAGGCTACCCCTTCTCCCGCAACCGCCCCGGTCGCCTGTCGGCCGGGGCGGTATCATTTCCGGATGACGCCCAGCCTTGCCGACCCCGCCCCGCCGGTCCCGCCGGACTGGCACGCCCTGCCGCCGGACGAGGCGCGGCACCGGCTGGGCGTCGGCGCGACCGGGCTTTCGCTGGCCGAGGTCGCGGCCCGGCGCCGGGAGTCCGGCCTCAATCGCTTCGTGGCCCTCCGCCCCACCCCGCTCCTCACGATCCTGCTGCGCCAGTTCAAGAGTATCCTGGTCCTGCTCCTGATCGGGGCGGCGGCGATCTCCTTTGCCACCGGGGACCAGCGTGACGCCTGGGCGATCCTCGCCGTGCTGGCCCTGAATGCCGCGGTCGGCTTCGCCACGGAGTGGCGGGCCCGCCGCGCCATGGAGGGGCTGCTGGCCCTCGAGGTGAACCGGGCGTGGGTGCAGCGGGAGGGACAGCTCCTCGACCTGCCCGCGGAGGAGCTCGTTCCGGGCGACCTGATCACCATCGAGGCCGGCCAGGCCGTGCCGGCGGACGCCCGGCTCTGTGCCGCCGCGGACCTGCAGACCGTGGAAGCCGCGCTCACCGGTGAATCAGCCCCGGTGGAGAAGGACGCGACCGCGGTCCTGGCCCGCGACGCCCCGCTCCCCGAGCGGCGAACCATGATCTACCGTGCCACGACCGTCACGGCGGGCCGGGGCCAGGCGGTGGTGGTCGCCACCGGGATGCGGACGGAAGTCGGCCGGATCGGGGAACTGACGGCCCGCGTGGGGAGCGAACAGACCCCGCTCGAGCGCCGTCTGGAGCAGCTGGGGCGGCCCCTGGCACTCGCGGCCGTCCTTACCTCCGCGCTGGCGCTGGTCGCCGCCGCGGTCCAGGGGACGCCACTGCTCCTGGCGCGGCAGACGGCGATCGCCCTGGCGGTGGCCGCCGTCCCCGAGGGGCTGCCGGCGGTCGCCACCATCACGCTCGCGCTCGGCGTGCGCCGCATGGCCCGGCAGCAGGCCCTCATCCGGCGGCTCCCCGCCGTGGAGACGCTTGGTTCGACCACGGTCATCTGCAGCGACAAGACCGGCACCCTCACGACCGGCGTCATGACGCTCTCGGCCCTGCGGCTCGCGGAACGGGAGTACACGCTGCCGGCGGACGCATCGGCCTTCCACCACGCCGGCGCGCCGGTGACGCTGGCCAGTGAGCCCCGGCTGCTCGCGGCACTCCGGATCGGCGCGCTGGCCAACCGCGCCGAGGCGCGACCGGCGGCTGGGGGATGGACCACCCTCGGTGATCCGACCGAGGCGGCGCTCCTCGTCGCGGCGCACCGGGCCGGCCTCGATCCGGCCACCTTCCGGGCGGAATGGCCCGAGATCGGGGAGCTGCTCTTTTCCAGCGAGCGGATGCTGATGGCGACATACCATCAGGGCCCCGAAGGGCTGACCGGCTGCGTCAAGGGCGCCCCCGCGCGGGTCCTCGACCGCTGCAGCCAGCTGGCGACCGCAAGCGGGCCGCTGCCACTCACCCCCGCGCTGCGGGAAGAGCTCCTGGCCGCCAACCGTGCCCTGGCCGCCCGGGGACTCCGGGTGCTCGCCCTTGCGGAGGGCCCGGTCGGGGCCGCCACGCCCGAGTCGCTCCGGGAGCTCTGCTTCGTCGCCTTCGCGGCGATCAGCGATCCGCCGGCCGCCGGCGTGCGGGAGACGATCGCCCGGTTCCGCAGCGCCGGCATCCGGACCATCATGATCACCGGCGACCAGGAGGCGACCGCGCTGGCGGTGGCCGCCAGCCTCGAGCTGGGAGCCGGGCACCCGCAGGCCCTCGGCGGCGCAGAGCTCGACCGCCTCGACGAGGCCGGCCTCACCGAGGCAGTCCGGCGGATCAGCGTGTACACCCGGGTGAGCCCCGAAGCCAAGGTGCGCCTGGTGCGGGCGCTGCAGCAGGCCGGCGAGGTCGTGGCCATGCTGGGCGACGGGGTGAACGACGCCGCCGCGCTGCGGACCGCGGATATCGGCGTGGCCATGGGGCGGCGCGGCAGCGACCTGGCGAAGGAGGCGGCGGAGATCGTCCTGGCGGACGACCGGTTCGCCACCATCGGCGTCGCCGTCGAGCAGGGCCGGCTCATTCATGACAATGTCCGGAAGGCGGTGCTCTACCTCCTCGCGTGCAACGTCGCGGAACTGGCGGTGGTGCTGATCGCCGCGGCGGCGGGCTGGCCGGCGCCGCTGACCCCGCTCCAGATCCTCTGGCTCAACCTCCTGACCGATGTGTTGCCTGCCCTGGCCCTCGCGTTGGAGCCGGGGGAGGCCAACCTCATGCACCGGCCACCCCAGCCACCCGGCGCCCCGCTGGTGTCACGCCGGGAACTGGGTATCGCCCTCGGCTACGCGGCCGGGATCGCGGCGGCCACCCTCGGAGCCTACAGCTGGGCCAGAGGCGCGGGCCTGCCGCCCGGCGAGCCGATGGCAATCGCCTTCCTGACCCTCGCGTTTGCGCAGGTCCTGCACCTCGGCAATGCGCGCCAGCGCCGCCACGTGAGCAGCTGGAGGCGGGCGATCGCCAACCCCGCCGCCCTCGCCGCCGTCGGCGTGACCGCCGCGCTGCTGCTGCTGACGACCGCCTGGCCCCCGTTGGCGAACCTTCTGGGACTCCACCGCCCCTCGCTGCTGGAGTGGGGCGTCGTCCTGGGACTCGCCGCGGTGCCGGCGCTGCTCGGGCAGTTCATGAAGCTGCGGCGCCGCTGAGGATTCATTCACCGTCGCCTCAGCCCCCGCTCATCGGTGCTGCCGCAAATTCATCCGTAGCCCCTGGCGACGCGGCCGGATCACGCGGGCATACGGGAGGGCTCCAATGCAGGTAGCGCTAGAGATCAGCGGGCATGGCCATCGCCCCACCGCGCACGAGGAGGGTGCCATTGAGCGGGAGGTTGCCCGCCTGGGGGCCTACTACGGCTGCCTGCTCGACTGCCACGTCACCCTCTCGGTGCCGTATCGCCACTCCAACGGTGAACCCGGCGCCTGGTCGTTCCGGCTCGCGCTCGTCGTTCCCGGGGGAGAACTCGCCGTGGCCCGTCCCGCCCGGTCACACTTCGACGCCGCGCTGCGCGATGCCTTCGAGGCGGCGGCCCGCCAGCTCGACGAGTTCCTGCGCGAACGCCAGGCCGGGACGATGCTGTGAGCGCCGGGCGCAGGACAGGGAGGACCAGATGACCACGAAAAGCAGACTCAGTTCAAAGGCACGGGCGGTGGCGGCCAAGGCGGGCGCGGCGGTGCTGCAGGTCGAGAAGGAGATTGCGACCGGCATGCGGCGGCAGCGTCGCCGGCGCGCCATGCGGGAAGCCGCCGGGACCGTGCTGGCCGCGGGGGCTGCGGTGCTCGCGAGCAACGCTGTGCGGGGCGCCGAGGCCCTGCTCAACAAGCGGGGCGGCCGGCGGGCGGGAGCCATGGGGCACACGCTCACGCTGCCGGTGGACCTGGAGCGCGCCACGGCCCGGCTCACCGACTGCCTCAAGGCGGAGGGCTTCGGCATCCTGACCCGCATCGACGTCCAGGCAACGCTCAAGGAGAAACTCGGCGCGGAATTCCGTCCCTACCTGATCCTCGGCGCCTGCAACCCGACCCTGGCGCGGCGTGCGCTGGAGGCCGATCCGGAGGCCGGGTTGCTGCTTCCCTGCAACGTGACGCTGGAGACCATCCCCGGCGGTGCGACGGTGGTGCGCCTCGTGAATCCCACGGCGATGCTCGGACGCCCGCTCCGGAGGACCCATCCCACCCTGGTCGAGGTGGCGCGGGAAGCGGATGCCAGGCTGGGCCGGGTCGCCGAGCGGCTGGTCGCGCACGCACGGACGATCGCCTACTGACCCGGGGCTCTCCTCAGGCACCGATCGGCGGCGCAGCCACCACGGCTGCGCCGCCGATCCGCTGGTAGAGGCCCGCGCGAACGCCTGGATCGAGGTAGCGCTCACGCCACGCGGGCCACGGTTCGAGCGCCGCGCGGGCCCGGGACGCGCTGGCCCGCAGGAGATCCGGGTCCGGCACATGGCGCGCCAGCCGTTTCCGCAGGATGCCTTCGTCATGCCAGGCCCCCAGCGCATCCTGCATCGCATGCAGTTCATCGAGCCAGCCGCCCATTTCGTCGCCACACCACCCGGTCACGCATTCCAGGCTGTACCTGAGCCGCTTCAGGCAACGGCGGAGGGCGTGCAGGTCGGCCGCGCCAGGCTCGTCCGGCGCGGGTGAATCCGGGATCAGCCATCCGGGATGCAGGAGAACCAGGGAGAGCGTAGGGGCGAGCAGTGGAGCCGTCAGGGCTTCCGGCGGAAGCTGCGCCAGGGGCGTGAAGCCGGGCGCCGTGCACCAGTCTCCCAGGGCCCCGAGGGTTCGACGGAGCGGGCGCCGGCGCAGGGAGGCGCCGCCCCGCTCCTTGGCCTCCGTCCGCTCCCGCTCCAGCTCCCGGCGCGCCTCCTCGACGCCGTCGGGGAGGGCCGCCAACCGGGCCGCCTGCACATCAAGATCCCGCAGGGCGCCGAATCGGCGCTCCACCCGGCGGATGGAGCCCGGGCGGAGTTCGACTGGCAGGTCAAGGAGCGGAGCGAAGAGCGTCAACGCGGCGTGGAGCCGTCGCGCCGAGACCCGGAGGTCGTGCACCGGCCCTTCGGCCGGATCCTCATCCAGGCGCTGGCAGGCATCCCGGAATCCGTCCAGCCGCTCCCGCAGCTGCCGGACGATTTCGGTGCTCACCCCCGACGGCGTGGACATCCCTCGCCCCTGACCCCGGCCGCCCCTAGATTCGCCGGTCAGGATCCCTGGACGGCGGTCAGGTCGGGCCGGCTCCGCCGCACGAGAGTGCCCACCTCACGCGGTGTGGTCTGGGCGAAGGTCGCATCCCGCACCAGGGCCCCGATGGGTGCACCGGGCTCGATCAGGAACAGGGTTTCGACCCGCAGCGCGGCAAGCCGGGCAGCCATGGTCCGGGAGCCAGTGGGCGCCACGAAGATCACCCGGGAGGCGCCGCGAGTGGTGAGCGCCCGGGCGGCGGCAGTCACCGCAAGCGCTTCGCCCTGGCCATCGTCCACCAGGACCACGGTGCGGCGCGCGATGCTGATCGGGTCCGCCCCCTCGCGCCAGGCGGCGGCACAATGGGTTGCCTTGGCGCTCGCCTCGGCAATCAGGCTGGTGACGTAGTCCTCAGGCAGCCCGAGTTCGCGCACCCGGTCCTCATCCAGGATGGTGGTGCCGTCCGCCACCGCGCCAAAGATGGCGTGCGGACGCCCGGGGACCTCGAGGCGGCTCACGGCGATGATGTCGAGCGGAGCTCCGAGGGCGCCGGCAATCTCCGCGGCCACCGGAGCGCCGCTGGCCGACAGGGCCATGACCACCGGGGGCTCGACCAGCAGGGGACCGAGGCCGGCGGCCAGCCGCCGTCCCGCTTCGGTTCGGGTCAGGATCAGCATGGGCCCTCCTGCATGGGGAATGTTGTCAATGTCGGTCCGGCGCCATGAGCAAAGCGTGAAGGAGCGGTGACAGATGCCCGAGATCCACCCGATCTTCGTGTTCGAAGTCGCCCAGGCGATCGACCTCGACCTGGTCGAGCGGCTGCTGGGCGGGGGGTCGGCACGGCAGACCTTTCGCCACCGCGGGCGCGCCACCTCGTTCTTCCAGTACCGCCCCGCCCCGCTCCGGATCTCGCAGGAGCGGGCGTCGCTCGCGATCCATCGCTGGAGCACCGAGCCGCAGGTGGACCTGGTGCTCTACGACTTCGGCGCCGCATCGGTGACATATCAGCTCCAGGTCGGCGGGGGCCTGGAGGAACTGCTGCAGGCGAGCGTCGCGCTGAGCCGCACCGACCTGCTGCGCCAGGATGCCCATGCCCGGGTCGAAGCCCTGCTCAAGTCGGTGGCGGGCGCGGTGCAGCAGAGCCGGGTGGCCGCGTTCACCGAGGATTACACCCTGTTCGGCATGCGGGAGAACCCGGGCAGCGGCACGGCCACGGCGTTCTGCGATGCCCACGCCGAGCTGATCGCCCGGATCCTCCGGCCGGACGCCGGGGGCCCGTCGGCCGAGGAGATCCGCAACGCCACGGAGGTCCGGATCTCGTTCGGAGCCTCGGACGTGACCATCGTGGACTGGGACGCCGCCTTCGTGCTCGACCCCGATCCGGACGACGTCCGCGCGGTCCTCGAGTTCGCCAACGTGCAGCTGCTGGAGATGCGCTGGCTCGACCTCCAGCTCGACGGGGCCATCGAACGTTCCTACCAGCTGCTGGCCCGCCCCCAGGGGCTGCGGCTGCTGCTGCCCTCCACGGCCAGCGCCGACCTGCACCAGGTGGCGGAGCTGCAGCTGGAGAGCGCCGTGATGCTGGAGCGGGTGTCCAACGCGCTCAAGGTGTTCGGCGAGGAGTACCTGACGCGGATCTACCGGCTCGCCGCCGCCCGCTTTCACCTCGGCGAGATGGATGCCAGCATCACGCGGAAGCTCCACACCATCGAGAGCATCTACCAGAAGCTCTCCGACCGTGCCGCCGGCGTGCGCATGGAGGCGCTGGAGTGGGTCGTGATCTTCCTGATCGCCTTCGAGATCGTGCTCTCGCTGATCCACGGGTAGCCCCATGCCGCCGCTCTCGCGTGCCTTCGTGAAGGCCGGCTTCGTGGCGCTCCTGCTTGGCCTGCTGGCCGAGGCGCTCCTGGCCCGGCCGGAGGCACTCTGGCCGGGCCTCCCGGCCGCCGCCATCCGCCTGAGCGCCCTCCACCTGCTGACGGTCGGCTGGCTGCTCCAGGTGATAACCGGAGTCGCGTTCTGGATGTTCCCGCGGCACCGGGACCACCCGCCTCGCGGCAGCGCCGCCCCCGGGTGGGCCGCCTGGGGGCTGCTCAACCTGGGACTGCTGGCCCGGGTCGGCGGCGAATCCTGGCGGCTGGGCGCCGGCGGTCCACTCTGGCCGCTCCAGATCTCGGCCCTGCTCCAGTTCGCGGCGGCCTGCTGCATCGCCTGGCTGCTCTGGCCCCGCATCCGGGAAATGGCCGGCTGATGCCGCCGCTCTCGGTCTGGCTGATACGGGGCGCGCTCTGCTCCCTGCTGGCGGGAAGTGCGCTGGGGGCCTGGCTCCTGGCCGGCGAGCCGCTCGCGGGGGCCAGCCACCCGGCCCTGCGGGATGCCCATTTCACCCTGATGCTGTTCGGCTGGCTGCTGCCCTTCGTCCTGGGAACCGCGTACTGGATGCTCCCCCGGCATGCGGGAGGGGAACCGCGCGGCTCGCGAGGAGTCACCCGGTTGGCGGCGGGCGCCTACGCGGCCGGCGTGGCGATCCGCCTGGGGGGATCGCTGGGAACCGGGGAGTTGTGGAGGCCGGTGGGGATGGCGCTCCTGCTGGCAGGGACCGCCGGGTTCATCGCCCTCTTCTGGACCAGGATCAAGCCCTTCGGCGCGGGGCGGAGCGCGCCCTAGCCCCTCCCGCCTTTCCCCCGGTCGGCAATCAGGTCCGCCACCGAGGTGTCGCGGAAGAACTCCGCCACCTGCTCCGAGACCCCCTTCCAGCGGGCATGGGCGGCGCAGGCGTTATGATCGCTGCAGGTCGGGCGTCCCATGAGGCAGGCCCGGCGCCCCGTGACATCGTCAAATACCCCCACCACATCGACCAGCGCAATCCGCTGGGCTGGCCGCGCGAGCCGGAATCCCCCCAGCTTGCCCCGGGTGGATTCGAGTACCCCGGCCCGCGCCAGGAGGTGGAGGGTCTTCGACAGGTAGTTCTGTGGAATACCCAGCGTATCCGCGAGCCGGGCCGCCCCTACCGGCTGACCCTCGGGGTCGGCCGCAATGGTCAACACCGCCCGCAGGGCGTACTCCGCCGTCTGGGTCAGCACCCTCCCCCCCAGCCCGGCCGCCAGCCTGAAGCAGATTTCACGATCGTATTCCTCATCAATTCATGTGAATATCGCGATACTCACGGCCGAATAATCGCACCGGGAAGGCAAGGAAGTCACGATTCCCGATGAAAGAGTCTTCACAGCCGAGGAGTGTCGCATGCCGCGTGTCCCTTCATCCTGCCTCCGCCCGGTGGCCCTGGTGGTTTCCCTGCTGCTTGCGGCCTGTGGCGGCGGCAAGTCCGACGCCCCTGCCCCGCCGGCCGCCGCGGCCCCAAGCGCCTCCGGCCTGACGCCCTTCCAGGAGCAGCACGGCATTGGCCCGGTGACCGAGGAGCTCGTGCTGGGACCGGTGGATCACGAGCTGGCCGAGGACGGGAAGGAACTGTTCGACGCGAAATGCGCGGCGTGCCACAAGATGGACGAGAAGTACGTGGGCCCGCCGCTGGGCGGTGTGACCACCAAGCGGTCCCCGACCTACCTGATGAACATGATCCTGAACCCGGATGGCATGTACGCCAAGCACCCGTCGGCCCGGGCGCTCCTGGCCGAATACATGACGCAGATGCCCAACCTGGGGCTGACCCAGGAGCAGGCGCGTCAGGTCGTGGAGTACCTGAGAACCCAGACCCCGAAGTGAAGTGAGCCCGGACCGCCACGGTCCGACCGGCATCAACCAGGAGAGACTGACGATGCGCGCATCATGGTGGACCCGAGGCACCCTGGGCGGGCTGGCACTGGCCGCCGCCCTCACGAGCGGATGTGCCCGGCCGGCGGCCCAGGCCGGCGGCACCGGCGACGCGGCGAGCCGCGTCTATGTGGCCCCGGGGCAGTACGATGAGTACTACATGTTCGCGTCGGGCGGGTTCTCGGGCCAGCTCGCGGTATACGGCCTGCCTTCGGGCCGGCTGCTGCGCGTGATCCCCGTCTTCTCCCAGGATCCGGAGAAGGCCTACGGATACAGCGAGCAGAGCAAGCCGATGTTCGAGACCAGCTACGGGTTCGTCCCGTGGGACGACGCCCACCATCCGTCCCTGTCCAAGACGGACGGGCTGAACGATGGCCGCTGGATCTTCATCAACGGCAACAACACCCCGCGGGTAGCGCGGATCGACCTGGCGGAGATGAACACCAAGGAGATCATCGAGATCCCCAACGCCGCCGGCAATCACGCCTCGCCGTTCGTGACCCAGGGGACGGAATACGTCGTGGCCGCGACCCGGTTCAGCGTGCCGACGCCGCAGCGGGACGTCTCCATCTCCACCTACAAGGAGAACTTCGGCGGCCAGATCTCCTTCGTCGCGGTGGACCCGAAGACCGGGAAGATGAGCCTCGCGTTCCAGATCCACATGCCGGGCTTCGACTATGACCTGGCCCGGCCCGGCAAGGGTCCCTCCCACGGGTGGGCGTTCTTCACCTCCTACAACAGCGAGCAGGCCAACACGCTGAAGGAGCGGAACGCCTCGCAGAACGACAAGGACTTCATCGCGGCGGTGAACTGGCAGCAGGCCGAGCGCTGCGTGGCGCAGGGCAAGGCCAAGAACTGGCCGACCAAGTACGCCCATAACTGGGTCGACGCGTCGGACGTGGCCCACTCCGAGATGCTCACCGGCTCGAAGGTGCTGGAACCGGGCGATTGTCCCGGCATGGTGTACTACCTCCCCACCCCGAAATCACCCCACGGCGTGGATGTGGATCCGAGCGGCGAGTTCATCGCGGCCGGCGGCAAGCTCGCCACGGTCATCCCGGTGCATGGCTTCGGCCGCATCCAGAAGGCGATCGCGGACCAGGCGTTCGACGGCCAGGTTGGCGGCATCCAGGTGCTCAAGTACGAGGCCATCGTCTCCTGCGAGGTCAAGGAGCCGGGCCTCGGCCCGCTGCACACCGAGTTTGACGACAAGGGGAACGCCTACACCTCGATGTTCGTGTCGTCGGAGATCGTGAAGTGGCGGGTCAGCGACTGCGCCGTGCTCGACCGGATTCCGACCTACTACTCCATCGGGCACCTGCTGGTGCCGGGTGGCGACACCCGGAAGCCGGACGGCAAGTACGTGATCGCCCTCAACAAGATCACCAAGGACCGCTACCTCCCCACCGGGCCGGAACTGGCGCAGTCGGCCCAGCTGATCGACATCACCGGGGACAAGATGCAGCTGCTGCTCGACTTCCCCACGATCGGCGAGCCGCACTACGCGCAGGCAATCCTCGCCTCCGCGATCAAGGACAAGCAGATCCGGACCTTCCCGCTGGCGGAGAACAAGGATCCGGTCGCAACCCTGAGCGAGAAGGACGCCCGGGTCGAACGCAAGGGCAACGTGGTCCACATCTACATGACCGCGATCCGCAGCCACTTCGTGCCGGACAACATCGAGGGGATCCACGTCGGCGACAGCGTGTACTGGCATGTCACCAACCTGGAGCAGGACTGGGACGTGCCCCACGGCTTCGCGGTAACCGGGGCCAACACCTCGGAGCTGCTGCTGATGCCGGGCCAGACTCGCACCATCGCCTGGGTGCCGGAACGGCCGGGGGTGCTCCCCTTCTACTGCACCGATTTCTGCTCGGCGCTGCACCAGGAGATGCAGGGGTACATCCGGATCTCGCCTCGCGGCGCCGGCACCCCGATCTCCTTCAACACCCCGAAGTGACCTGAACCGGCCCGGGAGGGGGGCCGTCCCCCTCCCTGGCCCCACGGCAGGAATCGACCATGTCCCGTAGCTCCCGGCTCTGGCTCGCCGCCGCGGCACTCTCGCTGGCCCTGGTGTACTGGCTTCCCTTGTGGCACATCTCGCTCAAGGCCCCCCAGTATCCGGAGGGGCTCGGACTCTATATCGCGGTCAACAAGATCGTGGGCCAGTCGCCCCAGGATCTTTCGAGCATCAACAACCTCAACCACTATATCGGCATGAAGGTGATCACCCCGGAGGACATCCCCGAACTCCGGTTCATGCCGTGGCTGGTCGCCGGCCTCATCGCGGTCGGAGTGGCTGCCGCGGCGAGCGGGAAGCGGTTCATGCTCTACACCTGGACCGGGTTGTTCCTGGCCGGGGCCGTCGCCGGCCTCGCCGATTTCTACCGCTGGGGCTACGATTACGGGCATAACCTCGACCCCCACGCGATCATCAAGATCCCGGGCATGACCTATCAGCCGCCGCTCATCGGCGCCAAGCAGCTGCTCAACTTCCACGCCACCTCCTGGCCCGCCGCCGGGGGCTGGGTGCTCATCCTGGCCGTGGCCGCCGGCGTGCTCCTCTGCCTCAGGGAGTTCCGGGCCGCCCGCCGCACCCCCTCCCCGATGCCGGCGCCAGCGCCGGCGGTGGCGTGAGCCTGGACGCCGCCCGCCTCGCGTCGGTCGGCCTCGCCATCCTGCTCGCGGCCGGGTGCGGCCCGGCCGGCCCCCGTGCCCTGGTGCTGGGGGCGGAATCCTGCGCTCACTGCCACATGACCATCATGGATACGCGCTTCAGCGCCCAGGCAATCACCGAGACGGGCAAGGTGTTCGTCTTTGACGACGTGGGCTGCCTGGCGAGCTGGCTGGCGGCGTCCCCACCCCCCATGGCCTCCCTCTGGGTCTGGAGCACGATCCCGGGGGAGGGCTGGCTCCCGGCGGAGCGGGCCGTCTACGCCCGGAGCGACACCCTGCGGACCCCGATGCGCAGCGGCCTCGCCGCCGTCTCCCCTGGCGCCGCCGCCGACAGCCTCGCGGCGGCGCTGGGCGGCACCCTGATTGGCTGGGATGAGGTCCGGGGGGCCGCGCACACCCACGCCCCAACCGGGTCGTGATCCTCCCGCTCCTGGCCGGGGCGCTGCTGCTCGGGGCTCCCCGGACCATCCGGGTGGCGCCGGGCACGGCCCTGCCCACGATCAGCACGGCGCTCGGCGTTGCCGCGGACGGCGACACCATCCGGGTCGGGCCGGGGGAGTACCGGGAGCCGGAACTGGTCATCGCGCGGCGCCTCACCCTGCTCGGCGAGGGGTGGCCCGTGCTCGTCGGGGGCGATCACCAGATCCTCACCGTCACCGCTGATGACGTGACCATCGCCGGCTTCGTCCTCCGGGAGGTGAGCCCCAGCGCCACCGACGACCGGGCCGCGATCAAGGTCCGCGATGCCGGCCGATGCCGGATCGAGAACAACACCCTGATCGACACCTTTTTCGGCATCTACCTGTCGCGCGCCGCAGGCTGCGTGGTCCGCGGGAACCGGATCCGGGGGAGCGGCACCACCGAGGCCCTGTCCGGGAACGCGATCCATTCCTGGAGTTCGAACGATCTCCGGATCGAGGGCAACCTGGTCCGGGGCCACCGGGACGGCATCTACCTGGAGTTCACCACCGGCGCCGTCGTCCGCGAC
The DNA here is from genome assembly GCA_016794805.1 of Gemmatimonadota bacterium. Taxonomy (GTDB): domain Bacteria; phylum Gemmatimonadota; class Gemmatimonadetes; order Gemmatimonadales; family GWC2-71-9; genus JADJOM01. The sequence goes on from JAEUJI010000096.1 coordinate 15,683, forward strand.
AATACCAGCAGCGGCAACCTCCGGTATGGCCTCCACTTCATGTTCTCCAACCAGTGCGAATACACCGACAACCACTTCCTGGCCAATGGCGCCGGGGTGGCCGTGATGTACAGCCACCACGTCCTGATGGAGCGCAACACCTTTGCCGAGAGCTGGGGGAGCGGCGCCTACGGGGTGCTGCTCAAGGACATCAGTGACAGCCGGCTGACCGGAAACCGGTTCGACCGGAACAGTACCGGGCTCTTCGGGGAGGGCACCAACCGGGTGGAGGTGACGGGCAACGAGTTCACCCGGAATGGCTGGGGAGTCCGGATCATGGCGGATGCCCACGAGACGGCCTTCACCGGCAACCGTTTCAGCGGCAATTCGTTCGACGTGAGCAGCAACAGCGCCAACGCGGCGAGCCGGTTCCGCGGAAACTACTGGGACCGGTACGCCGGGTACGACCTGGACCGGGACGGCTACGGCGACGTCCCGTTCGCCCCGGTGCGACTGTTCGCCCTGGTGGTGCAGCAGAACGAACCGGCGCTGATCCTGCTCCGGAGCTTCTTCGTGTCGCTGCTGGACCTGGCGGAACGGGTGGCCCCGGTGCTGACCCCGCGCATGATGGAGGACCCCCGGCCCCTGATGCAGTGGCCGGCGGTGGCGCCATGAATGCCATCACCGCGCGGGGAGTCTCCAAGCGCTTTGGCCGGCTCGAGGTACTCCGCCAGGTGGACCTGGAGATTCCGGCGGGGCGGATCACCGGGCTCGTGGGGCCCAACGCCGCCGGCAAGTCCACCTTCATCAAGTCGGTGCTCGGCCTGGTGCGGCCCGACGCTGGGGAACTGCAGGTCCTGGGGCAGCTGGTGAACGGGGATGAACGCTATCGCGCCCGGATCGGCTACATGCCGCAGGCGGCGCACTTTCCCGAGAACCTGTCCGGGGCCGAGGTGCTCGCGATGATCCGGGACCTGCGCGGGCCGGGCGTCGCGTCGGATACCGCGCTGCTCGACGGGTTCGACCTCGGCCCCCAGCTCGACAAGCCGATCCGGACCCTCTCCGGCGGTACCCGGCAGAAGCTCTCCGCGGCGCTCGCCTTCCTCTTCCGCCCCGACCTCCTGATCCTCGATGAGCCGACCGCCGGCCTCGACCCGATCGCAAGCGGCATCTTCAAGGAACAGCTGGCCGCCGTGCGCGAGCGGGGCGCGTCCATCCTGCTCGCCTCCCACACCCTGAGCGAGCTCGAGGCGCACGCCGACGACATCGTCTTCCTGCTGGACGGCCGGATCCGGTTCCATGGCCCGGTGACCCAGCTCATGGAGCGGACGGGATTCGCCAACCTGGAGCGGGCGGTCGCGGCCCTGATGCAGGGAGGGGCCGCATGAGGGGCGCCCGCAAGATCCTCGGTTACCAGCTCCGGGACATCGCGCGGAACCGCTGGGTGATCGGGTACGCCGCCATCCTGCTGCTGCTGACGGAGGCGTTGTTCCAGCTGGGCGGGGATGGGGGGCGCGTGGTGCTCTCGCTGCTCAACCTGGTGCTCATCTTCGTGCCGCTGGTGGCCCTCAGCTTCGGCACCCTCTACCTCTACAACGCGCGGGAGTTCATCGAATTGCTGCTGGCGCAGCCGGTGGGGCGCGGGGCAATGTTCGCCGGGCTCTGGGGCGGCCTCGCCCTGCCCCTCTCCACTGCCCTGCTGGCGGGCGTCGGACTGCCCTTCCTCTTCCGCGCCGGCAGCACCACGATCCCGGCGCGCTCCCTCCTGGTGCTGCTCGGCACCGGAGTGATGCTGACGCTCACCTTCACCGCGATCGCGTTCCTGATCTCGCTCCGGTTCGAGGACCGCGCCCGGGGATTCGGGCTGGCGCTCCTCGTCTGGCTGGGCTGCGCCGTGGTGTACGACGGGCTGGTGCTCCTCGTGGTCACCATCTTCAGCCGCTGGCCTCTGGAAACGCCCCTGCTGGTGCTGACCCTGCTCAATCCGCTCGACCTCGGGCGGGTGGTGCTGCTCCTCGACTTCGACGTGGCGGCGCTGATGGGGTACACCGGCGCGGTCTTCCAGCGCTTCCTGGGCACCGCCCTGGGCCTCGGGATCGCCGGCCTGGCGCTCGTCCTCTGGACCGCACTGCCCCTCCTGCTGGGCGCCCGGCGCTTCCGGCGCCGGGACTTCTGATCGCCCTGGCGACGGCTATGGTGCCGAGGCCGGCGTGAGCCCCGCCAGCAGCCGCTGAAAGCGCGGGTCGGTCCGGACCGGTGCCAGGTCGTCGTCCCGCTCGTAGAGTTCCCGTTCCCGCACCCCCTGTTCCACCGCGCGGCCAAGCGCGGTCAGCGCGTCGTCACGCCGACCGACCCGCACATAGGCGCACGCCAGGTTATACCAGGCAAGGCCGCTGGTGCTCCGGCCGGGCGGAACGCCCAGGGCAAATGCCCGCTCGTAGCTCGCCACCGCCTCCGCGTTCCGCCCGAGATGCAGGCGGGCCCAGCCGACCTGCCCGTGAATCCAGCTGTTCTCGAGCCCGCCCGCGATGGCCCGGGTGAGCAGCGCCTCCGCCGCGGCCCACTGCTGCTGCCCGAGGCGCAGCCGGCCCAGCCCGTTCAGGACCATGAGGTTGGTGGAGTCCCGCTGGTACGCCCGGGTGTAGGCGGTCTCCGCCTCCGGATATCGCTGCAGGTCCGCGAGCACGCGCCCATACTGTACCAGCGCGTCGGTGTCCTCCGGGTATCGGGCGGTCCAGTCGCGCAGCAGGCCGGCGGCGCGCGCCGCGTCGTTGCCGTAGAGCGCGGCGACGATCTCGCGCCCTTCCGAGCGGGGCCAGGGCTGGGCCGGGATCGGCTCGAGGTTGGACTTCCAGAAGGCCAGCGTCTGCTGCAGCAGCCGCCGCGCCTCGTCGGTGTCGGTGAACGCGTCGAAGGCGTGCGGCATCCCGCGACCGTAGAGCAGCGTCCAGGGCAGGGCCGAGTCCACCACCCGCTGCCAGAGCGCGGGGAGGGCCGGCCCCATGCGCGGCACGTCGGACTGCGCCACGACAAACAGCACCGGCAGGTCGGGCCGGAGCCGGCCCTCGGGCACGCCGCCGTAATAGAGCGCGGCGGCCCGCACCCCGGCGACGGCCGAATCTCCCATCCGGTAGGTGGCGGCC
>JAEUJI010000214.1 GCA_016794805.1 Gemmatimonadota bacterium
AAAAAGCCGCGCTGGTACGGCAGGTCGCCCTCGTGACCGGGGCGCCGCTGCGCACGATCTGCCGGCTGCTCGGCATCGGGCGGGCCACGATCTATCGGCCCCCGCGGCCCCGGGGCGCGACCTACGCGAAGGCCGCGGACCCGACCGTCGTGGCCCAGGTACGGCCCGTGCTGCGCCAGCCCCACCGGGGCGGGATCGGCTATCGCACCGCCACGTATTTCGTGAACCTGCAGTTCGGCACCCACTATAACCCCAAGCGCCTGTATCGGGTGATGGGGCGCTACGGGCTGCTGGTGGCCCACCGTCGACGCCCCCGCTCGACCCGCCCGCACACCGGGCAGGTCCAGCGGCCGGCCTCCAACGAGCGCTGGTGCAGTGACGCCCTGGCCATCGCGTGCACGAACGGGGAGGTGGCGTGGCTGGCCTTTGCCCTGGACTGCCACGATCGCGAGTGCCTGGGCGCCGCCGCCGTCGCGCGCCCGCTGCTCGCCACCGACATCCAGCAGCTCATGCGCGAGGCCGTCGCCCAGCGCTTCGCCACGGCCCGGGTGCCCGGGCCGGTCCAGTGGCTCTCGGACAACGGCCCCCAGTACATCGCGCTGGCCACGGTGCTCACCGCCGAGCAGCTGGGGCTGCGCCCGATCACCACGCCGGCGGCCAGTCCCGAATCGAACGGCATGGCGGAAAGCTTTGCCCGGACACTGCGGCGTGATTACCTCGCCGAGGCCGACCTCCGCTCCTCCGCCATGATCCTGGCTCAGGTGCCCGGCTGGCTCACGGATTACAACACGGTGCGGCCGCACTCGGCCCTCGGCTACCTCCCACCGAGCGTCTACCGCGCCCAGTGCGAACAGAAGGCGAAGGTCAGTCCCAGCTAGTCCCCGAGTGTCTCACGAACCGGGGGGCATTCCACCACCCCCACCACCCCGGCTACCATGGCATTGTCGCTCTTCATCCAAGAGGTGTTGCGGACTACACACTCCTTTACCTGCGCTTTCTGGTCTTCGGCCTTGAGGTGCTCTTTCCAGCCCTCGGAGTGCTTCGGGCAGTCGTCGAGCTTGTCAGTCTTGCCGTCTCCACCCTTGTCCTTGGGGCACAGTCCAAACGGATCGGTAAAGGCTACCGGATTGTTCCCATTAAACTGATAGAGATTGATCCCGCCGGCAATCCCGATGGGATCCTCCTGCAGCCAGCGGCCGGAGTTGGCGTCGTAGCTCCGGTTACGGAACAGCGACACCCCCGGGGTATTGCTATTGCCCATCCGGGTGGCGTCGAAGGAGGAGCCCTTCCCCACTGACCGGCCCGCTTTGTCTGGTCCAGGTGGTGAGTCAGTCTAGGCCGCGGGGAGCGGCTCCTGCTGGGCTGCTGCGGCAGGCCTGGGCATGATGGCCTCCGGGGCTGGGGGACGATAGCCGAGGGCGCTGTGGGGCCTCGCAATGACAAGCGCAGGCCCACGGCCCCTGCGGGGCCTCGCAAGGACAGGCGCGGGCCCACGGCCCCTGCGGGGCCTCGCAATGACAGGCGCGGGGGTGGGGGATTGCTTCGGCCCCTGCGGGGCCTCGCAATGACAGGCGGACTCCCCCATCACTGTCGATTCTCCGACCGTCCGACCGTCAGTCCATCGGCCCGTCGGCCCGTCCGCCCGCCGGCCCCTCATCTCCCCCACCCCGCCGATGATAGGCATACGCCACCCCGAGGGACGCCACCCCCAGCACGAACGCCGACCCCACCCGGTACAGCGCATCCAGGGTCGAGAGGTCCACGAACACGACCTTGAGCAGCGCCAGCCCCGCCACCAGGAAGCCGGTGAGCCGGAGCGGCCGCAACTGACGCCGGAACCCCACCAGGAAGCAGACCGCCGCGAAGCAGATCCACCACACGCTCACCGCGAGCCCGCCGGCCAGTGACGCCGTGTCCGCATCCATGTTGCTGAGCGCAAAGGCGCGCATCAGCTCGCCGGTCACGCCGAAGAGCAGCAGAACGCCGGCGGTGGCCCACGGTAGCGACGGTAGCGACGGTAGCGACGGTAACGACGGTACCGACGGTAGCGGGTCTCGGCGCAGGAGGCCCAGCGCGAAGGCGACGGCCGTCTCCACCGCCACGAACAACGTCAGCGCCCACGGGCCGACGAAGGCCGCTTCCTCCTGCGGCCGGAGCGGGAGGTGGTAGTTCACCAGGAAGACCAGCGCCGCCACGTAGCTGCCGATGGCGTACCAGCGCCCGTCGTCCCGGCCCTGGGCATGGTCCAGCGCCGCCCAGAGGTGCGCCAGCGCCAGCAGCGCCCAGGCCTCCGTGAGGGTGTCCCACTGCGCCAGGGCGGCGATGCCGAGCCCGAGCGCCGCCACGGTGGCGAAGGGGCGCCGCGGCTGCAGCACGCCGAGCACCAGGTAGGGAATGGCGATCAGCAGCGGGATCAGCCCTTCATGCCGGTCGAAGAGTTCCGGCGCCACCTGGTGCAGCGCGCCCCCCAGGAGCAACGGCGAGAGATAGAAATACAGCGTCTCGCCGAAGCGGCCGCGCGGCGGCCAGACGCCGTCCGCGGTGAGCGCCCGCCACCAGACCGGGACGGTGAGAAGGATGCCGCCGAGCAGGGTGGGCCAGTGGGCGACGGCGCGATCGTCCGCGATGCCGAGCAGGACCCAGCCGCCGGAGAAGGCGAGGAACCGGGTCTCCCACCACCCCTCGCGGAGCCCGACGTAGAGCCCCGCCGCGCCGCCCAGGATGGCGTAGAGGTAGAGCAACGTCGGGTCGGCGCGGTTGAAGGCGATGGGGCCGGCCACCCCGAAGAACGCGAGCGCCACCACCGCCATGGTGATCCGCCAGTGCCGCGCCTGCGCCACCCACCCGAGCGCCGCGCTCATCGCCGCCAGGTAGAGCAGCAGCAGGTTGACGCTGCCGGCCTCCGAGCCGACCACGATCGGCGCGAAGAAGGCGCCCAGCGCCGCCACCGTGGCCAGCGCCTCGATCCCGATGACCCACGCCACCCCCGCCAGTCCCACCGAGACCAGCGCCAGTGCCGCGATGGCCGGCGTCGGCGGCAGGAACTGGTACAGCCGCGTGGCGGCCCACACGGCGAGGTAGATGATCGCTGCACCCAGCCCGATGAGCGCCGCGCCGTAGGTCCGGGTGCCTTTCTGATGCAGCCGCCAGCCGAGCACCCCGACGCCCGCACCGGCGAGCGCGCCGCCGATGCAGCGGGCGAGCGGCGAGATCCACCCCCGCTCGAACGAGAGCTTCAGCAGGTACCCCGCGGCCAGGATCACGAACACGACCCCCACCGCGAGCAACC
>JAEUJI010000228.1 GCA_016794805.1 Gemmatimonadota bacterium
GACCGGATTCCAGCCCAACGACCTGATCATCGTGGCGGCCCGGCCCTCGATGGGGAAGACCGCCTTCTGCCTCAACGTCGCGGCGCACGCGGCGGAGAGCGGCAAGGGGGTGGCCGTGTTCTCCCTGGAAATGTCCAAGGAGTCGCTGGTCCAGCGGCTGCTCTGCGCCGAGGCGCGGGTGGACAGCCAGCGGGTGCGGCGGGGCACCCTGTCGGACGCCGACTTCACGATGCTGGCGCGGGCCGCCGGCGTCCTGGCGAGCTGCCCCATCTGGATCGACGACACGCCGGCGCTCACCCTGCTGGAGATGCGGTCCAAGGCGCGACGGCTCCGGATGGAGAACGAGGTGGGCCTGGTTATCGTGGACTACCTGCAGCTGATGCGGAGCCCGAGCTACGCGGAGAACCGTGTGCAGGAGATCTCCGACATCTCCCGCTCGCTCAAGGCCCTCGCCCGGGAGCTGGAGGTGCCGGTGATCGCGCTGTCGCAGCTATCCCGCGCGTCGGAGCAGCGGGGCGGGGAACGGAAGCCGATCCTCTCCGACCTGCGGGATTCGGGCGCCATCGAGCAGGATGCCGATATCGTCCTCTTCATCCACCGCTCCGAGATGTACGAGCCGGTGGACAAGGACGGCAACAGCAACGAGGGCAAGGCGGAGCTGATCGTGGCCAAGCACCGGAACGGCCCGACCGGCCATCTCGATCTGTACTTCCACAAGCAGTTCACCCGCTTCGCCAGCATGAGCGAGCGGGAGGAGCCGCAGTATGTCTGAGCCGGTCCCGCGTGGCTAAGGCCAGGTCAGTCTATCGCTGCACCGAGTGTGGCCACGACCATCCCAAGTGGGTCGGGCGCTGCGAGGCCTGCGGCGAGTGGAACAGCGTGGCCGAGGAACCCGTCACCCTGCGGGCCCCCGACCGGCGTTCCGCGGTTCCTGGGCGCCGGGCCGCCGAGCCGCCGAGCCGCCTGCGGGACATCGCGGAATCCCGCCTGGTGCGGTGGAGCACGGGCCTGCCGGAGCTCGACTTCGTGCTGGGCTCCGGGCTGGTGCCGGGCTCCATGACGCTGGTGGGCGGGGAGCCGGGGATCGGCAAGTCCACCCTGCTGCTGCAGGCCGCAGCGCGGCTCGAAGCCGGCGGGCGGACGGTGCTCTACGCCAGCGGGGAGGAGTCCCCGGAGCAGGTGCGGCTCCGCGCGGGCCGGCTGGAGGAGGATGCGGGCCCCGTGCATGTCCTCGGGGAGACGCGGCTGGAGGCGATCCTCGAGGCGGCGACCACCATCCAGGCCGACCTGCTGGTGCTCGATTCCATCCAGACGGTGTACACGGACCTGCTGGAGGGGGCCCCCGGCAATGTGGGGCAGGTGCGGGAGTGTGCCGCCCGGCTGATGCGCTACGCCAAGGAAACCGGCTCCGCCGTGGTGGTCGTCGGGCATGTGACCAAGGGCGGTGGCATTGCCGGGCCCAAGACCCTGGAGCACATCGTGGACACGGTGCTCTACTTCGAGGGAGAATCCACCCTCGACCACCGGCTGCTCCGCGCCACCAAGAATCGTTTCGGCTCGGTGGACGAGATCGGCGTCTTCACCATGACCGGCCACGGCCTGGTGCCGGTCCCCAACCCCTCCGCTCTCTTCCTGGCTGCCCGGGACACCGGGAGTACCGGCAGCGCCGTCACCGCCCTCATGGAGGGGACCCGGCCGGTACTGGTGGAGGTGCAGGCACTGGCGGCGCGGAGCGGCTTCGGCACCCCGCAGCGGGTGGCCACGGGGCTCGACCAGAAGCGCCTGGCGGTGCTGCTCGCGGTGCTGGAACGGCGGGGAGGCACCTCCTTCGCCGATCTCGACGTCTTCGTCCAGGTGACCGCCGGTGTCCGGCTCAAGGAGCCGGCCTCCGACCTGGCGGTGGCCGCGGCCCTGGTCTCGAGTGTGCTCAACCGCGCCGCCCCGGCGGACGCGATCTTCCTCGGGGAACTCGGGCTGGGCGGCGAAGTGCGCCCCATCGGCGGGATCGAGCGCCGCCTGATCGAGGCGACCCGGCTGGGCTTCCGGCGGGTGTTCGCGTCCGGCCGGACGGCGGGGAAGATTCAGGGGCTCACGCTCGTGGGCCTCGACCACATCGACCAGCTGGTGGCGGCCCTTGCCGCCTGACGTGGGCGTGGTCATCGTCGCGGCGGGGCAGGGTACCCGCCTCGGCGGCGCAGTACCCAAGCAGTACCTTCCCCTGGGCGGGGTGCCACTCCTGCTCCGGGCGCTGCGCCCGTTCACCGCCCATCCGGAAGTGGCCCACACGGTCGTGGTGCTGCCGGCCGCGGAGGCCGCGGCGCCTCCGGGCTGGCTGGCGTCCGTCCTGGGCGGGAGCCTCACAGTGACGGCCGGCGGCGCGGAACGGAGCGACTCCGTGGCCCGCGGACTCGCCGCGTTGCCACCGACGTGTCAGGTGGTTCTGGTGCATGACGCCGCGCGGCCCTTCGTTGACCCGGCCATCATCTCCGCGGTGATCGCGGTGGCCCGGCGGGGGGAGGGAGCGGTTCCCGCGGTGCCGGTGGGAGATACCTTGAAGGAGGCGGAGACGGACCGCCCGGCCGGCGAGGCGCCCAGGGTGCGGCGGACCGTGCCCCGGGACAGCCTCTACCGGGCCCAGACCCCCCAGGGGTTTCCCCGGGCGGTGCTTGAGGCCGCACACGCGCGGGCGGCCGCGACCGGCGGGTCCGCCACGGATGACGCACTGCTGGTCGAGCAGTTGGGCGTGCCGGTCCGCCTGCTGCCCGGCTCGGCGCGCAACCTCAAGATCACGACCGAAGAAGACCTGCGGATCGCGGAGCGGCTCCTGTGAAGCACATCCTGTTCGTCTGCACCGGCAATACCTGCCGCAGCCCGCTGGCGGAGGCGCTGCTGCGCCAGAAGCTGGAGGAACGCGGGCTCGCGGGGGTGAGCGTCGCCTCGGCCGGGACCGGGGCCTGGGACGGCGCCCCGGCCAGCGAAGGGGCCTACCTCGTGGCCCTCGAGCATGGGCTCGACCTCTCCGCCCATCGCGCCCGGCTGCTGACCAGGGAGCTGGTGCAGGGGGCCGACATGGTGCTCACCATGGCACGCCACCACCGGGCCCGGGTGGAACAGCTCGGCGGCGGCACCAGGGCTCACCTGCTGGGGGAGTTTGCCGGCCGCCAGGGGGAGGACGCCGAGGTACGTGATCCCTTCGGGGGAGACCTCGAGGGCTACCGCGAGACCTTCGGCGAGCTCGAGACCCTGGTGCTCGAGGTCGCCCAGCGACTGGCGAAGGAAACTCCCCGGTGATCAGTGGCCGCACCCGGGTCTTCGCCATCCTCGGCGACCCCGTGGCGCACTCGCTGTCTCCCGCCATGCATAACGCCGCCTACCGCGCCCTGGGCCTGGACGCGGTGTATGTCCCTCTCCGGACCACGGCCGAGGAACTCCCGGGACTGCTCCGGGGACTGGCCCACGCGGGGGGCGGGGGCAACGTCACGGTGCCGCACAAGGAAATCGCCGCGGACACCGTGGAGCAGCGGAGCGCCCTGGTCGAAAGTCTCCGGGCCTGCAACACCTTCTGGGGGGAGCCGGGAGGGATTCGCGGGGAGAACACGGATGTTGCCGGGGTGCTGCAGGCGCTGGCGGCGCTGGACGCGCCCGACACTGCCTGGCTGATAGCTGGCACCGGCGGTGGCGCCCGGGCGGCGGTGGCGGCAGCCATCGCCCGGGGCGCGAAGGTGGCGGTGCGTTCCCGGGATGCGGGGCGGCGCGCCGCCTTCGAGGCCTGGGCCCGGGGCCGCGGCGCGACGCTCGGGAGCGCCGAGGAGTGCGAGGTGCTGGTCAACGGCACACCGCTGGGCCTCCGCCCGGGGGACCACCTGCCGCTCGCGCACGAGGAAGCCCCCCGCGCCGCCGTGGCGTTCGACATGGTGTACGCCCGGGGGGAGACCGCCTGGATCCGGATGATGCGCCAGGAAGGGCTCCGGGCCGCCGACGGCCGGAGCATGCTGGTGGCACAGGGCGCCGCCGCGTTCCGGCTCTGGTTTCCCGATGAGGACCCTCCCCTCGACATCATGCGGGCGGCGGTGGAGCATGCCCTCCGCGAGCCTGCCTGAGGCCCTCCGCGCGGCGGAGCGCTGGCTGCTGCCCGGCGCCTGCCTGGCGTGTGGCGGCGGTGTCGGGCCGGCGGACCCGCTGTTCTGCCCCGCCTGCCAGGGACGGTGGCGCGCGCTGCCGGAGCCGCAATGCGGCCGCTGTGGTCAGCCCACCGCCCTGCTCGCCTCCGGCTGTCGCATCTGCGCCGCCTGGCCCGATGGCCTGGGCCGGGCCCGAAGCGCGGTATGGCTCGACGATGCTGCCCGCCAGGCGGTGCACGCCCTCAAGTACGACGGCTGGCGGCGGGTGGCGCCGCTCCTCGCCCGGCGGATGGCGCCGCTGGTCCCGAAGCACGGCGGGGTGACCCTGGTGCCGATTCCGCTCGCTGCCGCGCGCGAACGGCGGCGGGGCTACAACCAGGCCGGGGTGCTGGCCGGCGCGCTCGCCGAGGCCGCGGGGCTTCCGGTGGCGCCTGACTGGCTCCGCCGCACCCGCGACACCCGCACCCAGACCGCGCTGACGCCGGAAGCGCGCCGGGCGAACATCGCCGGGGCCTTCAGCGTTGCCGCCCCGCTCCGGGGGGCACGGGTCGTGCTGGTGGACGACGTCTTCACCACCGGCGCCACCCTGGTGGAGGCGGCCGTCACCCTGCTCGAGGCTGGAGCGGGCGCGGTGGAGGCGGTTACCTTTGCGCGAGCCCGGCCCCCGCTGGGATAGACGAGCGCCTCGTTCCTCATTGGAGATGTCATGCCGATCAAAGTCGCCATCAATGGATTCGGTCGCATCGGCCGCAACGTGCTCCGCGCCGCCAAGACGCTTGGGGTGAAGGAGTTCGACTTCGTCGCGGTGAACGACCTGACCGACACGAAGACCCTCGCGCACCTGCTCAAGTACGACTCGGTGCACGGCCGCTTCCCCGGCACCGTGGAGGCGAAGGGCGACGCAATCGTGGTCAATGGCGACAGCATCAAGGTCTTTGCCCAGAAGGACCCGGCTGCCCTGCCGTGGAAGGACCTGGGCGTGGATCTCGTGCTCGAGTCCACCGGCATCTTCACCGACCGGGACAAGGCGGCCAAGCACCTCGCGGCCGGGGCAAAGAAGGTGGTGATCTCCGCCCCCGCCAAGAACGAGGACATCACGATCGTCTACGGGGTGAACCACACCAAGTACGATCCGGCCGCGCACCACGTCATCTCCAACGCCAGCTGCACCACCAACTGCCTGGTGCCGGTGGTGAAGGTGGTGCTGGACAATTTCGGGTTTGTCAACGGCTTCATGACGACGGTCCACTCCTACACCAACGATCAGCAGATCCTGGACCTGCCGCACAAGGACCTGCGCCGGGCCCGGGCCGCGGCGCTCTCCATCATTCCCACCACCACCGGCGCCGCCAAGGCGACGAGCCTGGTGCTCCCGGAGGTGAAGGGGAAGCTCGACGGGGTCTCGCTGCGGGTGCCCACCTGCGACGTCTCGGTGGTGGACCTCACCTGCACGGTGACGAAGAGCACGACGATCGAGGAGGTCAACGCCGCCTTTCGCACCGCGGCGGACGGCGCCCTCAAGGGGGTGCTGGCGGTCTCGGACGAGCCGCTGGTCTCGGTGGACTACATCGGCAACCTCAGTTCGAGCACGGTGGACCTGGCGCTCACCAACGTCCTGAACGGCACCCTGGTGCACGTCTCCTCCTGGTACGACAACGAGATGGGCTATTCCGCCCGCTGCGTGGACCTGCTGCGCTATATCGGTGGCCGGCTCTAGCCGCATGAAGCGATCCCTCCGCTCCCTCGACGCGGCGGCCCTCGACGGCCGTCGCGCGCTGGTCCGTGTGGACTTCAACTGTCCCGTGAAGGACGGCGCCGTCACCGATAACACGCGGATCCGCGCCTCCCTCCCCACCATCCGCTACCTGCGGGAAAAGGGGGCGCGGGTCATCCTGCTCTCCCATCTCGGCCGGCCCAAGGGGCCCGATCCAAAGCAGAGCCTCCAGCCCTGCGCCACCGAGCTCGAACGGTTGCTGGGCGCGCCGGTCGGGTTCATCGCCGACCCGCTCGGGCCGGGTGCCGCCGCCGAAAGCCGGCAGACACCGCGGGGCGGGGTCGTGGTCGTGGAGAACACCCGGTTCCATCCCGGGGAGGAGAAGAACGACCCGGCGCTGGCGCGGGCCTTTGCCGCGCTCGGTGATCTCTATGTCAACGACGCGTTCGGCTCGGCCCACCGGGCCCACGCGAGCACCGAGGCGGTGGCCCGGCTGCTCAAGCCGGCGGTCTCCGGATTCCTGATGGAGAAGGAGCTCGAGTATCTCGGCGGCTCCCTCGATGCCCCGAAGCGCCCCTTCGTGGCGGTCCTTGGGGGCGCCAAGGTGTCGGGCAAGATCGACCTGATCGAGAACCTGCTGCCGCGGACCGACGCGATCCTGGTCGGGGGTGCGATGGCGTGCACCTTCTTCCGCGCCATGGGTCTCGAGACCGGTACCTCCCTTGTGGAGACGGACCGGGTGGAGATGGCCCGCGCCCTGATGGCCAAGGCCGGAAGCAAGCTCGTCCTCCCCAGCGGCGCGGTGATCGGGGAGAAGCTCGAGGCCGGCACCCCGACCCGCTCCGTGCCCCGGGACCGGATTCCTCCGGGGTGGGCCATGTTCGACGTGGATGCGGCGACGGAACGGGACTTCGCCGCCCGGATTGCCGCCGCGAAGACCGTGGTGTGGAACGGCCCGATGGGGGTGTTCGAGACGCCGCCCTTCGACCACGGCACGCTCGCGGTGGCCCGGGCCATGGCGGACGCCACCGCCACCGGCACCACGACCATCGTCGGCGGTGGCGACTCGGCCGCCGCGGTGGCGCAGGCGGGCCTCGAGGACCGGATGAGTCATGTGTCCACCGGCGGCGGCGCCTCCCTCGAATTCCTCGAAGGCAAGGTGCTCCCCGGCGTCGCGGCCCTCGACGAAGCCTGAGCGATGCGCCCCCTCCTCTACGCCGCCAACTGGAAGATGCACCTCCCCCCAGCGGAGGCGCGGGCCTTCGCGGAACGGTTCCTGGCGCTCACCAGCCCCGTCAGCGGGCGGTCGCTCTGGTTCTTCCCGCCCGCCGTCTCGCTCGAGGGCACGGCCGTGGCACTCCGCGGCCGGCCGGACATCCGGGTCGGGGCGCAGGATGTCCACTGGGAGCCCAAGGGCGCCTTCACCGGGGCGACGTCAGTGCCGCTCGCGGCTGGTGCCGGTGCCGCCGGGGCCCTCGTCGGGCACTCGGAGCGTCGCCACGTCTTCGGTGAGACGGATGCGGAAACCGGCCGAAAGGTGCAAGCCCTGCTGGGTGCCGGCCTGACGGCCTTGCTGTGCGTCGGAGAGAAGCTGGATCAGCGTGAGGCCGGGCAGACGGAAGCCGTCTGCCTCCGCCAGCTGCGGGCCGGCCTGGAGGGAGTCACCGGCGGGGCCTGGGAGCGGGTGGTCATCGCCTACGAACCCGTCTGGGCCATCGGGACCGGCCGGAACGCCACCCCGGAGGATGCGGCGCAGGTGCACCGGGCCATCCAGGCCGAGCTGGCGCGGCTGGGTGCCCCAGGGCGGCGCCCGGTGCTCTACGGCGGAAGCGTCAACGCCGGCAATGCCGCCGCCCTGACGGCCCAGCCGGAGGTCGACGGTGTGCTGGTCGGGGGCGCCAGCCTCGATGTCGAGGGGTGGGCCGGGATCGTCGGCCGGGGCTGAGCCGGTCCGCTTCCAAATCGGGGGTCCGCGGATTAGACTTGTCCGGCTTTCACCGGACCGGACATGTACTACTTCCTGCTGACGCTGCTCATTGTTGACGGCCTCCTCCTCGCGGCGGTGGTCTTGCTGCAGGCTGGCCAGGGGGGCGGCCTCGCGTCCCTCGGCGGCGGCACCACCGACCTCGTGGTCGGCGGGCGCCAGGCGGCGACGCTGCTCACCAAGATGAGCTGGATCTGCGGCGGTATCTTCCTCACGCTGGCGCTGATCATCTCCCTCGTGGCGCCCAGCTCGGGCCGCTCGAGCAGCGAAGTCCTGGAGCGGCTGCGGCAGAACCAGCCCCAGGCCGCGCCGGCCAACCTCCCGATCGAAGCCGCCCCGGCACCGCCGGCCGATTCCGGCGCGGCGAAGGCCCCGGCACCCGGCCAGTGACGCGACGTTCCACGTGGGCTGAACGCGGGGGATCGGCATGACCGATCGCCCCGCGTTTGTCTTGCTCGAGGACGGCACCTGGTACCCTGGTACCAGCAGCCGGCCACTCGAAGCCGCCTATGGCGAAGTGGTCTTCACCACGAACCTGAGCGGTTACCAGGAGGTCTTCACCGACCCGAGCTACCTGGGGCAGATCGTGGTGATGACCGCTCCCATGATCGGGAACTACGGGGTGAATGCCGAGGACATGGAATCCGGCAGCCCCAAGATCGCCGGCGTGGTGGTCCGGGAGATGGCTCGCCGGATGTCCAACTGGCGGGCCACCCGGTCGCTGGATGACTGGCTGGCCGAGTCGCGGGTGCCCGTGATCGAGAACATCGACACGCGGCGGCTCACTCGGCATATCCGGGAGCGGGGCGCCATGCGCGGGGTGATCGCGGAAGGCAGGGAGCCCACTCCGCAGCTCACCCTGAGCCTGATGGAATCCCCTTCGATGGAGGGGCTGGACCTTGCCTCGCGGGCCACGATCGCGGCCAGCTGGGCCGATGGCAAGAGCGGACCGCATGTCGTGGCTTACGACTACGGAATGAAGCGCAACATCGTGCGCATGCTGGTCCAGCACGGGTGCCGGGTGACGGTGGTGCCCGCTACCACGCCGGCGGCCCAGGTGCGGGAGCTCCAGCCCGACGGGCTCTTCCTCTCGAACGGCCCAGGGGACCCCGCCGCAGTGGGGTACGCCATCAGGAACATCCGCGAACTGGCGGATTCCGGTCTCCCGACCTTCGGGATCTGTCTGGGGCACCAGCTGCTCGGGCTTGCCTTCGGTGGCCAGACGGTCAAGCTGCCGTACGGGCACCGGGGAGGCAACCACCCCGTCCGGGATCTCAAGACAGGGCATGTACTTATCACCTCCCAGAACCACGGATTCGCGGTCGAGGGGGAAGATCGGGGCGTGCCGGGCGCTGCCGGGCTTGAGGTCACCCACATCAATCTCAACGATCAGACTGTGGAAGGCATTCGCCACAAAGAACTTCCAGTGTTTGCGGTGCAATACCACCCGGAAGCCTCGCCGGGACCCCACGACGCCTATCCACACTTCCAGGAATTCGTCCGACTGCTCCACAGCTGAACCCCCCAAAATGGGCCAAGCCCTTGACAGTCAACGGTTAAGGCCCTAGAGTCTCAAGCATTCCGGCGCCACTTCCAGGGTGCTCGGCATGAAGACCTCCGGGGGAAAGATGACCAAGGCCGATCTCGTCGAACGGGTGACGGAGTCCATTGCCCGGACCGCGGGGCCCATGATCTCGAAGAAGGACTGCGCCCGCGTCGTGGACGCCTTTCTCGACGCGGTCAAGGAAGCCCTTAAGAACCAGCACAACATCGAGGTGCGCGGCTTCGGGACCTTCAAGATCCGACGGCGGAAGACCCGCATGGCCCGGAATCCCCGAACCGGCGATCCGGTGGAAGTGGCCGCCCGGCCGGTGCCGGTCTTCAAGCCCAGCAAGGAGTTGCGTGCACTCGTCGCGGACGAACCGCTGCCCGCCGACGTCGGGGACGATTCGGACGACATGGACTGAAGTTCGGCGCGCCGCGGGCTCGACGGTCGTGGCGGGTTCCATTCGGGGCGGGTCGCTGACCCGCCCCAACGCGTGTAACCCCCACGCGTCGCTATCTTTGAGCCTATGCCCGTACGCGTGCTCCTCTTTGCGGCCTATCGCGATGCCGCCGGGCGCGAGGTCATCGACCTCCCGCTGCCCGCTCCCGCGACCGTTGCCGAAGTGCTGCGCCAGCTGAAGCTTGCGGTGCCGGGAGCTGGAGCCCTGCCGGAGCGCCCCCTGGTCGCGGTGAATCAGGTGCACGCGCGGCTCGAGTCGCCCGTTGCGGACGGGGATGAGCTGGCCCTGCTGCCGCCGCTCGCGGGGGGTTGATGTGGGCCACCTGACCGACGCGGCCATTGCACTCGGGCCGCTCCTCGAGGAGGCCGCCCGCCCAGACCGGGGGGGAGTGACTACCTTCCTCGGCCTGGTGCGAAACCATCAGGATGGCCGCACCGTGCTCCGCCTGGAGTACTCCGCCTACCTCCCGATGGCGGAGGCCGAGACTGACCGCATCATCGCGGAGGCGGCTGCGCGCTGGCCGGCCCGCGTGGTGGTGCGGCACCGGGTGGGCGCGCTGGTGATCGGGGATATCGCGGTGGCGGTGGTGGCGGCGGCGGCCCACCGGGCGGAGGCCTTCGAGGCCTGCCGCTACGTCATCGAAGAGCTCAAGCGCCGCGTCCCGGTGTGGAAGAAGGAGTTCTACGCCGACGGCACCATCGAATGGGTGGACCCGACGGCCAGGCCGGCTCGGGTGGAGCGCACCTGATCATGGCGCTGCCCCCTGGTCCGTCGCCGGGCCGCCGAGCCGCCGAGCCGCCGAGCGACGTGCATGGCCGCCCGTTTCGCAGCCTCCGGATTTCGGTGACCGACCGCTGCAACATGCGGTGCCGGTACTGCATGCCGGAGGATGAGTACGTCTGGCTGCCGCGCGGCTCGATCCTCACCTTCGAGGAGATCGACCGGCTGGCGGGGATTTTCGCCGGCCTCGGCGTCACCAAGCTGCGGCTCACCGGCGGCGAGCCACTCCTGCGCCACGATCTGCCGGAGCTGGTGAAGCTCCTTGCCGGGAGGGCCGGGATCGACGAGCTGGCCCTGACCACGAACGGCATCCTCCTCGGGGAGTCGGCCGCGTCGCTCCGCGCGGCGGGCCTGACCCGGGTGACGATCAGCCTCGATACCCTGCGGCCGGAACGGATGGAGGCCTTCGCCCGGTCGAAGCGGCACGCCGACGTGATCGCGGGGCTGCGGGCGGCACGGGCCGCCGGGTTCACCGGGATCAAGCTCAACACCGTGGTGATCCGGGGCTTCAACGACGATGAACTCGAGCCGCTGATCGAGTTCGGCCGCGCGGAGGGGTGCGAGGTCCGGTTCATCGAGTACATGGACGTGGGCGGCGCCAACGGGTGGCGCCCCGAGGATGTGGTCTCCCGGCGGGAGATCCTGGACCGGCTGGGGCGCCGCTACGGCGCCATCAGCGAGCGGCCGGACGGCGCGGGCGGGTCGGCGCCCGCGGACCGGTTCGCCCTGCCGGACGGCACCGTGTTCGGCATCATCGCCTCGACCACCGAGCCGTTCTGCCGCAGCTGCGACCGGGGCCGGCTCACCGCCGACGGCCACTTCCTGCTCTGCCTCTACGCGGAGCGGGGACTGGACCTGCTCACGCCGCTGCGTGCCGGCGCGGGCGATGCCGAGCTGACGGAACTGCTCGGGGACGCCTGGGCGGCGCGCGAGGACCGGGGCGCGGAGGATCGCGCCCGGCTCGCCGACCGGGGAGCGCTGTACCAGCTGCAGGCGCTGCGCGCCGATCCCCGTAAGGAAATGCATACCCGCGGCGGTTGAGCGGACCACCTGCCGACCGGATGACGGCCGGCCACGCGCCACCTCTTACACGATCCCTCATGGCCCTGCACATCGCGCTGATTGAACCGAAGATTCCGCCCAACACCGGCAACATCGCCCGCCTCTGCGCCGCGACCGACACGCCGCTCCACCTGATCGAGCCGCTCGGCTTCAGCCTCGACCAAAAGGACGTGAGGCGGGCGGGGCTCGACTACTGGGACCGGGTGGACCTGTGGCTGCACCCCAACTGGTTCCGCTTCCGGGACGCGATCAGCCGCGACCGGTGCCTCTATTTCTCGGCCAACGCGGAGCGGGACTACCGGGAGGCGCCGTTCCGGACCAATAGCGTGCTGATCTTCGGGAACGAGACCGACGGCCTGCCGGCGAAGATCCTGGAGAAGCATCCCGAGCGCTGCTACCGGATCCCGATGCCCGGAGGGGTTCGCAGCCTCAACCTCGCGAACGCGGTGAGCGTGGTGCTGTACGAAGGGATGCGCCAGCTCGGCATCGGCGATGGACCGCCACCGGTCCTCCCGGAGCTGGCGCTGGCCGAGCCGGACGAGTTCGAGGAGGACGACCTGCCGCAGCCCGCCAGCAACGAGAACGCGATGCTGCGCCCCGGCCGGCTTGCGGGCCGGATCCCGGGGCGGGGGCCCAGGCCTTCCCGCCCGCCGCGCCCGTCGGGCGGCCATCCGGCGGGAGGCGCCGCGGCGGGCGCTGTGGCCGGCGGGGGCAATGGCCGCCGGCGGCGTCGCGGCGGCCGGGGTCGGCGGAAGGAGACCTGAGTTGGGGCAGGCCGCCCCGCGGTACGACCTCCTCCTGGTCGGCACCGGCTTTGCCTCGACCTTCTTCCTGCGGGAGTTCCTGCGGCGGAGCGGACCGCGCGCCCGGGTGCTGGTGCTCGAGCGTGGCGAGCGGTTCACCCACGCGGAGTACCTCGAGCGCCGGGGCGAGCTGGACCGCAACGCCGCGGAGACGGTCACCATCCGGCCGGGCGAGAAGCCGTGGGGCTTCTTCCTGGGCTTCGGCGGGGGCTCCAACTGCTGGTGGGCCAACACCCCCCGGATGATTCCCGCCGACTTCGAGATCCGGAGCCGGTTCGGCGTGGGTCAGGACTGGCCGATCGGGTACGCGGACCTCGAGCCGTACTACTGCGAGGTCGAGGACGCGCTGCGGATCAGCGGGCCGGGGGATCACGCCCTCTGCCCGCGGAGCCGCCCCTACCCCGAAGCGCCCCACGTCATGAGCGACCCCGACCGGGTCCTGCAGCGGGCGTATCCGGGGGAGTTCTTCGCGATGCCGTCTGCCCGGGCGCGCACCGCCACCGCGCATCGCCCGGCCTGCTGCGGCAACGGCACCTGCCAGACCTGCCCCATCGACGCCAAGTACACCGTGCTCAACGAGGCGACGGACCTCTACGCCGATCCCCGGGTCACGCTGCGGCTCGGGGCCACCGTGGACGCGGTGGATTTCGAGGGGGGGCGCGCCACCGGCGTCGCCTTCCGGCAGGGGGGCCGGGAGGAGCGCGCCCGTGGCGACCTGATCGCGCTGGGCGCTAACGCCATCTTCAACGCCCACATCCTGCTTCGAAGCGGCCTCCCGCTGCCGGCCCTGGGCAGGGGGCTGGTGGAGCAGGTGGGAACCTACGCGGTGGCCTACCTGCGCGGGGTGAACAACTTTCAGGGCAGCACCAGCCGCTGCGGTCACGGCTACATGCTGCACCGCGATGCCGACCGGTCCCGGCGCGCGGCCGGGCTGATCCTCACCCACAACACCATGGATGTCTCCGGGCTCCGGATGACGCGCGGCAAGTGGCGGCAGATCCTGGGCCTCACCGTGGTCTATGAGGACCTGCGCGATGAGGCGAACCGGGTGGACCTGGACCCCGCCAATCCCGAACGGCCGCTGCTGATCCATCCCCGGCGTTCGGCCTATGCGGACCGGGGCATCAACAACGTGGAGCGGGACCTGGGCGAGGTCCTCTCCGGGCTTCCGGTGGAGTCGTTCGAGGTGTCGCGGGTGCCCAAGCCATCGGAGGTGCACATCATCGGAACCACCGTCATGGGCACCGATCCCGCGACCAGCGTCGTGGATCGCAATCTCGTGTGCCACGGCACCCAGAACCTGCTCGCGCTCGGGAGCGGCGCCTTCCCCACGGCGGCGCCCGCCAATCCCACGCTCACGCTGTCCGCGCTGACGCTCTGGGCGGCGGACCGGGTGCTGCCCGGCCCCCGGCTGGTGCCGGCATGAGGCGGCGGCGCTTCCTCGGCTGGTTCTTGGGGCTCGCGGCGACGGCGGGGGCCGTCGCCCTGTTCCTGCGCCGCCCCAGGGGGGTGCGCCCCGTCGAGCGTGACCGGGAGGAGGGGGGCGGGTGGCAGGGCCCCGCCGATGCGGACCATCCCCCGCGCACCCCGACCGAAGGGGCCGCGCTTGCGGCGGCCATCCGCGGGTACTACGACTACCTCGAGCTCGACCCGTCGGGGATCCAGGCGTTTGTCACCGCCTACGACGCGGCGCGGGCCCGGCGCATGGTGAATGGCACCCTGGCCGACGCGCTGCCACGCTATCTCCTCTCCACCGATTTCTTCCTCAATGGGGAGGATGAAGCGCGTCCGCTCAAGTACATCGCGTTCTACCATCCGCGGGTTACCCCCTGTTTCCGGCCCTTTCCAAACGTGACCTGAGCCGACTCAATGCCGCGGGCCGGGGCCTTGGAGTGCCGCCCCGGGTACAGTAGTTTTACACGCCCCGCCGGGTCGGCGTCCCGCCGGGTCCGCACCGGGGCCCAACTTCCTCCCGATACCGAACCTATGTTCAACAAGATCACCGTCGTGGGCGCCGGAAACGTGGGCGCCACCGCCGCGCAGCGCGTGGCGGAGAAGAACCTCGCCCGTACCGTCGTCATGGTGGACGTCGTGGACGGCGTGCCCCAGGGCAAGGGCCTCGACCAGTGGCAGTCGGCGCCCATCGAAGGGTTCGACAGCCGCGTGGTGGGCAGCAACGGCTACGAGACCGCGGTGGGGTCCGAGCTGTTCATCGTGACGGCGGGGATCGCGCGCAAGCCGGGGATGAGCCGCGACGACCTGGTCAAGACCAACGCCGGGATCGTCTCCTCGGTGGCAAAGGAGATCGCCCGGGTGGCGCCGAAGAGCATCATCATCGTCGTCTCCAACCCGCTGGACGTCATGTGCTACGTCGCCATGAAAGCCTCCGGCTTCCCGAAGGAACGGGTGATCGGGATGGCCGGGGTCCTGGACACCGCGCGCTATCGGGCCTTCCTCGCGGAGGCGATGGACGTCTCGGTGGAGGACATCCAGGCGATGGTGCTCGGGGGCCACGGCGACACGATGGTCCCGCTGGTCTCCTACACCACGGTCTCGGGCATCCCGGTGACCCAGCTCCTGGCCCAGGACAAGCTGGACGCGATCGTGCAGCGCACCCGGGGCGGCGGGGCGGAGATCGTGAACTTCCTGAAGACCGGCTCCGCCTACTACGCGCCCAGCGCCGCGGCGGTGCAGATGGCCGAGGCGATCGTGCTGGACAAGAAGCGGATCCTGCCGTGCGCCGCCTGGCTCACCGGCGAGTACGGCCTGACCGACGTGTTCTGCGGCGTGCCGTGCAAGCTGGGGAAGGGGGGGATCGAGAAGATCATCGAGGTGACCCTCACCCCGGCGGAGCGGAGCGCGCTCCTGGCAAGCGCGCAGGCGGTCAAGGACACCATGCAGGTCGTCGGCTGATGCGCCGCCGCCCGGGGGGCCGGTCGTGACCAGGATCCTCGGATTCTGGCGCTCGGTGGTCGGGAAGAAGGTCGTGATGGGCGCGACGGGGCTCATCATGATCGGCTTCGTGGTGGTGCACATGCTGGGCAACCTGCAGGCCTTCCTCGGCTCCGAGAAGCTGAACGCCTACGGCGCCCTGCTCCACGGCCCGTTGCACGAGGTGACCCTGCTGCTCCGGGGGGTGCTGCTGGCAGCCGTGGTGCTGCACATCGTGGCGGCGGTGCAGCTCACGCTGCTGGACCGCGCGGCGCGCCCGGTGGGCTATGCCCGCAAGGTGCCCCAGGCGGCCACGCCGGCCTCGCGGACGCTGCGCCTCGGCGGGGTGCTGCTGCTGGCGTTCATCGTGTTCCACCTGCTGCACTTCACCACCGGCCAGGTGCATCCCGAGTTCATCCCGGGAGATGTCTATCACAACCTGGTGTCCGGGCTCTCCCGGCCGCTGGTGGCGCTGTTCTATATCGTTTCCATGCTGGCGCTGGGGCTGCACCTGTATCACGGCGCCTGGGCCAGCCTCCGGTCGCTCGGCGCCGCGCAACCGGCCCCGAGCCCGCTGCACCGGCCGGTGGCCCGGGTCCTGGCGGTGGTCGTCTGGCTCGGGTTCACGATCGTCCCGGTGGCCGTGCTGCTGGGCTGGCTCGCGTAGGCGCGGGCCCTTCTCCGAGGACGTGTGATGAAGCTGGACGCGAAGATCCCCGACGGTCCCGTAGCCGAGAAATGGGACCGGCACAAGTTCGAGATGAAGCTGGTCAATCCGGCCAACAAGCGGAAATACTCCGTGATCGTGGTCGGCTCCGGGCTCGCAGGCGGCGCCGCCGCGGCGACGCTCGGCGAGCTGGGGTACCGGGTGACCTGCCTCTGCTTCCAGGACTCCCCCCGCCGGGCCCACTCGATCGCGGCCCAGGGCGGGATCAACGCCGCCAAGAACTACCAGAATGACGGCGACTCCATCTGGCGGCTGTTCTATGACACGGTGAAGGGCGGGGACTTCCGCGCGCGGGAGGCCAACGTTTACCGCCTGGCGCAGGTCAGCGTCAACATCATCGACCAGTGCGTGGCGCAGGGCGTCCCGTTCGCGCGGGAGTACGGCGGGCTGCTGGCCAACCGTTCCTTCGGCGGCGCGCAGGTGAGCCGGACGTTTTACGCCCGGGGCCAGACCGGCCAGCAGCTGCTGCTGGGCTGCTACCAGGCGCTGGAGCGGCAGGTGGCGGCGGGCACGGTCACCATGCGCCCGCGCACCGAGATGCTGGACCTGGTGCTGGTGGACGGCGTGGCCCGCGGGGTGGTGACCCGGGACCTGGTAACGGGCAAGATCGAGTCCCTCGCCGCCGACGCGGTGCTGCTCGCCACCGGCGGCTACGGCAACGTGTTCTACCTCTCCACCAACGCCAAGGGCTCCAACGTCACCGCCACCTATCGCGCCTACAAGCGGGGCGCGGCGTTCGGCAACCCCTGCTACACCCAGATCCACCCGACCTGCATCCCGGTGAGCGGGGACTACCAGTCCAAGCTCACCCTGATGAGCGAGTCGCTCCGGAACGACGGCCGGGTCTGGGTGCCGAAGACCGCGGGGGACCGGCGGGCGCCGCACGAGATCCCCGAGGCGGAGCGGGACTACTACCTGGAGCGGAAGTACCCGAGCTACGGGAACCTCTGTCCCCGCGACATCGCCAGCCGCGCCGCCAAGGAAGTCTGCGACGAGGGGCGGGGGGTCGGGCCCAGCGGGCTCGGGGTCTACCTCGACTTCGCCGACGCCATCGGGCGGGTGGGGGAGCAGCAGGTCCGCGAGCGGTACGGCAACCTGTTCGAGATGTACCAGCGCATCACGGACGAGAACCCCTATCGCGTCCCGATGCGAATCTTCCCCGCGGTGCACTACACCATGGGCGGGCTCTGGGTGGACTACAACCTGATGAGCACGATCCCCGGGCTGCACGTCCTCGGGGAGGCCAACTTCTCGGATCACGGGGCCAACCGGCTCGGCGCCAGTGCCCTGATGCAGGGCCTGGCGGACGGCTACTTCGTGATCCCCGCGACCATCGGCCACTACCTCGCGAGCACGCCGCTCCCGAAGGTGGACACCGGCCACCCCGCGTTCCGGGCGGCGGAGGCGGAGGTCACGGCGACCACCCGTCGGCTGCTCTCGATCGGTGGCCGCCGCACGGTGGATTCGTTCCATCGGGAGCTGGGCAAGCTGATGTGGGAGAATTGCGGGATGGCCCGGGACGCAGCCGGACTCAAGGGCAACCTCCAGCGCATCCCTGAGCTCCGGGCCGAGTTCTGGGAGAACGTGAACGTGCCGGGCAGCGACGCCGAGCTCAACCAGGCGCTGGAGAAGGCGGGCCGGGTGGCGGACTTCCTCGAGTTCGGCGAGCTGATGTGCCGGGACGCGCTGGAGCGGGAGGAATCGTGCGGCGGCCACTTCCGCGTGGAACACCAGACCGAGGACGGCGAAGCCCGGCGGGATGATGAGCGGTTCTGCCACGTGTCAGCCTGGGAGTACCAGGGCCCGGACCGGGCGCCGGTCCTGCACCGGGAGCCGCTCACGTTCGAGAACGTCCACCTCTCGACCCGCAGCTATAAGTGACCGCCATGAAACTGACCCTCTTCGTCTGGCGCCAGCCCTCCGGCGCCAGCTCCGGCCAGCTGGTGCGCTACGAGGCGCCCGACGTCAGCCCCGACATGTCGTTCCTCGAGATGCTGGACGTGGTCAATGAAGGGCTGGTCCTCCGCGGTGAGGCGCCGATCGCATTCGACCACGATTGCCGCGAGGGGATCTGCGGGTCCTGCGGGCTCATGATCAATGGCATCGCCCACGGGCCGATGAAGGGGACCGCCACCTGCCAGCTCCACATGCGGAGCTTCAAGGACGGCGACACCATCTACGTCGAGCCGTGGCGTGCCCGGGCCTTCCCGGTGGTGAAGGACCTCGTGGTGGACCGAAGCGCGTTCGACCGGATCATGGCCGCCGGCGGCTTCGTGAGCGTGTCCACCGGCTCGGCGCCGGACGGCAACGCCATCCCGGTGCCCAAGCCCGATGCCGACCTGGCCATGGACGCGGCGGCCTGCATCGGCTGCGGCGCCTGCGTGGCCGCCTGCCCCAACGCCTCCGCGATGCTCTTCACCTCGGCGAAGGTCGGCCACCTCCAGCTGCTGCCCCAGGGGCAGCCCGAGCGGCATCGCCGCGCGCTCGGCATGGAGGCGCAGATGGAGGCGGAAGGCTTCGGGGGCTGTACCTGGCATGGGGAGTGCCAGGAGGCCTGCCCCAAGGGGATCTCGATTGACTGGATCACCCGGCTTCATCGCGACTTCATCGCCGCCACCGTCACCCAGCGCGAGGAATCCGCGGCGGACGCGGGATTCTGAGGCGGCGCGATGTGCGGCAGTGTGCGGCCCGGCCGTCCCCAACGCCGGGCCGCTGGCGCATCCACCCCTGACCGGATTCCCGTGATCCTGCTCACTTCCCGGCTGGCGCTGGCGCTGTACTCCTGTCTCCTGGTGGCCGGGCAGGCCACGGCCCAGGCTCGGCCCACCGTCGGCGTGATGGGGCAGGCGATCGGCATCGTCACCCGGGTGGACCCGATCCCCGGGGGAGGGACCCTCACCGAGGCCCGCCTGGTGCAGCCGCTGCTGATGCTGCACGCGCAGGCGCTGGGCGGCCGGCTGCGGGCCGTGGCGACCCTCAACCTCGAGGGGCAGACCATCCCTGATGGCGAGCTGACGCCCGGCAGCTGGGGCGAGGGCTTCAACGACCGGCGGCATCCCCACACCTACGCCCACGAGCTCATGCTCACCGCCGGCGGCGCGGTGGGGCGCTGGGCCCGGGTCGCGGTGAGCGGGGGGAAGGGGTTCGTGCCGTTCGGCTCCGACGACCCGATGAGCCGGCCCGCGCTGCGCTACCCGGTGAATCACCACCTGGCCCAGATTCTCGAGCGGGCCGTCCTCATGGCCGGGGTGCGGGCTGGGCCGGTGGCGCTCGAGGGGGCGGTCTTCAACGGGGATGAACCCGAGCGGCCAGGGCAGTGGCCCAGGGGAGATCGCTTCGGTGATTCCTGGGCCGCCCGGCTCACCGTGATTCCGGTGCCGGGCGTGGAGCTGTCGGGATCCCGGGCCAGGGTGCACTCACCCGAGCATCGCCCCGGCGCCGGCACCGATGCGTGGAAGTGGCACGTCGCGGCCCAGGTGGAGCGGCCACTCGCGGGCGGGGAGCTGTACGCGCTGGGGGAATGGGCGCGGACCGAGGAGGGGCTTGGGTTCTTCGTGTTCCGGAGTCTGCTGGCCGAGGTGGCGTGGCGCCGGGGGCCGCACCGGCCGTACTACCGGTTCGAGCGGAGCGACCGCCCCGAAGACCTCCGTACGGTGGACCTGTTCCGTTCGGACCGGCCCCACCTGGAGAACGCGATCCTCGGCACCACCCGGTTCACGCTGCACACGATCGGCTACCTGCATGACCGGCCGCTTGCCGCGGGCCGGCTCCGGCTGCAACCGTTCGTGGAAGGAACCTTCGGCACGGCGCGCACGGTGGATGGCGGGTTGCTCACGCCCGAAATCCTCTACGGCGGGAGCGGCGTGCGGTCGCTCTCCGCCGGCCTGCGGATCAGCTGGCGGGTCGAGGGGCACCGCATGGGGCGGTACGGCGGGCTGCTGGCGCCGCCCGGGGATGTGGAGCACGCGGGGCATCCTGAATGAACCGGCCGGCGTGGCCGGCGTGATTCTGACAACGAGGCGGTGCATGCGATCAGCCCTCAGGGGTGTCCTGTTCGGAGCGTTGCTGCTTGGGGCCTGCGGAGGGGACTCCGGCGGTCCGCGGGAAACCGGCACCGTCGCGCCGGCCGCCGGGGATGGCCAGACGGCCACCGTCGGCACCGTGCTGCAGCCCTACGAGGTGCTGGTCAACACCGACATGGGACTGCCGCGGGCGGACGTGACCGTCACCTGGGCCCTGGAGAGTGGCGGCGGGTCCCTCTCCAGCGCCACCAGCGTGACCGACGCCGGCGGGATCGCGGCGGTCACCAGCACCCTGGGCACGACGGCGGGCCCGCAGGTTGTCCGCGCCTCGATCCGCGGGTACGACGGCTCTCCGGTCCTGTTCCAGAGCACCGGGACGGCGGGACCGGCGTCGGGACTGGTCAAGATCAGCGGGGACAACCAGATCGCCGGCCGGTTGCAGGCGGTCGCTACGGCGCCGACGGTACGGGTCACCGATGCCTTTGGCAACGGCGTGGCCGGCATCACGGTGGACTGGCAGGTAACGGCGGGCGGGGGCGTGGTCGGAGTCGCGAGTAGCGTCACTGGCCCCAATGGGAACGCCAGCGTCTCCTGGACACTCGGGACCACCGCCGGCCTCAATGCACTGAGCGCCAGTTTCGGGGGCGGCCCCACGGTGTCGTTCGCGGCGACCGCGGTGGCGGCGTTCAGCATCGACGGCGGCGGGAACAACGTCGCCGAGCGCTTCACCTCGGACCTGTGGGTGGCGGACGGCTTTGCCTACACCGGGACCTGGGGGTTCCGCGGCACCGCCGGCAATGCGGTCAAGATCTGGCAGCTCGACCCGTCGGGGGCGCCGACCCTGGTCGACTCGATCATCACCGCCAGCATCTCGACCGTCAGCGACATCGAGGTCTCGGCGGACGGGCGGTGGCTGGTGTTCACCACCGAGGGCGGATCGCAGGAAGGGCTGTACGTGTACGAGCTGACGGCGCCCGGCACCCCGGTGTTCCGCGCCAAGAGCGTAAACGCCCCCAACGGGCTGCATACCGGGACCCTGGCCACCATCGGGGGGACCCTGTACGCCTTCGGGGCCAAGGACCCCAGCGGCTGCGCCCTTGTGATCTACGATCTCTCGCAGGCCGCGGCGGGCACCATCACCACCGCCAGCAGTACGCCGATCCCGGACAACTACTGCATCCACGACACCTTCGTCCGGGACGGCTATGCCTTTGTCTTCGCGTGGAACGAGGGGTTGTACATCTTCGATGTCGGGAACGGTTCCCACGGCGGCTCCCCAACCACACCGGTGCAGGTGAGCAAGACCGGGGGGTTCGGCGGCGAGACGCATAACGGCTGGTGGTTCCACAACCCGGTGACCAGCGAGAAGCGGTACCTCTTCATTGGCGAGGAGGGCCCCGGCACCCTCGGCGCCAGCTCCTCAGGAGACATCCATGTCGTGGACGTGACCAGCCTCGCGGCGCCCGTCGAGGTGGCCACCTTCTCCCTGGCCGGGGCGGGGGTGCACAACTTCTGGGTGGACGAACCGAATCAGCGGCTCTACGCCGCCTACTACAACGGTGGCGTCGTGGCGCTCGACATCTCCGGGACCCTGACCGGAAACCTCGCGACCCGGGTCGTCGCCCAGGTGCGGCCCGGTGGCATCGCCGGCACCTACGTCTGGGGGGTAATGCTCTACGGCGGGTCGCTGTACGCCAGCGACATGCTCACCGGACTCTGGCAGCTCGGATTGCCGTAGCGGGCGGATCCGCTGGAGTCGCAGGCGGGGGGCGGGGCGGCCAGGACTCTGGCCGCCCCGCGGCGTTCCGGGGCCCGACTGCGGTGCCCGGACCATCAATGACTAGGGTTACCCCTAGGCCCGATGGATGGACCGGGCCGGCGAGTGTCACAGGGGGACGCCATCCTGTGGCCGGATCCGGGAAGTGACGGGCAGATGACGCCCGGCCCACAGATTGCACCCGCGCGATGCCCCCCCATCGGCGTGGAGGAGCCTTGAGTCGTTGGAGCGATATCATCCTGTCCCGTCGCGGAGAGCAACCCCCCGACGACCCTGCCGGTACACCCTGGGGCCCCTGGTACCCGGTGCCGAGCTGTGTCGGGATCGTGGTGCGGGTCCGGCGTTCCCGGATCAGCCCGGAGGAGGCCCGCGAGCTCTACGCCTGGGCTTACGAGTTCAAGTCCAATCTCCCGCGTCCGGTCGGCTTCCAATACAAGGTGCACCCCAACCGCGACGGGCCGTTCGACCGGCTCGCCCGCAGCCTCCCGCCGGGGGAGATCCTCCGCGGCTCGGTCATTCTCCCGACCGCCGGCCCCGTGTGGATTGACGCCCGCCTGATCGGTTGACCGGAGCCCGAATCGGCGGGAGATTCGCTGCACCCCGCGACCCGCCGGAGCCCGCCATTCGCCGCCCCACCATCGCCGTTCGCGTCCTCACCTGCCTGCTTGCTGCCCTGTCGCCGGTGCCCGCCGGTGCCCAGGCGCCGCCGCCGGCAGGATGGCGCGAAGCCACCACCGCATTCGACGCCCTGCTCCGGACCGACAGCGTGGTCGGCGGGACGCTGGCCTACGTCCGCGAGGGGCGGATCCAGCTCCGGCATGACGTGGGCCACCAGGATCGGGCGCGGCAAGTCCCGCTCGGCGAGCGCTCGGTGATGCACTGGGGGTCGGTCACCAAGACCCTCACCGCCGTGGCCATCCTCCAGTTGCGGGATCAGGGGCTGCTCTCCCTCGACGACCCGGTCACCCGCTGGGTGCCGGAGCTCCGCCAGGTGCACAATCCGTTCGGCAGCATGGATGCCATCACGCTGCGCATGCTGCTGTCGCATTCTTCGGGGTTCCAGAACCCGACCTGGCCGTACCGGAAGTATGTGGATTGGGAGCCGTTCGAGCCGACGCGATGGGAGCAGCTGGTGAGCATGATGCCGTACCAGGAGATCCGGTTCGCGCCCGGGTCGCGGTACGGCTACAGCAACCCGGCGTTCATCTACCTGGCGCGGGTGATCGAGGCCATCACGGGCGATCCCTACCAGTCCTACATCTACAAGAATCTCTGGATCCCGCTCGGCCTGGAGCGCAGTTCCTTTGGCGCGACGCCGTGGCGCCTCCGGCCGCATCGGTCAAGCAACTTCACCCTGGTCCGTGACAGCTCGGGCGTGGAGCACCTGGTGGACAACGGCCCCGAATTCGACCCCGGCATCACCATTCCGAACGGCGGCTGGAACGCGCCCGTGTCGGACCTGGCGGGGTGGGTGGGGTTCCTCACCGGCGCCGCCGGCGGGAATGCCGCCCGCGGGGCGCGCTTCGAGTCGGTGCTGCGGCCTTCCTCCCTGGCGGAGATGTGGCGTGCGGTGGTGCCGGTGGGCGGCGCCAGCCCCGAGCAGATGGGGCTCAGCTTCTTCCTCCGACCGGCGGGACGGGTCACGCTGGTGGGACACACGGGGGAGCAGGCGGGGTTCCGTTCGTTTGTGTACTGGAATCCGGAGACACGGGCCGCCGTGATCGGGGTGGTGAACACCACGAACGACGCCCGCCCGGAGGAGTCCGGACGGGCGTTCACGGCGGCATTGGAGGCCGCCGTCGGGGTGCTCCGGTGAAGGCTAGCTGCCGGCCTTCCAGCCGTCGTTCCGCGGGTTGACGTCGGGGAACTGTCCGTCGGCGTTCACCTGCGCTGCCGTGACCGTCTTCTCCGTGGCGATCACCGCGGTGTACCTGTCGCCCTTGTACCAGATTTCGACCGGGAAGCGGCGGACCTCGGTGGTCCCGTCCCCGTAGGTGAGCGTGAGCTCCACCGGCAGCACCAGCTGGCCGCCGCTGCGGATCACGACGGACACCTGCCCGGCCCGCTGGGTCACCGACTCCACCGCCTGGTCCAGCGCCGCGGTGGTGAAGAACCAGCCGCGCCAGAACCAGTCGAGGTCCTGCCCGGTGACGTCTTCGATCGTGCGGAAGAAGTCGGCCGGCTGCGGGTGCTTGAACGCCCAGCGCCGGGTGTACTCGCGGAAGGCGGCGTCGAAGACCTCCGCACCAAGCACCTTGCCGCGGAGGACGTAGAGCCCCATCGCCGGCTTGATGTACGCCAGGGCGCCGAGGTTGCCGTCGGTGCGGAAGCGGTTGGCGTAGGTCATGATCGGCTGGGCGGTCGGCGCCTGGTCGTTCATGAGGACGAACATCCCTTCGCCCCGGCGGCGGCGGGTGTCGTCCCGCTTGAAGTAGCCTTCCTCGGAAAAGATGTTGATGAAGGTGTTGAAGCCCTCGTCCATCCAGGGGTAGCGCCGCTCGTCGGAGCCGACGATCATCGGGTACCACATATGCCCGATCTCGTGGGTCACGACCGAGTACAGCCCTTCCCGCGTCTCATCCTTCGCCTCCATCGCCACCATCGGGTATTCCATCCCGGAGACCGGCCCCTCCACCGCCGAGATCTGCGGGTAGGGGTAGCGCAGCCAGCGGCCGCTGTACTCCTTGATCGAGTACTGGCTCATCTGCGCTGCCTCGTGCCACAGCTCCTTCGCCGAGGGGCGGTAGTAGGCCTGGGCCAGGATCCCTTCCCAGCCCGTCGCGTCCCACAGGTACTCGGGGCTGGCCGCCCAGGCCACGTCGCGAACGTTCTGGGCCTTGAAGCGCCAGGTGAGCATTCCGTCCCGCCGGGGCCGGGCGGCGCCGCTCTGGAGTTCCGCCTCGGTGACGATCCGGACCACGGTGTCGCTCCGGACCGCTGCGGCCAGCCTGGCCCGCTGGGTGGCGGTCAGCACCTCCAGCGGGTTCTGGATCATGCCGGTGCCGGCCACGATGTACCCGGCGGGCACGGTGACGTCGTACTCGAAGTCGCCGTATTCGAGGTAGAACTCCCCCTGGCCGAGGTACTGCAGGGTGTTCCAGCCGTTGACGTCGTCATACACGCAGACTCGCGGGTACCACTGCGCCATTTCGTAGAGCGCACCATCGCGGCCCATCCGGTCGGCGCCGTGATCCGGGATGTTGAAGGCGAAGTCCAGCGCCAGTGTCGCCACCCGGCCCGGCGGGAGCGGGAAGGGGAGCACCACTTCCATCATGGTGTCGTCCACCCGGGTCTTCGCGGCCGCGGGCCGGGCCGGGGCGGGCCGGCCGCGCGGAGGCTCGAGCGTCGCGAAGACCGCGGGAATCTCGAAGCCGCCGTCGAAGTTGGCCCCACCGAAGCGACTCTCCTGCGGATTGAGGTAGGAGCCGACGCTTCCCTTCCGGAAGAGGTTCTGGTCCAGCTGCAACCAGATCCGGGCCAGGGTGTCGGGGGAGTTGTTGCTGTAGCGAATCGTGACCTTGCCACTCAGGCGGCGGGCCGCCGTGTCGAGGGTCGCCTTGATGACGTAGTCGGCTCGCTGCTGCCAGTAGGCCCGTCCGGGCGACCCGTTGGCACGGCGGAGGTCATTCGGCTCCGGCAGGGGCAGCGGGCTGAACATGCCGGTATCCGCCACCGGGGCCCGAAGCTCGCGCTGCGCGGGAGCGGGGCGCTGGCCCGGTGCGGCCGGGGTCGGAGGCGACGGCGGATTCTGGGCGGCGAGCGGTACAGCCAGGAGCAGTGAGAACCAGAGCGGGCGCATGCGTCTTCCTGTAGTGCGGTGAGGGCGGAGCAACCGGCTCCGTGGCGTCCCGCAATCTAATCGGCCCGCTACCTTTCTCCGGATCATGGGCATGGGCGCACGACTCTCCGGGGCCTTTGGCCTGGCGCAGCGGCCGGCGACACTGGAGCTGGTTCGCGGCCCCAAGCGCTGGCCCATCGGGGCCCGCCCGCTCGCCCTCGGCCGGGCGCCGGAATCAGACATCGTCATCCCGGGCGACAGTGTCTCCCGCCTGCATGCCTGGATCGTTCCGACTACAAGCGGCGCCCTGCTGGTGGACCAGAGCCGGAGCGGCACCTGGGTGAACGGGGTTCGCCTCCAGGCCCCCTGGCCCCTCACGCCCGGAGACGAGGTCACCATTGGTGCCGTGGCGTACCGCGTCGGACCGGCGTCGCCGGCGTCGCGGACCGCCGCGGCTTCACGTGGCTTCGGCGACAGGCTGCGCCGGTGGCTCACCCGCTACGGTCCCTCGGAGGTCCTCGGCACGGTGGCGGCGGTTGGCGCCGCGGTGAGCATTCACGGGCTCACGGGGAGCGCCCTGGTGGCGGCCTACGCGGGCGCGGTGGCGGAGAACATCGTGTTCTACGGGATCATCTTCTTGCGAGAGAGTATCCGCGAGGCCCACCGGGCAGGCGTCCGGGGGCGGGGCTTCGGGAGCGCGGACCTCCTGCCGGTGGCGCGCACCCTGGTGCTGGAGTTCGGGGTGGCGGAGACCCTGGACACGCTGTTCGTCCGGCCACTCTTCATGGGGCTCGGCCTGGGCATGGTCGGAGGGAACCTGGGGGCGCTGGCCGGCAAGCTCCTGGCCGACGTCGTCTTCTACGGCCCGGTGCTCGCGGCCTACGAATGGCGGCTGGCCCGAAACCAGGCGCGGGACGCTTCCGACCGCCGGCGCCGGACCACGGCCGTGGGGCTAGAGGCTCCGCAGCCGCCGGACTGAGGCAGTCCGCACCACTCCCCGCTCCACCCACCCGGACGTAACGCCCCGACAACGGCTGCCGGCGATGGTTGTGCACCATCCTCGCCGGAGCGCGTGTGCCGTCGCTTGCCGCAGCAGACCAGGGATTCACTCCGCCGAGGCGGGCCCGCCGGAGGCGCGGCGGATCGCCTCGGCCAGGGCGGCGCTCGCCGGCGACGGCTCCGCTTCAAGGCTCCGACGCATCCGCTCGGCGAACTCGCGGTACAGCGAAAGCGCCGCCCCTCGATTGTCGTCCTGCGCCAGGGCCTGCATCAGGTCACGCAGCACGCCCTCATCGAAGCTCCCCTGGTCCAGCCCGAAGCGGAAATGCTCCAGCGCCTGGGTCAGGTCCGGCGCGGGCGCCCCGCGCGCCTGTGCCCGCGCGGCGCGGACCGCCTGCCGCCGGATCTGCCGCCGGCGCTGGTCGAGCCACTCGGAGAACTCGCTGCTGGCCGCCGCGCAGTGAAAGCCCGGTGCCAGGGCTCCGGAGGCCAGGCCGGCCGCTGCTTCCCACTGGCCCGCGGCCAGCGCCCGCTCGAACTGCCCCAGGTCAGTCTCGATCTCCGAGTCGGACAGTCCGACCTCCTCTTCTCCGCGCACCGCGATCACCTCGGGCCCGAGATGCTGCCGCAGGTAGTGCAGCCCCTGCCGCAGGGCCGCACGGGCGCCGGCCGCCGGCAACTCGGGCCCGAAGAGCGCCGCGAGCGTGACGCGGCGC
>JAEUJI010000233.1 GCA_016794805.1 Gemmatimonadota bacterium
AGCGAGGCCCGCGTACCCGCCCTCCGCGGTCGGCAACCCCCCCCGCACCCCCGACTAGCCGCCGGGCCCCCAGCGTGCGCCGCCGGGGGTGCGCCGGCGGGCCCGGGCCCGGGACCGCGTCCCACGCCGCGACCCAGCCCCGCAGGGTCCACTGGTCGCGGTCGAGGAAGGGCACCACCGCGGCGCGCACCCCGGCGTGCGTCGCGATCATCCCCTCCACCCCCTGCTCCAGCAGCGCCACGCTGCTGTCCGGCAGCGGGGCCAGGCGGAGCAGGTCGGGGGTCAGCGGAGTCTGGCCATAGGCCACCTGCAGCTCCCCGGGCCAGAAGGAGGCGGTGGCCAGCGCGTTGGCGCCCGACAGGAGCCGGGGGGCGTCGTAGCCGGCCCCCGCCGTCCCCGGGGTCACCACCGCGACGTACGCCGCGGCGTGCCGCGCGAGGGCCAGGTGCGCGGCATCCACGATCCGGGTCTCCGCCGAGCGGGCGGTGTACCACTGTCCCCCGATCGCGAACAGCGCGACGGCCGGCCCCAGCACCGCGGCCCAGCGCGGCGCCTTCACCGTTCGGTCTCCGCCAGGATGCGGTCGATATCCTGCGCCGCCGCAGCCAGCGCCTCATGCAGGGGCCGGCCCGCGAGCAGCACCTCATCCAGCGCCTGCGGCAGTCGGTGCTCGACTTCGCGCCAGCCGCGCACCCGCGCCCCCCAGGGAACCCGGGCGGTGGTCATCGCGTCGAGGAAGACCTGTTCCCAGCCGAGGGTATCCGCGGCCGCCACCTCGGCGCCGAGGCGGCTCAGGGCGGAGAGCTCGAGTCCCTGTTCCACCCGGGTGCGCTGGGCGGCGCTGTCCGCCAGCGCCCCCGCCAGCTTCACGGCGAGCCGGCGCCTGGAGACCGACGCCGGCACCGCCCACCCGGAGGCATAGACCACGGTGCTCGGCGGCACCCCCGGCGCGTGGGGAATCGGCGCGAAGCCGATCTCCAGCCGGCCGTCCCGCACGTAGGGGCGAAACCGGGGCAGCCAGAAATGCCCCGTGGTGAGCATCGCGACCTTGCCGGAATTGAACAGCCGGAACTGGTCCCCGAGGGAGCGGCGCAGGGTCATGACCCGCGGCACGATGCTGTCCCGCCGCACCCAGTCGAGGTACCAGCCGAGGGCACGCTCGGTGGCGGGGCCGTCGAGGCAGCCGGACGCGCGCCGCCCATCGGCACAGAGCACGTCCCCCCCGCCGGACCAGAGCCAGGGGATCCACAGGAACACCCGCCGGTCGAAGACGGTGCCCCACTGGTCCACCCGGCCGTCGCCGTCGGTGTCCCGGGTGAGGGCGCGCGCCGCCTGCAGGAACTCGTCCCAGGTCCAGTTGCCGGTGGGCGGCGTGAGCCCCGCCTCCCGGAACAGCCGCCGGTTGTACACCACGACCATTGGGCTGTAGCCCTTGGGATAGGCGTACAGCTTTCCGTCCCGGGTGAAGATGGCCCGGACCGCGGGCTCGAAGGCGCCGGTGTCGAGGCCCACGTTGGCGGCGAAGGGCCCGAGGTCGAGCAGCACCTCCCGCGCGGCGAAGTTGGGCACGTCGATGTTGTCGAGCAGGAAGACGTCCGGCGGCGCCCCCGCGGCGATCGACGTGAGCACCTGTTCCCGGTACTCCGCCTGGGTGCTGATGGCGTCATTCACCACCCGCACTCCGGGGTGCGCCCGCTCGAAGGCCTGCAGGTTCCGGCGTTCGATCCGCTGCTCCATCTCATCCGCCCAGGAGGAGATCCGGAGCGTGGCCACCGGCTGGTCCGCGCAGGCCAGGAGCAGCAGCAGGGCGCCGGGTAGCGGCCTCACCGGAGCCGCTGCCCCGCGGCATCGAACCAGTGCCGGCGCTCCCTGGCGGCGGTGACGCGCACATGCGCGCCATGGGTGAACGCCGCCTGCCCCGCGGCCCGCACCACGAGGAGCTGGGCGCCGAGCCGGAGGTGCACCAGCGTCTCGCTCCCGAGCCGCTCCACCAGGGTCACCTCCGCCTCGAGCCCCTCCGCCCCCAGGCGGAGATCCTCCGGCCGCAGCCCGCACCTCGCGGCCCCCGGCGGGGCGCCGCTCGCCACCAGCGCCGTGGCCGGCAGCGCGGCGTCCAGCGGCAGGAGGTTCATGGGTGGGGTCCCGATGAACCGCGCCACAAAGGTGGTCGCGGGCTGGTCGTAGAGCTCCGTCGGGGTTCCCTGTTGCTCCAGCCTTCCCTCGCGCAGCACCACGATCCGGTCCGCCATGGTGAGGGCCTCGACCTGGTCGTGGGTCACGTACAGCATCGTGGCCCCGAGCCGGCGGTGCAGCCCGAGCAGTTCACTCCGGAGCTCCCCCCGGAGCGCGGCGTCGAGGTTGGAGAGCGGCTCGTCCAGCAGGAACGCCTCCGGCTCCCGCACCAGCGCCCGGCCCAGCGCCACCCGCTGGCGCTGCCCGCCGGAGAGCTGCGCGGGGGCGCGGTCCAGCAGCTCACCGAGGCCCAGCAGCTCCGCCACCCGCGCCAGCCGCGGCCCCCGTTCGGCGTGGGGCACCCGCCGCATCCGGAGCGGGAAGAGCAGGTTCTCCCGGACGGTGAGGTGCGGGTAGAGCGCATAGCTCTGGAACACCATTGCGAGGTTGCGCTCGCCCGGCGGCAGGGTGGTGACATCGCGCCGCCCGAGGAGGATCCTCCCCCGGTCCGGCAGCTCGAGCCCGGCCACCAGGCGGAGCGCGGTGCTCTTCCCGCAGCCCGAGGGGCCGAGGAGCACCACGAAGCTGCCATCGCCGACTTCGAAGCTGACGCCGGTGAGCGCGGGGACCGCGGGGGGATAGACGCGGGTGAGGTCCTGGAGGGTGATTGAAGCCATGCCGGCTGTAAGTTGCCGCCGCCGGACCCCGGCGCAAGATTGCACCCATGCCCGAGACGCTTGAACTGACCCCCTGGATCAACGGCGCCGCCCTGCCGCGCAACGGCCGCGCCACCACCACCGTGCTGGATCCCTATCGCGGGGTGCCGGCGGCGCTCGCCGCCGAAGGCACCGCCGCGGACCTGGAGCAGGCAATCACCGCCGCCCAGGCCGGGTTTGGGGTCATGCGCGCCCTGCCCCGCCACGCGCGCCGCGACCTCCTGGCCCGGGTCGCGGATGCCCTCACCCGGGAGCGCCAGGCGCTGGGGATGGAGCTGGCCGCCAGCTGCGGCAAGCCGATCGGGCAGGCGCTGGGAGAAGTCGACCGCGCGATCATCACCTTCTCCTTTGCCGCCGACGAGACCCGTCGCTTCGGCGGGGAAATGGTCCCGCTCGACGTGGACCCCCGCACCGTCGGATACAGCGGCGTGGCGCATCGCTTCCCGGTGGGCCCCATCAGCGCGATCACCCCGTTCAACTTCCCGCTGAACCTGCTGGCCCACAAAGTGGCCCCGGCAATCGCGGTCGGCAGCGCCCTCGTGGTGAAGCCGCCGCCGCAGTGCCCCCAGATGGCCTTCCGCCTCGGCAGGATCCTGGCCGACTGCGGCCTGCCCGCCGGCGCCTACAACGTGCTGCACCTGCCGATTCCGGTCGCCGAGCGGCTCGCCACCGACCCCCGCTTCGCGATGCTCACCTTCACCGGCAGCCCCACGGTGGGGTGGCACCTCAAGAGCGTCGCCGGCAAGAAGAAGGTCTGCCTGGAGCTGGGCGGAAACGCCGCCGCGGTAGTGCATGAGGACGCGGGCGATCTCGACTGGGTGGCCCAGCGCCTGGCGCTCGGCGCCTTCGCCTACGCGGGACAGGTCTGCATCAAGGTGCAGCGGGTGCTGGTGCACCAGCCGATCTACCAGCGCTTCGTCGACAAGCTCCTGGCCGCGACCGCGGCGCTCCCTTGCGGGGATCCGATGGACCCCAAGACCGTCGTGGGCCCCATGATCGACGCCGCCGCCGCCGACCGGGTCCAGGGCTGGACCGCTGAAGCGGTGCGGGCCGGTGCGGAGGTGCTGCTGGCGGGGCGGCGGGACGGGAACGTGCTCACGCCGGCGCTCCTCGCCCGGGTGCCGGCCGATGCCAAGGTTTCCTGCAGGGAGGTCTTCGGTCCGGTGACGATCGTGGCGCCCTATGGGGACTGGAACGAGGCGCTGGCGCAGGTGAATGCGTCGGACTTCGGACTGCAGGCGGGGGTGTTCACCCAGGATGTGAACCGGATCTACCGCGCGTTCCGTGAACTCGAGGTCGGCGGCGTGATCGCCAACGACTTCCCCACCCTCAGGGTGGATAACTTCCCCTACGGCGGGGTGAAGGACTCGGGCTTCGGGCGGGAAGGCGTCCGCTACACGATGGAAGAGATGAGCGAGCCGCGGATGCTGGTCATCCGGGGAACCTAGCCCTCCACGAACGCCACCTCGTCCCGCTCCGCGGTCTCGAACACCGCTCGGCCCCCGCCGAGCGGTTCGTCGTTCAGGGTCACGGCAGCGGCGGCGGGCAGGCCGGGGAGGGTCGCGTGCACCCGGAGCCGCGGGCCGTGGGTCCGCTCCACCCGGAGGACGATCCGTCCGGGCCGCCGCCGGAGCCGCAGGTCGAGGGTGGTGGCGCCGACCCGGAGCCCGCGGAGCGACATCTCGCTCCACTCCGGCGGCAGCCACGGGGCCACCTGCACCGCGCCGGCCAGCGCATCCGGCGTCACTCCCCACAGCCCCTCCACGGCGGGAGACACGACCATCGCCGCCGACCAAGCCTGGTCGGGGCAGATCCCGGCCGCGCGGCGCTCGAGTCCGTGCAGCACCTCATCGAAGGCGCCCCGGGCCCGCTCCTCCGCCAGGTCGGCATTGGCGCGGAGGTGCAGGAGCGCCGCCGGCCGCCGCCCGCCGCGCCACTCCGCCAGTGAGACCCAGCCGGTGTAGAGCGGCCAGACGGCGCCCTGGTGATAGCCGGCGGGATCGAACAGCGGATCATCGGCGGCGATCATGCGCACCCCCCACGGCGCGCTGAAGCCGGGCGAGGCGACCGCGTCGAACCACTCCGCCGCGTCTCCGGGAGGAATCGCGCCCAGCAGCAGCGGCACCGCGAGCATGGCGGTCCGGTGCACCCGGGGCTGGCCCGAGGCCTCGAGCCCGAGGGCGTACCCCTCCGGCGTCCGGAATCGGGCCGCGATCGCCGCCCGCGCCCGCGCCGCGCGCTCCGTGAGTTCATCCGCCAGCGCGGCCGATCCCCGCGCCCGTGCCACCGGCGCCAGCGCCTCCAGCGCCGCCAGCCAGCAGGCGGCGAGGTACAGCGTCACCTGCAGCCCGCCGAGCGGCCCGTGCTCGATCCAGCCGTGGCCCACCCGGTGGTTTTCGATCAGCCCGTCGCCATCGGTGTCGGTCTCGAGGCAGTAGTGGTACGCGGCGAGGACGGCGGGCCAGATCCGGTCGAGGAAGGGGAGGTCGCCGGACCAGGCCGCATAGCGCCCGGCCAGCAGCAGGAAGAGCGGCGTGCTGTCCGCCGCGTCGTAGTGGGCCAGCCCACTCGTGGTGTATTCATGGATGACCTTGCCGCTCACGTCCCGGGTGCGGGCCAGGAAGCGGAGCACGTCCTTGGCGATCTCGCGATCCCCCATGGCGAGGGTGGCGAAGGCGGTCCAGCAGGCGTCGCGGCCGAAGTACCAGGCATAGCCCGGCCGGCCGTCCCCCCAGCCGGGGCGGGACCCGGCGTAGCCCGCAAGCAGCGACCGGCCGACGCCGGGGGTCTCCGCCAGGAAGGCGTCCATCCGGACCTTGGCCCAGCCGAAGGCGCGATCAAGCGCCGGCTCGGGCGTTTCCAGCCGGGTCAGCCGTTCCTCCAGGCGGCGCGCGTGGAGGATCCGTTCCTGGCGCACGGCGCCGAGCTTCCGCCGGGCCAGGGAATCCAGCGCCCGGTCGGTCTCCGCCGCGTCGCTTCCGGCCGCGAGCACCAGCGAGAGGCGCCCCCGGCCCCGCGCCGCGAGCCGGGCGCCGGTCCGCCCGTCCAGCCCCGTCAGCTCCACGCCACCCGCCATGGCACGCGCCTCGAACTCCGGCGGCTCGTGGCTCAGCCCCAGCCGCACCGCCTGTGCCGACTGCTCCCGCACCTGCACCCGCGAGGTGCCGGCCGGATACGGCCACATCCGGCGGAAGTCGGTGGTCCAGGCCAGGGTGAGCGGCAGGTCGAGGTCGGCGACCAGGCTGTAGCACACCACGCCATGCTCGAGCGCGGTGGTCACCCGCTCGGTCAGCTCCACCTCGCCGACCCGCAGCACCCGCACGACTTCATCCGGCGCCACCCGCACGCTCACCACCTCCGGCTCGTGGCCGCCGACCAGCAGCCGCCCCTGTCGCAGCACCCGGAAGGGATGCACCCAGATCTCCTGCACCCCGCTCCGCTCGTGGCCGACCACCAGTGCCCGCCGGCCCGCGAGTGTCCACGGCGCGTCCTCGCGGCCGGCGGATTCCAGCACCAGTGGCGAGGGGGAAAGAGGCCACTCATCCCAGAGGGCGTGCACCGGATCTCCCGGGCCGGCCGGCGCGGCGGGCGCCGGCTCGCCTGCCTCCTCCCGCGGAGCCCGGCCACCGGGCCAGCAGGTCGCCGGGACCATCCGGGTGGCGTGGGGAATGGCGTCTCCGGCCACCGCGTTCCCGAGCATGGCGTGGAGCTGACGGGAGAGGAGGCGGTCGGGCGCCGCGAGGTGGATGTAACCCCCGAGGCAGAGGATCCCGCCCTCTTCCACCGTCTGCTCCCAGGCCAGGCAGCGACTGGCGTTCAGGTGAATGAAGGACCGCTCCACCGCCACGATCCGGGCGCGGGCGGGCCGGGACCGGTGATAGGCCACCGAGGTGTAGGCTTCCCCTTCGGATGGGGCCCAGACGTAGGTGCCCTGTCCCAGGCCGGCGAAGAGGGGGTGCGGTCCGAAGGCGCCGTAGCCCCTTATATGAGGAAAGGCGAGGAATGACCGGTACTCATCCAGCCAGAACTCGTCCTCCGCATGGCGCCAGGTGGCCGATCGCCCCTCGTCGGGCGCCACCGGCTCGAGTCCCAGGAGGGCAGGCAGGCGCGCGGCATCGAGGGTGAGGAGCAACCGCCCGCCGGCCGCGAGCCAGGGGAGGAGATCCGTCCGGGGCGGCGGGCATTCGCCGTGCACCCACAGCAGGTCGATCGGCTGCAGCGCCACGCCGGACAGCGTATCCGAGCGTTCCACCGACAGCTCCGGCTGCGTCGCCAGCCAGGCGGCGGCGGCATCCCCCTCTGCCCCGCCCGCGACCAGTGTCACCCGCCTCACCAGTGGAGCTCCAGCGCCCGGCCGATCTTCCCCTTCCCGGCGCCCCGGCCATCGATGCGCACCGAATAGGCGCCATCCGCCACCCGCACCGACACCTCGTGGCCCGCGAGCCGCACGCCGCTCAGCTCGACCCGTTCCCCAAATGGGAGCGGATCCACGATCACGCCCGACTCCCCCTGCGGCAGGAGCCCCGCGACGTGCCGCGCCAGCAGGTCGTTCACCCAGCTGTGCTGGTAGTCATCGATCCCGCGGTAGACGCTGCCCCGGCCGCTGACGGGGTGATAGTGCTCGAAGCAGTTGGGCCGGGCGGGATCGCCGTTGAAGCTCATCATGCGGACGAACTGCCGCAGCAGGTGCACCAGCTGCGGCGCCCACGCCGGCCGGTGCAGCCGCACCACCCGGGCGAGGGCATCCACCAGGTGGCTGCTGGTCATCGGCCACACGCGGCCATTCCACGGACAGACGTGGCGCTTCCCCTTCCACTCGGCATCGGGGTTGAAGCGGGGATCGTCCGCGCTCGAACTCGGGACCGGAAACGGGGTCCAGAACTCGGCGGCGCTGAACAGGTGCGCGGCAATGCCCTCCAGGTGTTCCGGCCCGGTGAGCTCGGTCAGGTAGGGATAGAA
Organism: Gemmatimonadota bacterium; assembly: GCA_016794805.1. Classification (GTDB taxonomy): domain Bacteria; phylum Gemmatimonadota; class Gemmatimonadetes; order Gemmatimonadales; family GWC2-71-9; genus JADJOM01. The sequence goes on from JAEUJI010000233.1 coordinate 7,848, forward strand.
GCAGACCGCCGCCTTCACCCGGGTCCGCCCCCCGGTGGCGGGGTTCACGTCGGAGAACATCCCCAGGGCCGGATCCCACATCTGTTCCGTGATGGCCTTGCCGGTCCGGGCGGCGTAGCCGGACCAGCGGGTCCGGGCCCCGGCATCGGGAGCCCGGGCCGTCAGGAACCGGAACAGCCGCCAGGCGTAGAGGGTGACGTCGATGCCCTTGAGGCGGAGCCGGTTCTCCCAGCCGTAACGGTCGGCGTCAGGATCCACCGCCTCGTAGCGGGACATGTACTCCTGCCCGGTTTCGTACTGGTCGGTGACGTCGATCATCCCCGAGCCGTCGGCATCGCGGGTGGTCACCAGCCACTGGGCGTAGCGCTCCAGCGCGGGATAGAGCCGCGCCAGCCAGGGCGCGTCAGGGTGCGCGTCCAGCAGGTCGCCGATGGCGCCACCCCAGTCGGCGTGATAGAAGTCCGGCTGGACCAGGTGGTTCAGGTAGACCCGCCCCGGCATCGAGCCATCGGGACGGAGCCGCTCGAAAAAGGTCTGCGCCACCCCCTGGCCCCAGCCGGGCGCGCCCGCCCAGCGGAGTTCCCGCAGGTGGCACATCGCGCTGTAGCTGATCGGCTGGTGGAAGTAGCCGATCCCCTCGCATACCGTGTCGTGCCGGTACTGCCCGAGCCCGGCGGGCACCCGGTTGAGGCGGAGTCCGTACCAGCGGTACCACCAGTAACGGTTGAAGTGCGCGTCGCTGCAGCGGAACTCGGGAACGGTGCGGGTGAAGGCAGTCCACGCCGTGGTGGCCGTGCGGTGCGCTGGGATGGAAGGTCGGGACGCGATGGGCCGCAGCGTTGCCTCTGGCTGGGGGGCGTCGAGCAGGTCGATCGCGACCGAGGCCGCGAATCGCGCCGATCCGCCCGCGGTGAGGTCCAGCCGCCGGTGCAGCCCGAGATAGACCAGCCCTTGGGGATTGATGCCTTCCAGCCGGACCTCGTCCCGGAGGCCGCCCCCGTCGGGCCAGCGGTCGTGGAACGGGGTGAGCCGGAAGTCGGGGCCGGGTCCGGAGTGCTCGGAGCGGCAGGCGGCGTGGCTCGAGGCCCTGGGCGAGAGCTCGTAGCGGAGCGTCACCTCCACCGTCTGTTCCTTCCGGTCCCGCAGTTCCCGCACCAGGGTCAGCGCATCGCCCGACCGGCCGACCCCGGCGCCGGGGACCGATTCGCCGTTCACCGCCGTCCACTGCACCACGTCCAGCACCCGCGCCCGCCGGCCCCGGTTCTCCAGCACCCACTCCGAGACCAGTCGGCGATCGCCGGGGGCGCTCCGGATCTCCCGGACGTGGAGCCCCGGGGCCAGCCGGTAGTCGAGGGCGAGCGTGGCCGGCGTCCAGTGCCGGGCGTGGGCCCGGGCGGGGAGCGGGTCCCCATGGTGATCGAGAAAGCTGACGGTGAAGAGCGGGCCGACCGCATACTGCAGCAGGTGCGCCTCGTCCCAGAAGCCGGGCGTGTCGTGCCAGGCCGGGAACGGGGGCGCCCAGATCAGTCCATCCCCCGCCCCGAGGTACCACTTGTCGGGCCGGGAGAGCAGACGCAGGGATTGGGAGCGGGTCACGGGGAGAAAAAGGCGACGGACCGCCGACCGAGTCAACTCTCCCACTCGATGGGCGGTCCGGGCCAGGACGGCGGGGATGGTCAGGCCAGCTTCTGCAGCTCCGCCAGCAGTTCGGCGTTTTCCCGGCGGTTGCTGGAGGATTCCTCCGCGAACGTCCAGCGGACGATCCCCTGCCGGTCAATCACCACGTAGGCGCGGCGGGAGAAGAACTTGTCCTCCAGCAGGGTGCCGTAGCTCCGGCTCACCTCCCGCTTGAAGTCGCTGAGCAGGTCCACCGCCAGCTTCTCCTTGGCCTTGAACTCCTTGAGCGTCGGCACCGAGTCCACGCTGATGGGGAGCACCACCGTGCCGGCCCCCTGGAACTGGCTGTAGTCCTCCGAGAAGGCGCACAGCTCCCGGGTGCAGACGCGGGTGAAGGCGAGCGGGAAGAACGCCAGCAGCACGTTCTTGCCGCGCAGCGCGGAGAGCGTCACATCCTTGTCGGCGGTGGACGCGATCGTGAAGTCCGGGGCGGGCGCGCCCACGGCGGGCAGCGATGTCGACATGCGGCTCAGCGCCCGAACCGCTTTCCGACCTCGGTCCAGTTCACCACGTTCCACCAGGCGGCCACATAGTCCGGCCGGCGGTTCTGGTACTTGAGGTAGTAGGCGTGCTCCCACACATCGCAGCCGAGCAGCGGCGTCTTCCCTTCCATGACGGGGCTGTCCTGGTTGGCGGTGCTGTACACCTCGAGGCTGCCATCCTTCTTCTTCGCCAGCCACGCCCAGCCGCTGCCGAAGCGCGTGGTGCAGGCCTTGGCGAAGGCCTCCTTGAACTTGTCGAAGCCGCCGAAGGTCTTCGTGATCGCCTCGGCCAGCGCCCCGGCCGGCTCCCGGGCGCCACCCGGCGCCATCAGCTCCCAGAACAGGGTGTGGTTGTGGTGCCCGCCGCCGTTGTTGCGCACGGCGGTGCGGATGCCCTCGGGCACCGCGTCGAGGTTGGCGATGAGCGCGTCAAGCGACTTGGCGGCCAGGTCCCCCTGGCCCTCCAGCGCGGCGTTCAGGTTGTTGACGTAGGCGGCGTGATGCTTGTCGTGGTGGATCCGCATCGTCTGCTCGTCGATGTGCGGCTCCAGCGCGGTGTACTCGTATGGAAGGGGCGGCAGTGTGTGCGCCATGGGTGTCTCCTTGCGGGTGGGAAAGAGCTGCAGCGCCGCGGGAACCGGCGCGAATGCGGCGAAGGAAGCCCCGACCGCGCCGGCCAGCTCCAGGAACCGCCGGCGATCGAGCGCATCACGAAACAAACGGTCGGACATGGGCCGCAATATCATCACCCCCCGGGACCGGGTCAACGACGAAGGCGCCACGCCGTCGTCAGGAACGCCACGCTCGCGCCGAGGGCGACCAGCGCCGTGTACACGGTTTCTGCCGCGAGCCCGCCGGCCAGTGCCGGCACCAGCGCCCCGCCCGCCGCCGCCACCAGGGCCACGACCACCGCCCATCCAGTGACAGCCAGGCGGCGCCCGCTGCGCTCCAGCCAGTCCCGGCCCCGGAACGCCAGCACCAGCGCCACCACCAGCACCCCGCACCACCCTGCGACGGGAGACCCGGAGCCGGCCCCCACCGCGGCCACGCCGAGCAGCGCCAGGTCCGGTCGCCGTGCCACGGCCGCGAACAGCGTCGTCACCAGCGCGACGGGGAAGAAGACCGGCTGCCAGTGCACCAGCCCACCCGGCACCGCGACCGCGGTGAGCCGGACCAGCAGGAGGGCACCGAGAATCGGGGTGAACGGGCCGCGTCCAATCAGATGGAAGGGTGCCAGTCCCAGCAGCACGGTCGCCACGACGAGCAGCGCCCCGGCCACTCCCAGCTCGAACGCGGCGCTGTAGGGTGCCTCGCGGAGCTGGGCCAGGAGCAGCGGCATGGGCCCGGCGACCCGGGCCAGCAGGTACCAGCAGCCGGCGAGGAGCAGCAGCGCCGGCCCGAGCACCAGCGGCACCCGGCCCGGGCGGGACCAGCAGTACCCCGCCGCCGCCGCGGTCAGCACCAGCAGCATGAAGAGGTGGAGTCCCGGCGCCACCAGCGCCCCGAGGGCTGCGAGGACGTGCAGCGTCAGCCACCGCTCGCCCGGGATGAGGTCGGCGACCGGAACGGGCGCGGGTCCCGGCACGGGGCGGCGGCCCGCCAGGGCGAAGAGCACCAGGCCGTCGCCCACCAGTACCAGGGCCAGGGTGATGAGCTGGAAGGAACGAGGCAGGTCAGCCAGGCGCTCACCCCCCGCGGTCGCGGACCGGAGCCCGGCCATGGCCAGGGCCGCGAGCAGGGTACCGGCGCCGGCGGCGAGGAGCCGCGAACGGGTCGGTGCCGCCAGCGCGAACAGCGCCGCGACCGCGACGACCACGATGTCCACGGAGGGGAGGGGGAGCGCCATGGCGGGCAAAGATAGAACAGCCGCAGGTGGAGCGCTTCCGGGCGTGGTGGCCGGTCCCGATTCGCCTTATGTTCGTCCCTGCCGGGGTGGCACGGCCCCTGCGCCCTGGCATGGCAAGATCCCCTCAACCGGCGGCCCCGCGTGAACCCTGCTCGCCTGGTCCCGCTCGTCCTTGGCCTGGTCGGCGCCGCCGGCATGGCCGCGCCGCTGCGCGCAGCCGATGACGGCGATCCGCCCGCGCTCCGCGGGACGATCGCCGCCGCGCGCACGGCGCGGCCGGACGTGGCGCGTCGGCAGCTGCGGGATGCGGCGGATTCCGCCCCGGAGATCGCCGACTGGCTGCTGCTCCGCGCCGCGGCCCTGGCCAGCGATTCCCTCGAGCGGGACAGCCTCTACGCCCGCCTGACCCTGCCCGCCGCCCGGGCCCGGATCACCGCAACGGAGGCCGCCGCCCGGGAACGCACCGGCGACCTGGCCGGGGCGGCGCGGCGCTACGATTCGCTGGGCCAGTTCACCGACGCCACCCGTCTCCGGCTGCGTCAGGCCACCACGAACCAGCAGCGGGCGGCGCTCCGGACCGGGCTCCTGGGCATTGCCCGGCAACGCGCCGGCACCCCCGCCGCCGCCGAGGCGCTGCGGTTCCTCGCCTCACCCAGTGTCGTGCTCACGCCACAGGAGCAGCTCGAGGTCGCCCGCCTGGCGGGCAGCGCGGGGGTCGCGCTCGAGGCCGCGCTCCTCTACTCCAGGGTGGTCCGCCGCGGTGGCACCGCCGCCGCGGACCTGCTCGCGTACGGCCGGTCGCTCGCGTCGCTCCGCCGTCACCGCGAGGCGATCACCACCTTCCGTCGGGTTCCGTCCACCTCCCCGCTCGCCCCCCAGGCGCTCCTTGGCGAGGCCTCCTCGCAGGCCCGGCTGGGCCAGCGCACCGCCGCGTCGGCCGCGCTGCAGCGGGTCCTCACCCGCTTCCCGAACGACAGCCTGGCCGTATCGCGCGCGCTGTACCTGGCGGGGATGCTGCGATGGGACACCGGTGACCACACCGGCGCACGGGAGTCGTGGATGCCGCTGCTCGAACGGTTCCCGGACGCCGATTCGATCGGCCGCGCCGGGTTCCTCGCCGCCCTGGCGCTCTATGAGGAAGGCAAGGTCTCCCAGGCTGCGGACGAGTGGCAGCGGGTGCACCTGCTCGATCGGGGCGCCGATGGCCAGGCCGCCGGCTACTGGGCGGGCCGCGCGGCGCTGGAACAGGGCGACAGCGCCCGCGCGCTGCTGCTGTGGCGTTCGGTGATCGCCCGCGACTCCCTCTCCTACTACGCCTATGTGAGCGCCACCCGGCTCGGCATCTCCGGCTGGCGGCCCGCCCAGCGGGCGGAGCGGTTCACCCACTACGACGACCTCGACAGCGCCATGACCCGCATCGCCCGGCTCAAGGCGGTGGGGATGCTGCCGGAAGTGGCCTGGGAACGGGGCTGGCTGATCGGCGAGCGGGTGCGCTCCACCGAGCGATTGCTCGCGGTCGGTGACGCCTACCGCCGCCGGGGCGATGCCGAAGGCAGCATCACCGCCGCGCGGGCGGCGCTGGCGCGCGGCGCGCCGCGGGACAGCCGCACCTATCGCCTGCTCTACCCGCGCCACTACGACGAGCAGCTGGCGGAGCAGGCCGCTGCGACCGGCCTGGATCCCATGCTCCTCGCGGCGCTCATCCGCCAGGAGTCCGCCTGGAATCCCGAGGCCCGGTCCCGGGTGGGCGCCCGCGGCCTGATGCAGATCATGCCCGGCACCGGGCGGCTGATCGCCCGCCAGCTCGGCCTCCGGGGCTGGCGGGTGGACCACCTCGACGAACCGGCCCTCAATCTCCGATTCGGCGCCTTCTACCTGGGCCAGGTCCTGCAGCGCTTCAATGGCGATGTCGTCCGTGGGCTCGCGGCGTACAATGCCGGGCCGGGACGGGTGCCGACCTGGTCGGCCGGGCGCGCCGGCGAGGACCCGGAGCTCTTCATCGAGCGGATCAGCTTCCGGGAAACCCGCGACTACGTCCGCATCATTCAGCGCAACCTGGCGCTCTACCGGGCCCTGTACCCGGACGGCGGGACGTCCTGAGGCGGGCCTCTCCGCCTGCTGTCACGTTTTCCCGTTCCCCGTTCCCCGCCAGCCTAGCTCCCCCTCACGATCAGCGTCACGATGTCTCCCGGCTCCACCGTGATCTCATCGCTCACGGGCGGGCCCCGGCCCCCTACCGGGTCGGCGAGGAAGCGGAGCACCGTCACCGAGCGGACGAGGTATTCGGGGATGGTCAGCAGGGTGACCGCGTGGCTTCCGGCGACCCCCAGGCGGACCCGCTGGCCGCTGGCGTCGAAGGCGTACACGGTCATTTCCAGGAAGCCGCGGTTGTCCACTTCGAGCGTGGTCTTTGGCGTCGCGGGCGCCGGCTGGTCCTCCCCACTGGCGCGGGCGGAGCGGCAGCCGAACAGCAGCTGGGTCAGCATCAGGATCGCGGGGACCAACCGGGGCTGCCGCATGCGCCGACTCCCTCGTCAGGGGCTGCTGCAGGATAGGCGCGCGGCGCGGCCTCCGTCAGGGGGCCTGGCCGCGTCTCATGTGGTCGCGGCCGGGATCCGTCCCCGCGTCAGCAGTCGCCCCAGCCAGGCGGCGAGCACCAGCAGCGCGGCCACCCCACCCACCGCGAGGGCGGGCAGAACGAGACGGGCGGGGACCAGGCTGCGCTGGGCACTCAGGACGACCAGCCCGGCGGCGGTGCCGAGCACGTAGCCGCCCAGTTCCAGCCGGGTGACCGGCACAGTCGCCGGGACCGGAACCCGCGGCTCCGCGGACCGGAACAGCAGCCCCTTGAGCCGATCGTAGTCCCAGCACAGCAGGAAGACGGCGGCCAGCAGCATCAGACCGGTGACGTACGGCGTGCCCTTGAAGTCGAGTGCCACCGTGATGACGAAGATGTTGAGGACGATCGGGAGGAACAGCACCGCACCGAGCGTGGCGGTCCGGGGAATGAGGAGCAGCAGCCCGGTCAGCAGCTGGGCCCAGCCGATGAAGCGCCAGTAGCCCCCAGTCCGGTGCATTGCGTCAAAGAAGTACCCGATCGGCGTGTCGGTGCCCATCACCGTAAACGGCAGTCCCTGCACCTTGATCAGCGCGGTCGGCACGAAGGCCAGGGCCAGCAGCAGTCGCGAAATGATGGCGAGGCGCTGCAGGGCGAAGAACCCGCGCGCCCCGGCATGCAGCCGATCAAGGATGGACTCCACGGAATCGCACTCCGGTTCGGGGGAAGCCTGACGGTGGCGTTCTCCTCGGAGAACGCCACCGTGGCACAGAAGTTTCAGGGCTCCCCTGCCTGCCCGGCCCCCCTCAGGGGGCGCCGGCGGCCAGCGCCGCCGTTTCCCGCCACGCCGGATCGAGGACGAACTCGAGCGTCCGCCGGCGGCCGATCACCCGGCGCAGCGCCGCACACACCTCGGGATCCAGCGCGGTCCCCGCGAGGGCGTGGACCTCCGCCTCCGCTTCCGCGGGAGTCATGACTTCGCTCCGGTAGGCCCGCCGGGTCACGAGCGCGTCGTAGACCTCGACCACCGCGATGATCCGGCCGCCCCAGGGAATGTCCGGCCCGGCGAGGCCGTCCGGATACCCGGCGCCGTCCCAGCGCTCATGGTGGCCGCGGACGAAGCGCGCCACTTCACTGAGGTGCGGGTACGGTTGCAGCAGCTGGTACCCCAGCAGGGGATGCTGCCGGACCTGGTCATACTCCTCGGCGGTCAGGGGGCCGTCCCGGTTCACGATCCGGTCGTTGATGACCATCATCCCCACGTCATGCAGCCGCCCGGCGAGCCGCACCGACTCCACCTCGTTCGGCGTGTGCCCCAGCGCATCGGCGAGCGAGGCGCTGAGCTGGGCCACCCGGACCGAGTGCCCGGCCATGAACGGGTCCCGCGCCTCCAGGGAGGTGACCAGCACCTCCAGCGACGCCGCGGCAAACTGTTCCAGCCTCCGCTCGAAGACCTGGGACCGCTCCTCCAGCACTTCCTCGACCACCTGGCGCCACTGCCCCGCCGTGGCCCGCTCGATCCGCCGCCGGATCTCTCCGGCGATCGCGCTGAGCAGCTCCGCCCGGTCACAGCCCCTGGGCAGGACCGTCGGGCTGGCCCCCAGCCCCTCCAGCAGCGCGGCGGGCGCGTCGCCCAGCAGCACGGCGCCGATGGAGGGGTCAATGGCCCGCGCATGCCGCAGGGCGTCCACCCCGGCCTCTTCGCCGAGCTCGATCACCAGCGCCGCCGGCCGCTGCCGGCCCTGGCGCATCCGTGCCAGCGCCTCGTGCGCCGTGCCCACCGTCAGCGGGCGATACGCCGCCAGCTCCAGCCAGGTGCCGATCGTGGCCCGGGCCGTCGCGTCCGCCGCCACCACCAGCACCGTTCCCGCGTCCCGATCCCCGATCATGCCGCCTCCTCGCAAGTGGGCTGCCCGCCCGACCGTATCATCTGGATGAATGCCCGGGCGATTGCCGGATCGAAGTGCGCCCCGCTGACTTCCGCGATCATCGCCAGGGTCCGGTCCACCGGGACCGCGCCCCGGTAGGGCCGCTCGTGGGTGAGGGCGTCGAAGAAGTCCACCACCGCCACGATCCGCGCCTCGAGCGGGATCGCCTCGCCCGAGAGGCGGCAGGGATAGCCCGCGCCGTCCCACCGCTCGTGGTGATAGTGGGCGATCCGCTCCGCGAGCTGCATCAGCTCGGAATGCCCCCCGGACAGGATCCTGGCGCCCACCGCCGCATGGGTCCGCATCTCGGCGAACTCCTCGGGCGTCAGCTTGCCGGGCTTCCGCAGGATGGCGTCGGGGACGCCGATCTTTCCGATGTCGTGCAGCGGCGCCGCCCGGGCGATCAGGTCGGCGCGCTCCGGGGGGAGCCCCGCCGCGAGGGCCAGGCGGCCCGCCATCGCGCCGACCCGCTGCGTGTGCTGCCCGGTTTCGTCATCCCGCAGTTCCGCCGCCCCCGCCAGCCGCTGCAGCATTTCCAGCTGCGACTCCTCCAGCTCCCGGGTCCGGCTGGCCACCCGGGCCTCCAGCTCCTGGTTGTGCTCGGCCAGGCGCAGTTCGAGGGACCGGGTCTCCAGCCGCGCCCGCACCCGGAGCAGCACTTCCATGGAGTCGAACGGCTTGTTCAGGAAGTCGCTCGCCCCCATGGCCAGGGCGCGGGTGCGGTTCCGCTGGTCCTGGTCCCCGGTCAGCATCACGACCGGCACCTTCACGACTTCCTGGCTGCGCGCCTGGAGCCGTTCCAGCACCTCGAACCCGCTGAGTCCGGGCATGTGCAGGTCCAGCAGCACCAGGTCAGGATGGAACTCCTGGTACGCCGCGACCGCCTCCGCGGCATCGGAGACCGTCTGGATGGCGGTGAGCCCGGCGTGCTGCAGCAACCGGGTCAGCACGGCGAGGATCGCCTTGTTGTCATCGATGATCAGCACCCGGCCCGAGGCCAGGGCGGGCGGCACCACATCCCAGGCCGGACCGGTGGCCGCGAGGCCGGTTGTCAGCCCGGAGGGCATCACACGGCCTCCAGCGTCATCCGGGCATCACGCAGCCGGGACAAGGCCCGGGTCCGGAGCTGGGAGACGCGGGACTCGGTGATGCGAAGCACCGCGCCGATCTCGCGGCTCGGAAGGTCCTCGTAGAAGCCGAGCTTGATCACGGTGCGTTCCCGTTCGGGCAGCCGCTCGATGGCCTCCGTCAGCCAGATGGGGCCGCCGTCGGCATCCGGCCCCTCGCCCCCCGCGGCGACCTGGAGGTCGTCCGTGACCGGGACCGGGACCGGCAGGACGTCGCGATTCCAGCTGTGATATTCGGCGGCCGGCACGCCGAGCTCCTGCGCCACCTCCGTACCCCGGGCCCGGCGCCCCAGCCGGTGCTCCACCTTGTTGCGGGCCAGCGCCAGCTTCCGGGTGCGGGCAAACACCGCGCGGGGCACCCCCGACTGCTGCCGCAGGTGGTCGAGGATCGCGCCGCGGATGCGGGTGACGGCGAAGGTGCTGAAGCGCCAGCCCAGCGACGGGTCGAACCGCTCCACCGCCTGGAGCAGCCCGATCGTCCCCACCCCGACGAGATCCTCGTACTGGACCACCGCGCCGGTGCCCCGGTCGAACCGCCTGGCCGCGGAGTGCACCAGCCCCATGTTCTGTTCGATCAGCCGGTCCCGGGCCTCGAGATCGCCCTGCACGCGGTAGCGGCGGGCGAGTTCGTCGTCGTTGGCCGTCTTTGCCACGGCTCGCACCCGCTGGTTCTTCGCTCGTTCGATCTGCATGTTCGCCTCAACCGGGCCATGGGAATCAGCATCGCACTGGCCCTGGTAAAGGCGGGTCTCATGCCACCGGGCGCGCCCCTGGCCCAGGCGGACAAGTGGCGCCAGGTCAATACGTTACGGGATGGGATGAATTCGGTGCGGTGGCCGGACCGGGAAAATTCGTCCGGGGTGGATGGACATTCTTGCCCCCCTTCCGGCAGGGCGGTCGGGGAGGCCGGGCCGGGCCATCCGGTCCGTAACGCGGCGCAGGCGGCGCCCGGGTGCGGGCGCCGCCTGCGCTGGACCTGTCATGGAGCGGACCGGGATCGAACCGGTGACCCCCTGCTTGCAAAGCAGGTGCTCTCCCAGCTGAGCTACCGCCCCGGAGACCCGGCGAAGATAATCGCGCCCGGGCGCCCTACGACACCCCGTCCAGCACGCTCCGGACCTTGCGCGCCAGGCTCGCGACCGTGAAGGGCTTCTGCAGGAACGCCCCGCCGGACGCCATCACCTGGGTGAGCAGCGGGGCATTGTCGGTGTAGCCCGACATGTGGAGCACCCGGAGTCCCGGCCGCGCCTCGGCGAGCTGCGCCGCCAGCGCCGGTCCGGTGACGCCCGGCATGACCGTGTCGGTGAGCAGCAGGTGGATTGGACCGGGATGAGAGCCGGCCACCTCCATCGCATCGGCGCCCGTGGTTTCGAGCACGGTGTACCCCTGCCGCTCCAGCGCCTTCCGGGTGAGCATCCGGACCGCCGTGTTGTCCTCCGCGATCAGGATCGTCTCCGTCCCCCGCAGCGACGCGGGGGCGTCCGCCGCCGCGGGGCGCACCGGGTCGGCGGCCTCGGACACCATCGGCAGGAAGATCTTGAAGCTGGTGCCCCGGCCCGGTTCGCTGTAGAGCCAGACGAAGCCGTCGCTCTGCTTCACGATCCCATAGACCGTCGCCAGGCCGAGCCCGGTGCCCTTCCCCGATTCCTTGGTGGTGAAGAAGGGCTCGAAGGCGTGGGACCGGACCTCCTCGCTCATGCCGCTCCCGGTATCGCTCACCGTCAGGCTCACGTACCACCCGGGGGCCATCGGCGGATGCAGCGCCGCGTAGTGCTCGTCCAGTTCCACGACCGACGTCTCCAGCAGCAGCTGCCCCCCCTCCGGCATCGCATCCCGGCTGTTCACCGCCAGGTTGAGCAGCACCTGCTCCAGCTGGCCGGGGTCCGCCTTCACCATGGCGGTCCCCGCCTGCAGCCGCATGACCAGCGCCACATCCTCCCCGATCATCCGGCTCAGCATCCCCTCGAGGTTCCGCACCAGGGCGTTGAGGTCGAGGAGTCGGGGCAGCAGCACCTGCTGCCGGCTGTAGGCCAGCAGCTGCCGCGTCAGGGTGGCACCCCGCTCCGCCGCGCGGCGGATCTCGGCGACGTCCTCGTGGCTGGGGTGGTCCACCGCCAGGTCCGACTGCAGGATCTCGCTGGTGCCCAGGATGACGGCGAGGATGTTGTTGAAGTCGTGCGCCACCCCGCCCACCATGCGGCCCACCGCCTCCAGCTTCTGGGCCTGGCGGAACTGCGCCTCGAGGGCGGCCCGTTCGGTGATGTCGCGGCCGTTGATCACCGCCCCCCGCACCACCGGGTCGTGGAACAGACTGCGGCCGATCCCCTCGATCAGCCGCCAGGTGCCGTCCTGGTGCCGGAAGCGAAACTGCAGCCGCCGCGTCGCTCCCTCCTCATTCACCCCCTCGGAGAAGACCGCCACCACCTTCTCGAGGTCATCCGGGTGCACAAAGGAGAACGCCGGCTTCCCGACCAGGTCGGCCGGCCGCAGCCCGAGAATCCGCTCGAACGAGGGCGAGACGTACCGGAAAGCGCCATCCTCGTCCAGCACCGAGATCAGGTCCTCGGACTCCTCGATCAGCGCCCGGAACCACGCCTCGCTCTGCCGGATCCCCGCCTCGGCCTCCCGTCGCTCGGTCAGGTCGGTGACCATGGCCAGGGCCCCGAGGTACTCGCCGGCGTCGCCCAGGATCGGCCCGGTGGACATCAGGACCCAGAGCGTGCTGCCGTCCTTCCGCCGCAGCTTGAAGTCCTGCTGCTCCCGGATCCCCTGCCGCCGCCGCTGCCGGCTCGCCTCCGCGATGACGCGCCCTTCGGCGTCGGTGAAGTCGAAGACCGGGCGCCCCAGCATCTCCCGGACCTCGTAGCCCAGCATCGTCGCCAGCCGCTCGTTGACGAACACCGTCCGGTGCTCGGCGTCCACCTCCCAGATCCCCTCGCTGGCCGTCTCCACGATGCGGCGGTGGTTCCGTTCGCTCCGCTCCAGCGCCTCCCGGATCTGGCGCTGTTCGGTGATGTCCTCCTGCACCGCCACGAAACCCGTCACCCCGCCCGCCTCGTCCCGCACCGGCGAGATGGACGCCGAATGCCAGTAGAGCGAGCCATCCTTCCGCCGGTTGCACAGCTCCCCCCGCCACGCCTGGCCGGCGGAGATCGTGGTCCACAGCTGCTGGTAGACGGACGGGGGCGTCAGGCCGGACTTGAGGAGCCGCGGGGTCTGGCCCATGACCTCGGCCGCGGTGTAGCCGGACATCTCGGTGAACCGGCGGTTCACGTACTCGATGCGGCCATCGGTGTCGGTGATCAGGACCGCGGCGGGGCTCTGCTCGATCGCGAGCGTCAGCCGCTGCAGCCGCGCGAGCAGCGGCCGGGTCGGGGCCCCGCTGTCATCCGGTGGCGTGGGAGGGCGGTCGGTCATGCGAGGAAGGCGCAGCCGCCGAGACGGCAACTGCGAGGGAAAGGGCCGAGGGGGAGCCCTGAAAGTGCGGAATTCGGCACGCGGCACCTGCTAGCCACGGGGATCGCCGAGCCCCTAGGGGGGAGGCCGGGCGGCACGAGAAATCTAGCTGGGAACCGGCCGTGGGGGCCAGCGTGCGCGATATCCCGCCGCGCGCACCATGCCCCTTTCAGTCCCGCTTCATCCTCCCTTCACGGCCCGATGCCGATGCATTGGTACCCGACCCCTCGAGAGACGGAGCCCCCTCGCCCATGCTGACCAGACCCGGTGTCCGGGTCACCCCGCGCCGCGCGCCGGGATGACCCAGCCTTTGCACGGCTCCGGAGATGCTCCCGCTCCCCTCCCGGTGTCACTGGCCGAGCAGGAGGAGCGGCTGCGCCTGGCCCTGGCCGCCGCCAACCAGGGACTCTACGACCTCGACATCCCGACCGGCGTGGCCACCGTCAGCCCCGAGTACGCCACCATGCTCGGCCTGGATCCCGAGGGCTTCCAGGAGACCCGGCGGGCCTGGCTCGCGCGGCTCCACCCCGACGATCGCTCCCCGGTTGCCCGCGCCTGGCAGGAGTACCTCGCCGGCCGGCGCACCGAACACCGCCTCGAGTTCCGGCAGCGGTCCCGGGGTGGAGCCTGGAAGTGGATCCTCTCCCTCGGCAAGGTGGTCGCCCGGTCCCCGGACGGGCGGCCCCTCCGCCTGCTCGGCACCCACACCGACATCACCGAGCGCAAGCTGGCGGAGGAGGCGCTGCGCCAGACCACCGACCGGTTGAGCCACCTCCTCACGGCCGGCCCGATGATCGTGTACGCCCTGCGCATTTCCGGGGAGCGCCTGATCCCGGTCTCGGTGAGTCACAACGTCGAGCGCATCCTGGGGTACACCGCGGCGGAAGCCCTGCAGCCGAAATGGTGGGTGGACCACATCCACCCGGAGGACCGCACCGAGGCGATCGTCCGCCAGCTCGAGCTGTTCCAGCGGGGCCACCTCACCCATGAGTACCGCTTCTTCCACAAGGACGGCCGGGTCCTCTGGACCCACGACCATCTCCGCCTCATCCGCGGCCCCGACGGGGAGCCGCGGGAGATCGTGGGGGCCTGGAGCGACGTCAGCGAGCGCAAGGAAACCGAGCAGGCCCTGCGGCTGCAAAGCGCGGCCCTCAGCGCGGCCGCCAACGCCATCGTCATCACCGACCTCGAGGGCCGGATCGAGTGGGCCAATCCCGCCTTCACCACCGTGACCGGCTACACCCTCGCGGAATCCCTGGGCCGGAACCCGCGTGACCTGGTCCGCTCCGGCACCCACGACGCCGGGTTCTACCGGGAGCTGTGGCAGACCCTGCTGGCCGGCAAGGTGTGGCACGGCGAGCTCACCAACCGCCGCAAGGACGGCACCCTCTATCCCGAGGAGATGACCATCACCCCGGTGCGCGGGGCCAATGGCCGGATCGCCCACTTCATCGCGATCAAGCGGGACCTGAGCGAGAAGAAGCGGCTGGAGGCCCAGTTCCTCCAGGCCCAGAAGATGGAGGTCGTGGGCCGGCTGGCGGGTGGCGTGGCGCACGACTTCAACAACCTGCTCACCGTCATCAACGCCACGGCGGGGCTCGCCGCCCGGAGCCTCGAGGCGGGAGATCCCCTCGAGGAGGAGCTCCAGGTGATCCTCGGGGCCGGGGAGCGCGCCGCCACCATCACCCGCCAGCTGCTGGCGTTCAGCCGCACCGCCGGCCGCGCCCGCGAGCCGATCGACTTCCGCACCCTCCTTGGCGACCTGCGGCAGATGCTCCAGCGCCTGCTCGGGGAGGACATCGTCATCCACCTCACCGGCGACCCGGACCTCGGCGCCGTGCTCGGCGACTCGGGGGAGATGACCCAGGTCATCCTCAACCTCGCGGTCAACGCCCGGGACGCGATGCCGACGGGCGGCACCCTCACCTTCGAGACCCGGAACCTCCCGCCGGAACAGGCCCGCCTGGCGGCGGAGCACGCCGCCGCCGGCACGCCCGGAATCCTGCTCGCCGTGCGCGACACCGGCCACGGCATGAGCGAGGAAATCCGGCGCCGGATCTTCGAGCCCTTCTTCACCACCAAGGAACCCCACAAGGGCACCGGACTCGGACTGGCTACCGTGTACGGCATCGTCTCTCAGGGAGGCGGGACCATCGAGGTGGAAAGCTCCCCGGGCAACGGCGCCACCTTCCAGATCCACCTTCCCCGGGTTCCGGACTCCACGCCGGCCACCCACCAGGTCAACGACCAGGAGACCGTCACGGGCCGCGAGACCATCCTGCTCGTGGAGGACGACGCCGCGCTCCGCTCCCTCGCCACCCGGATCCTGCAGCGGGCCGGGTACCAGGTGCTGACCGCCGCCGACGCCCCGCAGGCCCGCCGCATCTTCGCCGCGCACTCCGAGCCGGTGGACCTGCTGTTCACCGACGTGGTGCTGCCCGGCATGAGCGGGCCGGACCTGGCCGAGCTCCTGACCGGACACGACCAGGGCCTGAAGGTGCTGTACACCTCGGGGTACAACGACAATCTCCAGTTGCGGGACAAGGTGCTGAACGGCGGGACGGATTTCCTGGGGAAGCCCTGGTCGGTGGGGTCGCTGACGCGAAAGGTGCGGGAGGTGCTGGACGGGGGTGAGCGGTTGGACGGTTAGGCGGTTCGGCGGTTGGGCGGTTAGGCGGTTGGGCGGTTGGGCGGTTGGGCGGTTAGGCGGTTGGGCGGTTAGGCGATTGGGCGATTGGGCGGCGTGCCGTCTTGCCGTCCTGCCGTCTTGCCGTCGTCCCGTCGTCCCGTCGTCCCGCCGCCTACACCACCGCCCCGAACAGCCGCCCCACCAGCGCCGTCCCGCCCATCGCCACCGCGCCCCAGAAGGTCACCCGGAGGGCTCCCTT
>JAEUJI010000245.1 GCA_016794805.1 Gemmatimonadota bacterium
CGGTTTCTCGGGGGCGGGCCCCCGCCGGGACCCCACCCCCCGCGTGGCCCGCCCGGGGGGGGGGGGCACGGGGGGCCGGGGGCAACGGGGGCAAGGGGGAAGCGGCGGTGCATTGCGCGATTCTCGGGGCAGGCAAGTGACGCGTGGCCGGTTGCGCGAGGAAGCGCGGGCAGCAACCCGCCCTCACCCCCTTGCCGCCCTACCGCCCCAGCAACCACCGTCCCACCTCGGCCAACCACCCGCCCACCCGCCATGGATCCGGACTCGGCAACGCGTCCCCCCCTTCCCCCATGCGCCGCGCCAGAAAACCGGCAATCCGCGCTCCCCGCGCGTCCCAGGTCAGGTCTGCCGCGGTGGCCAGCGCCCCTGCGCCCAGCCGCTCGGCGCGCGCGGGGTCCGCCGCCACGGCGCGGAGCGTCGCCACCGTGGCCGGGACGTCCCCTGCCGGGACCAGCGCGGCGTTCACGCCGTCCCGGAGCAGCTCCGCCGTGTCCGGCGCCCGCGGCGCCACCAGCACCCGCCCGGCGGCGAGGTACAGGAACAGCTTGATCGGCAGGACCGTGTTGCCGTGGCGCTCCAGCGGGGCGAGACTCGGGGGGACGATCAGCGCGTCCGCCGCGTAGAGCCACGGCGCCAGCTCGCGAAAGCGGAGCCAGGGTACGATGGTGACGTTGGGCAGCGCCCGGGCGGCGCGCTCGACCGGCCCCTCGCCCTCCGACCCGATCAGCACGAAGCCGATCTCCGGCGCCTGGGCGGCCACCTCGAGCAGCAGGTCGAGGCCCTTGCGGGTGTTCATGCGGCCGCTGTACACCACCGTGAACCGGTCGGGCGGGAGTCCCAGGCGGGCCCGCGCCTCGGCCCGCGACAGCCGTGGCGCCATCCGATCCGGGGCCCAGCCGTTGTGCGCCACCAGCATGCGCGCCTCGGGGACGCCCAGCCGCCGGTAGCTTGCCAGCGCATGCTCGGAATGGAAAATCGCGGCCAGGAGGCGGGGATGCCGGAGCACCGCCCGGAGAAACGGCTGCAGCGGAGGATACTGGTCGCCCCAGGGGCGGAAGTGCTCGTACACCACGCGGTGCCCCGCCCGGAGCAGGGCCCAGGCCACGGGCAGGTTCCGGCAGTAGACCAGGTCCGCGACGCGGGTGGCGGGGTGCCGTGCGGCCCGCAGCGCGTGCGACCATTTTACCGGTCCCCGCAGCCCCTTCCAGCGGAGGGCGAGCTGATGCACGGCGAAGTCGCCTTCCACCTGGTAATACTCGCGCAGGGCGGCGGGGTCCCCCGGGCCGGTCACTGGCCCCGGCACCAGCAGCGCCAGGTCCAGCCCCTGCCGGGCGAGCGCCGCCACGGTGTTCACCAGCTGCTCCGTGTCGGCGCCGGTTTCGGGCACCGGGGAGTCGAAGACGTAGAGAATTCGCACGGGCGGGCAAGCTACAGACGCGGCCCCGGAGCCGCCAGCCAGATCGGGAGTCGCGATTGACCGAGCGGGAGATCGATCCCAGGCACGAGATGAAGCGCGGGCTCTGGTGGATGGGTGCCGCGACCCTCGCCATGCGCCTGCTGGACGTGGGCGGCAGCCTGCTCGTGCTGCAGTTCCTCGCGCCCGCCGAGGTCGGGCTCGCGGCGCTGGCCTGGAGCATCGCGGTCGCGATCGAGGCGTTCAACGGCCTCGGGGTGGGGCAGGTGGTGGTACGGCAGCGGGAGCTCTCCCACGGGGAACTCTCCGGCCTGTTCTGGTTCTGCACCCTGCTGGGCGCGGCCGCGGTCGCGGTGATGGGCGGTGTGGCCCCCTTTCTCGCGGTGTTCTACGCCGACTGGCGACTCTATCCGATGGTCCTGGTGAGCGCCACCAAGCTGATCTTCGTCGGCGCGGCGCTGGTGCCGCTGCAGCTGCTCACCCGGGACCTGCACTTCAAGACTGCCGGCGCGGTGCAGACCCTGGCGACCCTGGGGGAGGCGGTCACCAAGGTGGTCCTGGTGGTGGCCGGCTTCGGCGCCTGGGGACTGGTGCTGGCCAATGTCGCCCGCGGCCTCTTTCTCTGCCTGGCCCTCTGGCGGCTGGCCCCGTTCCGGCCGGCGCTGGTCGCGCCCGATGCCTCCACCCGGCGCGCGGTCGCGTTCGGCTTCCGCACCGCGCTCGCCAGCATCATCTACCACGTCTACCGCAACCTCGATTTCCTGCTGATCGGCCGGTTCCTCGGGCTCCGCGTCCTCGGCATCTACCAGACCGCCTTCCAGCTGGGGATGACGCCGCTGGAGATCGTGCTGCAGCTGGTGAACCGGGTGCAGTATCCGATCTACGCCCGGCTCCGCGAGCAGCCGGCGGCGCTGCTGCAGGCCTTCAACCGGAGCGCGCGCTCGCTGCTGCTCATTCTCGGCCCGGTGGCGGCGCTGCTCTGCTTTGCGAGCACCGACCTGCTGGCACTGATCGGCGGCGGCAAGTGGCTCCCCGCCGTGCCGCTCATCCAGGTGCTGGTGTGGGCCAGCCTCCTGCGCGGCATCTCCCAGCTCTTCCCCCAGCTCTACAACGCCACCGGGCGGCCCGGCTTCTCCGTGGTGGATGCGCTGTTCACCGGGGCGACGCTGGTCTCGGGGTTCGCGCTGGCGCTCTGGCTGGCGCCGGAAGGAGAGGGGGCGCAGTGGGTGGCGTGGGTGTGGCTGCTGACCTACCCGCTCCCGCTCGCGGCGCATTTCTGGATGGCGAGGCAATGCTCCCCGGTGCGGCCGGGGCCGATGCTGCGCGGCCTGGTCGCGCCCGCGGTCGGCATCGGGCTGGTGGCGCTGGTGCTGGCCATCGGCAGCCTGGCGCGGCCGTATCTGCCGTCACCGATCCTCTCGCTGGCGCTGCTGGTGCTGCTGACGATCGGCACCTGGGCGGGGTGGCTGCGGGGGGTCCTGCACGTGGGGTGGGGAGATCTCCTGCCGAAGAAGTCAGGGTAGGCGGCCCGCCAGCGCCTCGATCACCTGCACCATCCGGTCCGAGGTCTTCCCGTCGGCCGCATGGATGTGTGCCGCCAGCCATTCGCGGGACCGCTCGGCGCAGCACCCCGGCTCCGCGAAGGCCCGGTCCACCGCCGCGAGTGCGCCCGCGGCATCGAAGACCGTGAGCCCGCCATTGTCGTCCGGCGCATTCATCCACGCCGGCGCCGCCTCCGCCGCGCGCGCCCGCAATCCGAACCGCCCGAGCCGGGAGAAGCGCACCGGCTTCCCCGCGGGCGGGCAGAGATGGATGCTGGGCCGCCCGGTGTGGTAGAAGAAGGTCACGAAGCTCGAGAGATTGCTCAGCATCGCGTCCGCCACCACGAGGTCCGCCAGGTTGTCCGGGCGCTCGTTCTTGTGCTTGAGCTCGACGTGGGGGAACCCCGCCGCCTCGCGGTGCAGCGCCGCCAGGTAGGCCGTCTCGTAGCGCCAGCGGTCGTGCAGGCAGAAGAGCACGTTGGCGTCATGGTCCGCGGCCCGCGCGAAGATCGCGCGCAGGAAGGCGAGGTCCGCCTCCATGGGGGAGCGCCCGAGCAGCGACGGCTGCCAGCTCCCGGGGAAGATCCGGCCGTAGTGCCAGGTGAAGTTGAGCAGCAGCGTCTTCCGGGCCGTGACGTCGATGCGGTACGCCGGCGCCAGTTCCTCCCGCGTGTAGGGCGGGGCCAGCAGCAGGTCGCTGAAGCAGGAGCCCACCACCGCGCAGTTCTCCGGCGCCACGCCCCAGGAGTGCACCCGCCAGTCGCGGTCCCGGTCGTGGTAGCACTGGGCCACGAACCGGCTGGCGGCCCGGCGGGGGTCCTGCCCGGTGAGCCGCGCGATGTGCCGCAGCCGCTCCTCGACGTCCCGGGGCGGCGTCGCCTTCCAGCCGAGGCCGTGCCAGAGGAAGCAGAGCCGCGGGGCGGCGGCAAACTCGGGGAAGTGATTGTCGCATACCACCACGTCGGCGCCGAACGCCTCCGCCGCGGCCCGGGTGCCCCGGTCCTCGCGCTCCAGCATCGCGGCCCGGAGCGGCCGCACCCGGGCAATCGGTTCCCGCCGCCATTCCGCGAGCCCGTCGGCTGCAATCAGCAGCTCGGTGCCGGGGTGCCGGTCCAGCGCCAGGGCCAGCGCCAGGATGTCGGCCTGCAGCGTCGAGACCCAGAGGAGGACCCGCATCAGCCGGCGCTTCCTGCCGCATGCAGCGCGATCGCCTCGTCGTACTGCGCCTCGAGGGCCCGCACCCGGGCGCGGATGTCGTACTCCCGGAGCATCTTCGCCCGGGCGGCCCGGCCCAGCCGGGCCCGCAGCGCCGGGTCGTCCGCGAGCAGCGCCAGCCGGCCCGCGAGGGCGGCGCCGTCCCGCTCCGGCACCAGGTAGCCGGTCTCGCCGTCGTCGATGATCTCGGGGATGCCGCCGTGCCAGGTGCCGATTGGGACCACCTCGGCGGCGCTGGCCTCCTTGACCACGATCAGCCCCGACTCCCGGTTTCCCTCCCGGTCCACCACACTCGGCGCCAGCAGCAGGTGGCTCGCGGCCAGCCGCGCCGCGACGGCGGCCGGTTCCAGGGACCCGGCGAAGGTCACCCGGTCCGCGATGCCGAGCGCGGCGGCCCGGGCTCGGAGGTCCCGGCCGAGCGGGCCGTCGCCGATGAGCGTGAGCCGGAGCGCGGGCCGATCCCGCGCCGCCGCGGCAAAGGCCTCGAGCCCGAACCCGAAGCCCTTCTTCTCCACGAACCGGCCGATCATCAGCACCCGCACTTCGTCCCCCGGGCGGTCCCCGGGACGGAACCGTTCGAGGTCCACGCCCAGCCGGCTGACGCGCAGCTTTTCCGGCGGCACCCCCTGGGCCTCCAGCAGCGCCTTGAGCTCGCTCGAGGCGCAGAGGCCGAGGGTCATGTCCCGGAGGACCCGCGGGCCCAGGATCGCGTAGCGCAGGTGCTGCGGCAGGAAGCGGGTGGGGCTCGCGAGCAGCGGGACGTCGTAGCCGTGAAAGGTCACCACCAGCGGCCGCCGGTGCCGCCGCGCGAATGAGCGGGCATAGACCGCGCCGACCCCGAAGTGCGCATGCACCAGCGCGAAGGCCTGCGCGCGGAACCGGGCATCGAAGCCGGCGTCCCGGCAGGTGATCGGGTAGAGCGCGCCGCCGACGTGGACCGGCGCGAAGGGAAACCGGTCGGGGAGCAGCCGGCGGCGGCAAAACACCTCCACCGCGTAGCGCTCGTGATGCCGGATCTCCTCGTAGATGAAGGTCTGCGAGTAGGCCAGGAAGTTGGTGCTGAACAGGGCGACCCGGTCAGTCACGGGAGGGCGCGACGCATTCCGGCGTGGCTGGCGGCACGCCGGGCCCCGTTACCGGGTCCGGGCGGACAGCGGAACCAGCGTCGGCGCGGGGGGCGGCGCCGGCTCGAGCGCCTGGCCCCGCCACTCGTCCCACGCGCTGTTGGTGCGGGCACAGCCGATGGTGCAGTGGGCCTCGCATCCCTTGCGGGTGTGGAACTGGCGGCGGAGGTCCGCCGCGGTGTAGTCGGCCAGGGGAATGCCGAACCGCTCACGCTGCTGGCTGCACCAGCGCGCGATGCCGAACTCGTCCACGTAGAGGTAGCGGCTGCCGGCGCGGCACTTGAACGGCGCCTCCTTGCCCGCGAGCAGCCGGCTCCGGTAGTCGTGGGCTTCGGTGAAGCGGGCGCCGATTTCCTGGCCCACGCGGCGGTACAGCGCCTGCTTGTCCTGGCCCAGCTCCAGGGTGCCGTCGTGGCCATGGAGCAGCAGCACCCGCGGAGTGAAGCCGTGCGCCTTGGCAAACCGCACCACCTCGAGCGCGTCGTCGGCCACGGTGCTGCCGATCACCCCCGAGAGCGTGACCTTGAACCGGGCCACCCGCGCGATGACCTCCAGCTTGGCCCGGAGCGGCTTGAGGGTCTTGATGGTGACCTCGTTCGGCTCCACCCCGTCCACGCTGACCTGCAGGTGGTCCAGCCCCGCGGCGTTGAGCTCCGCCACCTTCGCCTCGTTCATCAGGAAGGCGTTGCTGATCATCATGACCCGCAGGATCCCCTGGTCCCTGGCGTACCGGACCAGCGCCGGGAGGTCGGGGTGCAGCAGCGGCTCGCCACCGGTGAACTCCAGGCTGAAGGCGCCCAGCCGGCGGATGTGCCGGATCCGCTCCTGCAGGACCTCCGTGGGCACCGGGGGGGAGACCTCGTCGAACTCGTTGCAGTAGCCGCAGGAGAGGTTGCATCTCCGGACGACGACGAGCTGGACCAGGAATGGGGCGTAGAGTGCGCGCTGCAGCATCGGAGGCCTCAGGGCACGGGGCGTTCGGGGAAGCTATCCGCCCCGCCCGGTCCGGGCCACACCCGGCCCGCCTCCAGCAGGTAATCGACCAGCACCTGGTCCAGGCGCGGCAGGAGCAGGAGCGCGGCGGCGGTATCGGGCCACTCCGGCGCGACGTCCCGCCGCTGGAGCGGATCCTCCAGGGCGCGATAGAGCCGGGGCGCGCCGGTGCCCGGATCGACCACCATGCTCCAGGGACCGCGGTCGGCCCACACGGCGCTCTTGCGCCAGCCGCTCACCACCCGCGCCGGCGGGACCGGCTGGAGCAGGCTGTGCCCCATCCAGGGGGTCGGCTCCCGGATGCCGGCGAGGTCGGCCACCGTGGGTGCCACGTCGAGCAGCCCCGCGACCTCGCTCCGGAAGCCGGTGGGCAGTCGCGGGTCCCGCCCGTGGATGATGAGCGGGACCCAGACGGTCTCCCGCCAGCCGTTCCGCTGGGCGGCGGTGCCGTCGTGCTCCCCGAGGTTCTCGCCGTGGTCCCCGGTGATCACCACCACCGTGTTGCCGAACCAGGGCTCGTCGCGGATCGCGGTGAAGAACTCCCGCAGCACCTCGTCGGTGTAGTGCATCGTGTTCCAGATGGCCGAGTCGGGCCGGGTGGAGGGCACCAGGTCGAGCGCCGGCTCACGGCTCCGGAACGGCAGGTGGTTCGAGAACGACACCAGCATCAGGTAGAAGGGCTGGCTCGTCGCGCCGAGGAGGCGCAGCCGCTGGGCCGCCCGGCGGAAGACCGGTCGGTCATCCTCCTCGCTCCGGTGGGGGACATCGAGCGAATCGAACCATCGCCGCAGCCAGAAGGTCTGGAAGTCCCAGTCCGGGTCCACGCCGGTGATGACCTCGGTGCGCCAGCCGTGCGACCGGAGCACCTCGGGCAGGCAGCGGAACCGGGTGGTGGTGAACATCGCCGTGGGGGACTCGTGCTGGTGCGGCTTGATCGAGCACTGCGCGCTGAAGAGCCCGTTGACCGTCTCGGGGCCGAAGCTCAGGTGCCGCAGCCAGGCCGCGGAACCCGGCGCGCGCGCCAGCGAGTCGAGGAAGGGGGTCGGGGTGAATGCGCGGTCAGGCCGGAGGTAGCCGACGTCCCAGCCGCGGAAGGTCTCGAGCTGGATCAGGATGAAGTTGGGTGCCGGAACCGTCGGTACCGACGGTACCGACGGTACCCGCAGGAGGGGATGGGCGGTATCGGGAAATGCCCACGCGGTGTCGGCGCTCTCCGCCAGCCACCGGCGCTGGTAGTCCGCCGCCAGCGCGGAGTAGTCCGCCGGCCGGGCGCCCCAGTCCAGCCGCCGCCGGGTCTCGCCGTAGAGGGCCAGCAATCCCGGCTTGACCCGCCGCCAGCGGTTCCCGTCCGGCCAGATGATCCGGCTGGCGCCGAGCAGCACCGTGGCGCCGAGTACCGTGAGGACCAGCTGCCGCCGGGCCCGCAGCGGGACCGGCGGCTCGCCGCGCAGCAGGCGCCGGCTGCCCCAGAGGAGGGCCAGCGGGCCTGCCAGGAGCAACGCAAAGGGGAGAAACGCGCCGCCGCGGTCGCGCCGGAAGAGCTCGAGCATCTCCCCGCTCCAGGCGCCGACGTTGCCGTAGGTGCGCACCACCGAGTACGACAGGTGCAGCCCCATGAAGCGCATCAGCTCGTTGTCGGCGTGATCCAGCATGATCGCCAGCGCCAGCAGCGTCAGCAGCCCGGCATAGGCCCGGCGGGCGGTGCGCCGGGGAACCTCGCGGGCCCAGCGGGCGTACCAGAAGGCGAGGAACGGCAGGGCGGGCAGCAGCGCGGCCCAGAGGTTCCAGAGCAGGGCGGAGGGGAGGAATCGGCTCAGCCGGTCCACGTACGGGGTGCCGTACGGCGTTTCCCGCAGGAAGAGGAACAGCTCCTGCGCGCTCATCACCGCCCATGCCAGGAGGATCAGGCCCAGGACCCGGGACGCATGGTCGGCGCCCGTGGACGGCCGGGAGGGCGTGGCGGTGGGGTTGCCGCGGGATGACACGGCGGTGAAGGTAGTCCGCCCGCCGAAGGCCCGCCACGCCCGTACAAATCAGGCGTTGCTCCCCTTATGATTCCGCGTCACGGTTCCCCGGAGAACACCCTGTCGTTGCGCACGCTGACGGTCTGCCTGGTGGCGATGCTGCCGCTCCAACTGGCCGCGCAGGACAGCCTCCCCCCGGCCGCTCCCCGCGACTCCGCCTTCGGGCCGATCGCGGTCGCCCCCGAGTCGCTGCCACCCCGCATCATCACCAGGATCCGCATCATCCAGTCGGATGTCTTCGACAGTTCGGAGGCGAAGAGCTGGCTGCCGCGCCTCGCCAACAGCCTGCATGTCATGACCCGGCCGGGGATCGTCGAGCGGGAGCTG
Organism: Gemmatimonadota bacterium; assembly: GCA_016794805.1. Taxonomy (GTDB): domain Bacteria; phylum Gemmatimonadota; class Gemmatimonadetes; order Gemmatimonadales; family GWC2-71-9; genus JADJOM01. The sequence goes on from JAEUJI010000245.1 coordinate 8,639, forward strand.
CTTTTCAAGGTTGGGGAGCCGTACGACTCCATCAAGGCGGCGGAGATGGCCCGGAACCTCCGCACCCGGGGGCTGTTCCGCAAAGTCCAGATCGACACCGTCACCGGCGATTCCGGCGTGGTGCTCCGGGTCATCACCAAGGACGGCTGGAGCACGCAGATCGACCTGCGCTTCCGGAGCGCCGGCAGCCAGCTCGACTGGCAGGTGGCCCTGATCGAGCGCAACCTGCTGGGGACCGGCACCCGCTTTGCCACCCGCTACCGCGACACCCCCGACCGCAACACCCTCAACTTCCAGTTCCTGCAGCCCCGGCTGGTGGCACGGACGGTGTCGCTGGGCCTGCGCTATGAGGATCGCACCGACGGGGCCCGGGGCCAGGTGGCCATCGAGCGGCCGTTCTTCTCGCTGTCGGACCGGTACGGCCTCACCACCCTGCTGGACATCCGCAACGAGCGGGTGCTGCGCTTCCGCGATGGCGTCGGGGATCCGGCCGACTCGCTCCGCCGCCGCTTCGTGCTGGGGCGGGTGGAGGGAGCGCACGCGATCCGCGCCGGCACCAAGGGGTATCTCAGGCTGGGGCTGCTGGCGCAGGTGCGGCGGGATGACTATGCCGCCTGGCCCACGAAGACCACCACCCGGAGCGTCACCGGCGCCTTCGGCCCCTTCGTCGAGTGGCGCCGGGCCAACTTCGCCGTCACCAGCGGCTTCGCGCGGGTGGGGCAGGACGAGGACGTGGACCTGAGCACCTTCGCCCGGGTGCAGCTCGTCGCGGCCCCGGAGTTCCTCGGCTACGACCGCGACGGGCTGGGGGGGCTGGCCCAGATCCGGCTGGGCACCCAGCTCGCCAAGGGCGGGTTCGCCTGGCTCGACGGCCGGGTGAACGGGGTGGTCACTTCCGCCGGTGTCGACTCCGGCTCCGTGGTCCTGGGCGGCACGGTGGTGGTGAAGCCCCGCCGCGGCCACCTCGCGATCGGCCATGGCGATATCGGCTGGATCAAAGATCCGCTGCAGGGCACCGAGTTCGATCTCGGCTTCGCCATCGGGCCGCGCGGCTTCCCCATTCACGCCTTCACCGGGGACCGCACCTACTTCACCACCGCCGAGTATCGCGTCATCCTCGCGGACGAGGTGCTCAAGACCCTCGCCATCGGCGTGGCCGGCTTCGTCGATCATGGCGGCGCCTGGTTCCAGGGTGACAAGCGCCGGTCCGGCACCAACCTCGGCCTCGGCATCCGGCTCGGCCCGTCGCGCGTGGCGGAGGCCAACCAGACCCGGCTCGACCTCGCCTACCGCTTCAAGAACGACCAGGAAAAGGCCGGCTGGGTGTTCGTGATCGCCTCCGGCCTGGTCTTCAACACCCAACCCCGGGGTCTCTAACCCATGACCGCCCCCGAATCCCCCGCGGCCGAACCCGCCCCGGGCCCCTCCCGCAAGCGCCGCATCGGCAAGTACCTCGCGATCGCGCTGGCGGGGCCGCTGCTGCTGCTCGCGCTGTACACCTGGCTGGTGCTGCACTGGGACTACTCCAACGGGTACCGGAGCGGGATGCTGCAGAAGATTTCGAAGAAGGGCTGGGTGTGTAAGACCTACGAGGGGGAGCTGTGGCAGTCGGTGGTGGCGCAGGTGGCGCCGAACGTGTGGAACTTCAGCGTGCGGGACGAGCGCATCGCCCGCCAGCTGGATTCGCTGGTGGGCCAGTCGGTGCGGGTGCACTACACCGAGCATCGCGGCGTGCCCACGACCTGCTTCGGCGAGACTCCCTACTTCGTGGACAGCGTGTCGGTGGTGGCGGGGCCCTGACGGGCGCCGTCCTGAATGGCGCGCACCGTGGTGCGCGCCCACGTTTCCGCCCTACCGCGTCCCCACCACCACGACCTCCCGGACCCGCATCACCGCGATGTCGCCGTCCTGGATCACCTCCCCGGACAGGGTGACCGCCTCCCCGACCAGCCCGCGGAACCAGGCCGGCGCCGGCTGCCCGGCCGCGTCGGTGAGCAGGAGGTGCCGGGTGCTCCCGGTGCTGTCGCTCACCATGAGGATCGGCGGGATGCCGCCGCTCAGGCAGCGGGTGGCGCAGCCGCGATGCACGGTGCCCCGGTTCGGCTTCATGACGCCCAGCCAGCACTTGCTGTCCACGATCTCGCCGGTGAGGCGCTGCACCCCGAGCGAATACGGCGGCTCGATCTGGATTCCCATGCGCACGTTGGGGGCGGGCGGGGTCTCGGTGATCGCGTCGGCTCCCAGCTCCAGCATCTCCCGTTCCGGCCGCGCGATCCGGGTGCCCCTCACCTCCACCCACGCGCCGTCCATTCCCCGCGCCAGCCCCGCCGCCCCGTGCTTCCCCTGCGCCACCAGGAGGTGGCGGGTGTACCGCGCGGCGCCGGCATCGTCGCCCCCCGCCGGGACCAGCAGCGACGGATAGGGAAACTCACGCAGCTGTCCCCGGAACACCCGCACCGTGCCGTACTCGAAGGTGCCCGGTGCCGCCGGCTCCTGGAAGACCGCCAGCCCGATCGCCGACAGCAGTGTCAGGCACAGCAGCGCCAGCGTCCGGTTGCGCGCGGCGCGGCCCAGGATCGGGGGCGGCACGGGATGATAGCCCACATAGAACGGATCCTCCGCCGGTCCGTCGGCCCGTCGGTCCACCGTCCCGATCACCACCGGCTCTACCCGGGTCCCCGCCGGGTGCGGGCGGGGATCGACCTGCACCCGCCCCTCGAACACCCGCAGGCTGTAGGTGGGAATCTTTTCGGTGAACGGCGGTGGCGACTGCCCGTCCTCCGGCCGGTACTGGTAGCCGTGCCAGGGGCAGGTGATGCAGCCGTCCACGATCTTCCCCTCGCCCAGCGGCCCGTTCTGGTGGGCGCAGACGTTGGAGACGCAGGACAGCTTCCCCTGGTGCCGGAACACCGCGATCCGTTCCCCGCCCACCATCGCCATCCGGGCCCGCGACTCGCGGATGTCGTCCACCCGGCAGACATCCACCCAATCCGTGCCCGGCGCGGACTCCCGGTCCCCGCGGCGCTCCCGCCAGCCCGCCACCAGGTGGAGCAGGAACACCGCCGTCGCGCTCCCGAGGAGCAGCGCCGCCGGCCACGGGCTGGGGCTTTCCTGCAGCGACCCCAGCGCCACATGCCCGATCAGGAGACCGTAGGCCACATACACCAGCATGTGCAGCGCCTTCCACGCCGGCGCCGAAAGGGTGGCCAGCCAGAAGTCATGGCTGGTGGCGGCCATCACCAGCAGGATGATGAGTGCGGTCAGGCCGAGCAGTTCGAAGGGGAATGCACCGGGACGTGCCGGATCCGCCGTGGCGGTGAGCAGGCTGACGAGCGGGTTGACGTCTCCCAGGGCGTGGAACTGGACCAGCGAGAACGCGGCGTGGCCCAGCGCCAGCAGGCACATGGTGACGCCGAGATGCCGCCGGTTGTAGAGCAGGGGCAGGAACCGGGCATCGAGCCGGGCGAGCGGCCCGATGGCGAGGATCACGGTGAGCAGGACCAGCGCCCCGGTGCCGAGCCCCCGGATCAGCGCGGTTTCCAGGGTGGCGTTCGGGTCCCGGAGCGACAGCCCCACGAACCCGGCGAGGTAGAGCGCCACGCCGCCGGCCAGCGCGCCGTCGTACAGGTACTTCTGCCGGTTCCAGTTGACCGCGCGGTAGAACGCGCTCATGGGCGTGCCCAGGCCGCGACGAGGGCGGTGGCCAGTGCCACCGCGGCGATCAGCCACCGATGACGCGCGCGCAGGCGGCGGATCACCGGGACGGCCCCCGGCCGAACGCCCGCCGGAGCAGGAATGGCCAGAGAAGCGCCGCCCCCGGCAGCAGCAGCAGCCGGAACCCGGTGGTGCCATGGGCGGCCACCGCGTCGAGGCGATTCACCCAGCGGAACGCGAACCCCGCGGAAAAGAGGAGTCCGACGCCGAGGTACAGGGCGCCGAGCCGGACCAGCCAGGTGGCGAGGGTGTAGGAGATCATGGGCCGGACTCCATAATGAGCGGGGCTCCCGGAAGGTTCCTCCACACCAGCCCGAACGGAACCCCCATCGCAACGTCCTGCGCGGCGCCGTGACCACCGGCTTCCGCCCGGGCCCCCCGCCCACTAGCTTTTCGGTCCCCCGGCGCCGTAGCCAAGTGGTAAGGCAGAGGTCTGCAAAACCTCCATCACCGGTTCGACTCCGGTCGGCGCCTCTCTGCAGCACCCCCCGGTCTCCCCTTGCCCCAGCTCCCTGCTCCTGATCCCCCGCCGGAGGATCGCCCGATGCCGGACCAGGGGGTCACGCTGCTACATGCCGTCCTGGCTTCCCTGGCGACCCTGAGCCTTGTTCCGCCGCTCCTTGCCGGCCGTCGGCGGTGGGATGCGCTGCCGCCGGCCCGGCGGGTCTTCTGGTGGTACCTGCTGTTTGCGCTGGTGACCAGCGTCCTGACCTTCACCCTCGACCGGCTCGGCATCCCGCGCCACTTCGCGGACCGGGCGACGGTCCCGGTCGCCACCGGGATCCTGCTGCTGGCCTTCGCCGCCTGGCAGGTGGATGCCATGGCCGCGGCCCTGCTCGAGACCCTGGCGCCGCTCTGCATCCTGTTCTGGATCCCGCCGATGGTCGGCTGGGAGCGGTCGGACGGATTCAGTCTCTGGCTGGAGCCGGCGCAGGCCATCCTCTGCCTGGCGGCCGCGACCTACACCGTGGTGCGGCGGGCCGTGGCCCGGCTGGCGCCGGCGGGGCGGGAGGACTGGTTCTGGATCGGTTCCGGCGTCATGCTATACATGGGGGCCTGGGCACTGACCAACCCGGTGCTGGTGTACCTGGAGTCCCGCGAGGCGCGCCTCGCAGACGCGGTGCTGGCCGTCCGGGCCGGCGCGAGCCTGCTGGGCAACCTGCTGATCTTCCACGGAATGCGATGTCCGACCAGCCTGCCGAACTCTGGGCATTCTTTCTTTCGGCCACGATCGTCGGGGGGATTCTCGTGGTGGCGGTAGGCGCCGCGATCATCGTCTCGCAGCGCAAGCTGATGCGCACCGTCGAGTCGTTCGCGGCCCGGCAGGTCTCCGCCATGGAGGAGGAGCGCCGCCACGTCGCCCGCGAACTCCACGACGACGTGAGCCAGCAGATCGCCATCCTGAGCCAGCGGCTCGAGGTGGTGCAGGAGGCGATCGAGCGGGACCGCCCGGAGGCGCCGGCGCTGGGTCAGGCGCGCGCCGCCGGGGACGGGCTCCGCGACCTGGCCGAGACGGTGCGGGCCATCGCCCACCGGATGCATCCGTCGGCGCTGGAGCACCTGGGGCTGGTGCCGGCGCTGCAGAGTCTGGCGCGGGAGGTCGCGGTGGGTGGGGCCTGGCAGGCGGAGGTGCTGATCGAGGATGACGGCGCCCGGCTGGCGCCGCCGACGGCGCTCGCGCTGTACCGGATCGCGCAGGAGGCGCTCCGCAATGCGCGGAAGCACGCCCGCGCCACCCGGGTCACCCTGACGCTCACCGGGCGGGACGGCGGCCTGCTGCTGCAGGTGGAGGATGACGGCGCCGGGGTGCAGACCATCGGCGCCGCGTCCCCCCGCGGCCTCGGCATGGTAAGCATGCACGAGCGCGCCCGGCTGGTGGGTGGCCACCTCAACGTGCGCACCGCCCCCAACGAGGGCACCCGGGTGGAGGCGTGGGTGCCGCTCGCGCCACCGGGAGCGCGCCCGTGAAGCCGGAGGCGACGATCCTCCTCGCGGACGACCATCCGCTGCTCTGCTCGGGGCTCAAGGCGATGCTCGAGCCGGCCTACGCCGTGGTGGCCATGGTGCATCACGGGGACGACGTCGTGGCCATGGTGGAGCGGAGCCGACCGGATGTCGTCATCATGGACCTGTCGCTGCCGGGCCAGCACGGCATCACGCTCACCCAGCAGCTCAAGGCCGGCGCCCACCCGCCCCGGGTGCTGGTGGTCACCATGCACGCCGATCCGGTGTACGTCGAAGAGGCGCTGCGCGCGGGGGCGGATGGGTACCTGCTCAAGACCACGCGGGCGGCCGAGATCCGGAAGGGGGTGGCGGAGGTGCTTGCCGGACGGCCCTACGTCGCGCTCGAGCTCCGGCCACCCCATCCCGCGGTGCCCCCGGGAGGCCCCGCCGCCCAGCCGCCACAGGGGGGCGGGGAGCTGGATGGGGTGCATCACCTCACCGAGCGGCAGCTCGAGGTGCTGCACCTGGTGGGGAAGGGCCTCCCGTCCATCGACATCGGCGCGCAACTTGGGATCTCGCTCAAGGCGGTCGAGTATCACCGCTCCACGATCCGGGCTGTGCTTGGGCTGACCAGCCAGGCCGCCTTCTACCGCTACGCCGCGCTGTACGCGGAGCGGCGGGCGCGGGGGGATGGCGCGCCGGCGCCCATCGAAAAGGAGGAGGTACCATGAAGGCCCGGGATCTCCTGGCCGGGTTCCTTGCCGCCTCGCCGCTTGCCGCCCAGGGGGCGCAGGCCATCCAGGTTCGGGAGGGCGATCTCCTCGGTCCGGTGGCGCACGCCGTGGACCCGGCGCTCCGGGAGTCGCCGGCGCTGCGGCAGTGCGACTTCCGGACTCCGGTCGTCGGCTATCTCTCCGGTGGGGGCATCGTCACCTACGTGATCCGTCCCGACGGCCGGGCCGACACCGCCACGGTGAAGGTCGTGGCCGCCGACTCCGTCTCGCCGGAGGGGCTCCGCAGCGTGGCCGTTCGGCTCCTTGGCCGGTGCCACTTCCGGCCGGCACGGACCGAACGCGGCAAGGTGCCGGCGCTGGTGCAGCAGCGACTCTTGCTGGCCTCACGCGGCCTCCAGAAACAGGTGCTTCCGCCGGAAAGCCTGCCCGCGAGAGACCCGCTCGACCCCTCCCCCGTCGCGGTCTACGACCTGACCGCCCCGGCCCTCGAGGAAGTCCCGGCGCCGATCCGCTGCAGCGTTCCCTACGTGGCGACGGGTACCGTCACCGTGAGCTTCGTCGTGGGCCCCAATGGCCGCGCCGAGCCGAACTCCGCGGACGCGCTCCGCGCCGATCCCGCGGTGCTCGCCCGCTACGCCTTCCGCCTGGCGGAATCATGCCGGTTCACCCCGGGACGGGTGCGCGGCGAGCCGGTCCGGGTGCGGCTGGTGCAGACCTTCACGCTGTATCGGGACTGAGGGACACGAGGGCGGGGTCCTCGGCCGGATCTGCCGCGAGTATTTCCTGACGACTGTCCTCTCACTGCGGGGCGAACGCATGCATCCGATGGACCCACCCACCCCCCGGCACGTCTGGCTCCTGGCCCACCGGATGCTGCGCTCCGGGTTCATTCTCTTCCCGCTGGCCGCCCTGACCCTGTTCCTGGGGATGGGACTGTATCACTGGATCGAGGGCCGCTCATGGGCCAGCGCCTTCCTCAACGCCGCCATGCTGCTCGGCGGGATGGGGCCCGTGGATCCGATCCAGACGGAGGCCGGCAAGTGGGCCATCGGGGGCTATGCGCTGTTCGCCGGCATCGTCTTCCTGGTCGTGGCCGGCGCCATGCTGGCGCCCGTGGTGCATCAGGTACTGGTGCGATTTCACCTCGAGTCGCCGGCGGTCGGACCGGGGTCCTCGTCAGCCCGGACGGAGCGATCGTGATGAGGCGGTGCCCGGGCGCGCCGGAGCCCCCGTTGTCCGTCTGACAGGGGTGGGTGTCGGCGCTGACTGACGGACGGACCGCGGCTACTTGCGCAGGCGCGGCAGGGAGGCATCTTCTCCCGCGCACGTCCTTCCCCCTATCTCCCCGGAGCAACTCATGGATCTCACAACCCTTCTCGTGCAGGTGGTGTCGGGTGCCGTCGGCGGCAACCTCGGCGGCCTGCTCAACAAGGCGAAGAGCCTCGGTCCGCTGCTCAACACGATCCTGGGGGCGGTCGGCGGCGTCGGCGGCGGGCAGGTGCTGGGTGATTCCCTCAGCGGCATGCTGGGCAACGCCACCGCCGGCAACGCCGGCGCCTCCGCGATCGTCGGCCTCCTGCTGCCGCTCATCGGCGGGATGCTCAAGAAGAAAGCCTGAGCCTCACCCGGCACGCGAAAAGGCCCGGCACGCGTGCCGGGCCTGATCGTTTCCGGGGCATGGCCCCTGGCGAATCAGCTCGCCAGGTCGCTGACGGCCTTCGCCAGCAGCTTCACCTTGGCCTTGTCCCCCGCCTGCGCGGCCTCGGATTCCAGCCGGGTGGCCAGCGCGGACAGCGCCTGCTGCCGCGACGGGCCCGAACTCCGCTCCGCGCCCGCGAGCATCGTTCGCGCCTCGGCGATCCGCGCCCCCGACAGCCCCTTGGACCGTTCGAGCTGGTCCAGGTAGGCCCGCGCCAGCGCGAAGCTGGCGGGCCACCAGATCTTCGGCTGGCTCTGGGCGTTCAGGTACTCGAAGCGCACCGTCTTCGCGGCGTCGATCTCATTCTGCGTCAGCAGCGCGCTCGGCGTCAGCTCCAGGATGTCGAGCCCGCGCGAGATCTCGGAGCTCACCATCACGCCGTTGTACCAGTACACCGACCAGGTGCCGCCGCCCATCATCCGGGTGGAGTCCACCGGGCCGCGGTCGAAGAAGGCGATCTCCATCGGGTGCGCGGCGTCGGTCCAGTCGAACACCGACACGCCGCCCTGGTACCAGCTCTGCACCATGATGTCGCGGCCCGGGACCGGGACCAGCGACCCGTTGTGCGCCACGCAGTTCTCCTGCTCGGTCTGCGCCGCCGGCATCTTGTAGTAGCTCTTGAACTCCATGACGCGGTTCTCGAGCGTGAAGATCGCGTTGGCGCCCCATTCCTTCTTGTCGGTGGCGCGGCACTTGGGCTGCCCGCCGCCGCCCCATTCGTCGGTGAAGAGGATCTTGGTGCCGTCGTTGTTGAACGTGGCCGAGTGCCAGTAGGAGAAGTTCGAGTCGGACACGGCGCCGATCCGCTTCGGGTTGGCCGGATCGGTGATGTCGAGCAGCAGGCCGTACCCCTCGCAGGCCCCGCCCGCCAGCCCGATCCCCGGATAGAGCGTGATGTCATGGCACTGGTTGGGGCCGGTGCGGCGCCGCGGCCCGCGGGCCGGCCCGCCGCCGCCCGTCATCCGGGCGATCATGTCCGGCAGGGCGGCGCGGAGCGCCGCGCTGTCGGCGCCGGTGGCCGGACCGGTGCCGCTGCGCGCCTTCACCACGCTGTCCAGCAGGTTCTTGGCGAAGTTGTCGGGCAGCGCCATCTCCTGCTCGCCGATCTTGATCATGAACGCCCCGCGGGCGCGGGCCGCTTCCATCTGGGCCTGGCGCCGGGCGGCGTCTTCCGGCGCCTCGCCGTGGGTCGGCGGCGGCGCCAGGTCGTTGAAGATCCGCGGCGACGAAACGATCGCGGCCCGCTCCGGGTGCGCCAGCGGCACCTTGATCACTTCGATCCGGAACAGCGCGCTGTTCGGATCGTCCTCGGGATACTCCCGCGAACAGCCCGGCAGCTCGCTCGGGGACCGGACCCCGGCCGAGCCGGAGATGTACACGTAGACATTGTCCTTGTCGTTCGCGTCCACCAGCAGCGAATGGGTATGGGAGCCGCGGCAGGTCTGGACGTTCCCCACGTTCCTGGGGTGCTTGATGTCGCTGATGTCGAAGATGCGGAGCCCGCGCAGCCGGTCCTTGCTCACGGTGTCTGCGACGCCCTGCGCCCCGCAGTCGATCCGCCCCGACAGGCCCTCGCCGGAGACGAACAGCAGGTGCTTGTAGACCGACACGTCACTCTGCGAGGCGGGACAGAGGTAGGCGTTGTTCATCACCGGCCTGGACGGATTGGTGATGTCCCAGATGATGTAGCCGTTGTAGTTCCCCTGGAACACCAGGTTGCCCTGGAACGCCAGGTCGGAGTTCGTCACCCCGACGAAGCCCTCCGGCGGCGGCGAGTTCGACAGCAGGCGCATGTTCCACAGCGCCTGCTGGGCGTCGCTGGCGCCCGCCCGGAGCCCCACCCGGGGATCCGGGGTGGGCGCGCCGGAACGCGCGACGCTCGGCGCCGGTCCCGCGCCGGCGCCCGAAGTGGAGGAGGAACAGGACGCGAGGGACACCACTCCCAGTGCGAGCAGCAGGGCGCGGGCCGACGGCAATACAGTGGCCATGTGCGATTCCGGTGAGGGGAAGATGGGACGGACAGGGTGGGAGACGGTCATCGGGTGCCCCCGGTTTCAGGCTGGAGCGCCGCAAGCATCCGCTCCATCCGGGCGACTTCGGTGGTCTGATCCGCGCTGACGTCGGACGCGAACTTGAAGATCACGTCCTCCTGCGCCGCCCCATGGGAGCCGAACAGCGTCTCCACCATGGTGAGCGCCCCGTTATGGTGCTGGATCATCAGCGCGAGGAAGAGACGATCGAAGGCCGGTCCACGGGCCGCGGCGAGCTGCTGCATCTGCTCCGGCGTCAGCATCCCCGGCATCAGCGCCTCATGCCCGTGGTGATGCATCTCCCCCGCCGCGCCGACCGCCGGGACCGGCTGGTTCCGGTCCGCCAGCCAGCGCTGCATGGTCCGGATTTCATCCTGCTGCGCCGCCACGATCCGCTCAGCCAGGCGCTGGATCTCGGCGCTGGCCCCATGGGCGGGCGCCCAGCCCGAGATCACGATGGCCTGCGCATGGTGGCCAATCATCCCCGTCATGAACTCCACATCCGCGGCGGTGAAGGCGCGGCGCACGCTGTCCGCGCGGGCGGCGGCTGCAACGAGCGCCGGGTCTGACCTGGGAGCGGGACTCGCGGGTGGGGTGGATGGGGCGCAGGCCAGAGAGACCAGGCACCAGAGGACGGCGCCAGTGCGCGTTTCGGGAATGAACGTCTTCATTGCTACTGAATCTCCAGGCGAATTGGCCTCGTTGCCGTCCTGCCGTCCTGCCGTCCTGCCGTCCTGCGCGCCCCCAGCCGTCGGGAAGGATCTTACGCCACCGGCCCCGGGTTGCAAAGCGCGCCGAGGTTGGCCTCACCGGGAAGCCGGTTGACGAGCTCCAGTTCAGGCCGTACGGTCTCCCCCATGCCCAGCCAGCGCCTGACCTCGATTGACCTCGCCCGCGGTGCCGTCATGGTGCTCATGGCCATTGACCACGTCCGGGTCTATTCCGGCATCCCGCCCGGGGGTCCTGACCCGGCGGTGTTCTTCACCCGCTGGGTGACCCACTTCTGCGCCCCGGCCTTCATCTTCCTTGCCGGGACCAGCGCCTTTCTTTACGGGCGTACCCATCAGGATCTGTCCCGGTTCCTGGTCACCCGCGGCGCGTGGCTGGTGCTGCTGGAACTGACGGTCATCCGCGTGGCCTGGACCTTCAACTTCGACTTCGGCCACTACCTGCTCGCCGGCGTCATCTGGGCGATCGGGTGGAGCATGATCCTGCTGGCCCTGCTGGTCCGGCTCCCCGTGGGAGTGGTCGGCGGGTTCGGGATCGCGATTGTTACACTGCACAACGCCCTGATGCCTCGGGTCATTGGCGCCCTCCCCGACGGGCTGGGGTGGCTCCGGAAGGCGCTGTACGTCGGCTTCTTCGACGAGCCGATCCGGCTCGGCGCCGGAGGACCACCGCTGGTGGTGCTCTATACCATCATCCCGTGGGTGGGGGTGATCGCGGCGGGATATGCCTTTGGCCGGATCATGACCCTTGAACCCGGCCGGAGGGACCGGCTCTGCCTGCGGATCGGGGTCGGCGCCACGCTTCTCTTCCTCGTCCTGCGCGGGACCAATCTCTACGGCGACCCTTCTCCCTGGGGGGTGGTCCGGGAGGGGCGCACCCCGATGCCGGCCCTGCTGGATTTCCTGAATACGAGCAAGTACCCAGCGTCGTTGAGCTTCCTGCTCATGACGCTGGGGCCGACCATCGCCCTGCTGCCCCTGCTGGAGCGGTGCCGCGGCCCGGCCGCCCGGGCGCTCGCGGTCTTCGGGCGGGTGCCCTTCTTCTATTACATGCTCCACATCCCGCTGATTCACGCCCTGGCGCTGGTAGTCTCGGCGGTCCGCCTGGGGTCGGTGACGCCCTGGCTCTTCGCCAACCACCCGATGGGACAGCCGGAGCCCCCGGAGGGTTACACTTGGTCCCTGTGGCAGCTGTACCTGGTCTGGGTGGTGGCCGTCCTGCTGCTCTACCCGCCCTGTCGCTGGTTCGCCGGGCTCAAGGCCCGACGGTCGGACCGGTGGCTGAGCTACCTGTGAGCGGGGACTACGAGGAGGTGGACGCGCGGCTCCGGGCCCGCGGGAGCGGCACCCGATGAACCAGCCCGAGGAACTGGCACGTGACGCCCCGCTTCTCTGGTCTCCCGGCAAGGGCACCGAGGTGTGGGCCTTGTTCCAGGCCTGTATCGCTGGGAACCTGCCCGTGGTGGAGCAGTTGGTGCGTGGGAATCCCGCGCTGGTGCGTGCCCACTATCAGTACCGCCGGCCGATCTATTTCGCGGTGCGGGAAAACCAGCTCGCGGTGGCCGCCTGGCTGCTGGAGCGCCACGCGACCGATGGGGACCTGGCGGTGCTGGGTCCGTTGCTGGAGGTGGCCAGGGACCGCGGCTACAGTGCGATGGAGCAGTTGCTGATCGCGAGGCAACCGCAGGCCTCCCCCCGTGGGGAACCGGTGGCGGCGGCCATCCGCGAACGCGACCTGCCCCGGATGCGCCTCCTCCTCGACGCCGACCCCGGCCTGCTCCACGCCGGCGATGCATCCGGCAACCAGCCGATCCACTGGGCGGTGATGTCCCGGCAGCTTCAGGTCATCGATGAGCTGCTCGCGCGTGGCGCCGATCCCAACGCCCGGCGGCCCGATGGCGCCCGGCCGATCCAGCTCTGCAACGGCGACTACCACTTCCGCGGCTGGCGCGATGTCCCGGGCGACGGCACTGCCGCCCCACTCGAGGTGCTGCGGCACCTCCGCGCCCGCGGCGCCGAGTGCGATATCTGCACCGCGGCCCACATCGGGGATGAGGCCCGGGTGCGGGAGCTGCTGGAGCGCGACCCCTCGCTCGCCAACCGCCCCTCCGAGTACGTCACCTACTACCCCTGCTCGGGCACCCCGCTCAGGAATGCCGCCGGCGCCGGCCACCTGGATCTGGTGCGGCTGCTGCTGGAGCGGGGCGCCGATCCCAACCTGCCGGAGGAGGGCATCGCGCCGCATGGCCACGCCCTGTATGCCGCGGTGTACCACCGGCACCACGCGATCGCCCGGCTGCTGCTGGAGCGCGGCGCCTGGCCCAGCGCGGTGGTCGAGAGCTCGGCTGACGCGCTCAGCATCGCGATCCTCAACGAGGACCGGGAGATGGTGGCGCTGCTCGCCTCGTACGGCGCCGCACGCTCGGTGGAGCTGCTGGGCTACTACGGCGATGTGGCGACCGCCGCGGCGGTCTTTGCGGCCGACCCTGACCTGGCGGACGATCCGGTCGCCTTCGGCTGCGCCGCGGACAACGGGCACGAGGGGTTCCTGCGCCTGATGCTGCGGTACCGCCCGGCACTCATCCGGCGGGTAAGTGTCGCCGGCAAGACCCCCGCGCTCAGCGAGTGGCTCTTCGCCCAGGGCATGGACCCGAACCGGCCGGATTGGCTTGGGGTCACGACGCTGCACCGCCTGGCCCGGGCCGGTGACCTCGAGCAGGCGGCCCTGTTCCTGGACCACGGGGCGGCGCTCCATGCCCGGGACGAGGATAGTTGTTCCACCCCACTTGCGTGGGCTGCGCGCGAGGGCAAGGCCGAGATGGTGCGCTTCCTCCTGACCCGTGGCGCCCGGCCCAGCCTGCCGGACGACCCTCCCTGGGCCACCCCGCTGGCCTGGGCCCGGCGGAAGGGGCACCTGGACCTCATTCCCATTCTCGAAGCGCAGGGAGCCCCCTGATCATGTGACCCCTCACCTCCTCCATGCTGCTGACGGCCGCATTTGGCCCCGCCGGCCCTGCCGCGGCGCCCCCGCCACACCCGAATACCCTCCGGATATCGGCTGCACCAAAGATGAACTCCCCGTCTGTGACCTGGCCCACCGGCTTCCACGCCTCCAATTCCCTACCATAGCGCACCCGCCGGCGCCCGCCGGTCACTCCTGCAGCACGCCGCACCCCCGAGGAACACAACCGATGGCGACTTTTCTCAAGAACCTGCGCGGCGGAGCCAACGCCGAAGAGCTGGCGCAGCTTGCGCAACTGGTCCAGCGGCTCGACTCGCAGCACCTGAGCCTGGAGCAGCTGGTACAGCATGCCGATCGCAGCATCGGCCAGTTGCAGCGGCTGGGCAGCCTGGGGGAGCGGGTCAGCGCGCTGGAGCGGCAGCTGGCCTCGGTGGAGGAGCTGGCCGGGCGGTTCGGCGCGGCCGAGCGGCAGCTCGCGACCCTGGTGGGCACGCGCAACCAGCTCGAGTCTGACCTGGCCGATATCGGGCGCGGCATCGAGCGGACGCGGGGAGAGGCTGCCCAGGTGGAGGAGGCGGTCGCCCGCACCATGGCGCTCAAGGATGACATCTCCGGCTTCCTCACCCTCGAGGGTCCGTTTCGCCAGCTCCGCGGCGAGATGGACGCCCTCCAGGCCCAGGGGGAGTCCTTCCGTGGGGAGCTGACCCGGCTCCGGGACCAGCACGAGAAGAGCGCCGGCCAGTACCGGACGGCCGCCACCCGGATGGAGAGCTTCGACAATGAGTGGCAGCGCCTGACGCGCGCGCTGACCGAGACCGAGCATCGCATCGCCGGCCTGGAGCAGCTGCTGGCGGACATGGCGCCGGTGGCGGAGTCCGTGGCCCAGACCCGGCGGCAGCTCGCCGGTGTACGGGCCACGGCGGACCAGATCGGGCAGAAGGTGGCGCTGCTGGAGCAGCAGCGGGATCAGGTGGATCGCGCCACCGCCAAGCTGGAGCATCTCACCAGCCTGATGCAGCGTGCCGACCAGGGGCTGGAGCGCCAGGCGGACATCGTGCGCACCCTGTCCGATCTGCGCGCCGAGCTGGATCAGCTCTCGGAGAATCACGCCGTCATTCATGAGCGCACCCGCCTCGCCACGGAACGGCTGGAGCGGGTGGAATCGGGTCAGACCGCCGCCGAGCGGGCGCTGGCGCTGGTGCGGGAGGGGCTCGATCAGCAGGGCGAACGGGTCCAGCTGGAGAGCCGGGGGATGGAAGGGATCGGGCAGCGCATCGCGGACCTGCGCCAGACCATCGGCGAGTGGGAAGGCCGGTTTCAATCCCTGGCCGCGGGGGCCGAAGCAATCGCCGGCGCCGCTTCCCGCGCCGACGTGCTCTCGGGGCAGGTGACGGAGCTCGGCGGCGAACTCGGGCGCCTGACCGAACTCGGGGCGCGTGCCCGCGCGGGGCTCGCGGACCTGGAGCGGCTGGAGGAAGGGATCAGCGGCCTGACCGAGCGGACCTGCCGGGTCGAGGAGTCGCGGCCGGTGCTGGACCGCACCGTCCGGGATCTCCAGTCCCTCACCGCCACCGGCGAAGCGATCCGCGACTCGCTGGAGCAGCTGCGGACCGCGCGCCAGGAGCTGGCCGACACCCGCGGCCGGCTGGAGGGGACGCGGACGTGGCTCGGGGAGAGCGAGCGACAGATGCAGGCGCTCAAGGGCGATCTCACCGGGCTCGACCGGATGCGCACCATGCTCGACACCCTGCGCCGGGAAGTGGACCAGCT
This sequence comes from Gemmatimonadota bacterium, assembly GCA_016794805.1. Classification (GTDB taxonomy): domain Bacteria; phylum Gemmatimonadota; class Gemmatimonadetes; order Gemmatimonadales; family GWC2-71-9; genus JADJOM01. The sequence goes on from JAEUJI010000245.1 coordinate 24,220, forward strand.
CGGCGCCTCGATGAGCGTGGTTGAATCCCGCCGCGGCATGGTGGAGGAGGTGCAGCAGCAGCTCGGCGAGGCCGCCCGGCTCGGCGGCGGCATCGAGGAGCGGGCCCGCGCCCTGGCGGAACGGCTGGCTGGGGCCGAGGACCGGCTGGATACCCTCGGGCCGCGGCTGGACGAGGTGAGCCGGACCGGCAACCAGCTGGTGAGCGTCACCGCCGAACTGCGGGACATGGAGGCCCGCATCGGAGAGGTGCAGGGTGCCGTCGCCGGGGTCGAGGACCGGGCCAAGGGCCTCACGCAGCTCTCCGACCGGATGCACGAGCTGGCGCGCGAGGTGGAGCAGCGGCAGAACGCCCTGGCCCGGGCCAGCGAACACCTGGAGCGGGCGACAGTCCTCCGGCAGGAAGCGGCGGAGGCGGCGAGCCTGCTCGCCACGCGCGCCCGGGAAATGGAGGAGGTCCTGGCTCGCGCCAGTCATCGGGTGCAGGACACCGAGGCGCTGGCTCGCGAGCTGGATGGGCGGGTGGCAGCGCTTACCACCCTGCAGGACCGGATCAACGGCTTCGAGTCCAAGCTGGCGGAGTGGCGGGGCGTCGAGCAGCAGCTGGGGCAGGCCATGGAGCAGGCCGCGGTGCGGCAGGCCACCGTGGCCAACCTGCAGGGAGAGATCCGGGCCCTGTACGAAGTGGCCCAGCGCACCCAGCAGGATGCCCGTGCGGTGGTGGAGGCGCATCCGCAGGTGGCGCGGACGCGGGCGGAGCTCGACGCGCTGCTCGAGCGACTGGGGGACGCCGGCGGCATGCTGCGCACCCTGGAAGAACGGCGCCGCCAGCTGGATCGAACCGAAGAGCGGCTCGCCCATGCGGACACCCTGGTCGCCGACGTCCGGAGCGCGCTGGAAACCCTGCTGTCGCAAAAGGCGCAGGTGGATCACTTCCTGGAGAAGGCCACCGCGCTGTCGCTCGAGACCCGGCGGGTGGAGGGGCTGCTCGATTCGCTCCGGGAGGAGCGGCGCATCACTGACCGGATCCAGACGACGCTCTCCGATCTCCGGCGCCAGGACGAGGCCGAGGCGAGGGTGACGACCTAGCCCGCCCGGGGGCGGTACCGCTGGGGGGCGCAGGGGAAGGGGAGCCGCTGGTCCGGCGCCCCTTCCCTCTTTCCCGTTCCCGTTTTGTTTGCAGCATGCGCACCCGCTTCGCGCCGGCTCCCACCGGCTACCTGCACCTCGGCCACGTCGCCAACGCGCTCTACGTCTGGGGCGTGGCCCGGGCCCTCGGGGCGGAGGTGCTGCTCCGGATCGAGGATCACGACCGGCAGCGTTGCCGCCCGGAGTACGAAGCCGCCCTGCTCGAGGACGTGGAGTGGCTCGGCTTCCAGCCTGACATCGCGCCGCCGGCCGTGTTTCGCCGGGGACCCACTCACTACCGACAGAGCGACAACGCCTCCGCCTACCGGACGGCGGTGGCCCAGCTGCGGGACGACGGGCACCGGGTCTACGCCTGCGACTGCTCCCGGCAGGACATCCTGGCCCGCACGGGGCCGGCGGCCGTCGCCGGGGCCGAGGTGCGCTACGACGGGCACTGCCGTGAACGTGCGCTGGATCACACGCCGGGGCGCGCGCTCCGGGTGGAGCTCCCCCCGGGCGTGGAGCGCTTTGACGACTTGCGGCTCGGGCCGCAGGCGCAGGAGCCCCGGGCGCAGTGCGGCGACCTGCTGCTGCGTGATCGACGCGGCAACTGGACCTACCAGTTCTGCGTGGTGGTGGACGACCGCGACCAAGGCGTGGACCTGATCATCAGGGGGATGGACCTGCTCGCATCCACCGGGCGCCAGCGGCTGCTGGGCCGCATGCTGGGCCGGACACAGTTGCCCCGTGTCCTGCATCACCCTTTGCTCCTTAAGTCAGGCGGAGCCAAGCTCAGCAAGGCGGATCACGATACCGGTGTGTGTGAATCGCGGAGGCGAGGCGTCACCAGCGCCGACATCATCGGCGCGACGCTGCACCAACTCGGCATGCATGGAGGTACTCCGCTTTCCCTTTCGGAAGCACTGACTCTTTTCTCGTCACCCGTATAGCTCTTCGTCGCCTCCGCAGTTCGCGGGATCCTTCTTCACCGTTCTCCCATCTCGTTGTGCCCGAAGGCCGGTCGGTTCGTTGTCGCGGCCTTGTCCGTGTCAGCAAGTCCGGCACCTGTGGAAACAACCGTTACTGCCGGGCCCTCACGTCGTGCGGTACTGCCACCGACGCTCGGGCCACGGCGCCGCACATGCGGCGTGATGTGACCTGGTGGAGTGGCGAAACGGCACCAGGCGCAGGCAGGAGAGAGTCCGCTGGCATGCGCACCGGCAGGTTCTGTTACTGCATTCCCGAATGTTTCGCGACGGATGAATGACCATGCGCAACTCATGCCTGCTGCCGGCGCTGCTGCTTGTTGGTGCGTGTTCCGGTGAACGGATCACGTCCTCTTCGCCTCCAGGTACCGGGGCCGGTGACTCTGCGATCGGGAATGCAGCCCCGAACCCACATGAGCCGGCCGGCTACACCCGCCTGTGGCAGAACGATTTCACCTCCTCACTGACCAAGCTGAAGTACGTGACTGCCGCCCAGGCAGGCTGCTGGTTTACCAACGGTGGAAAGGGCGTCATCGCGAACGGCAAGTGGAACGTGACCTACCCGGTGGGCTGGATCGATGGAACCACCCCCGCCACGATGCACGGCCGGGTCAACTGCCCGCCGGCAAAGCCGCCGTCGTATAACAGCACCTACATCCACCTCACCGGCTACAACCCGGGCGACGGCACGCCCTTCTGGCAGAATGGCAATGGCTACAAGGTGTTGTTTATCAAGGTCGGTGGGGGCTCGCTGATCCTGAAGTGTGACAACGCTGGTGGCGGCGCCGGTCTGCGTACCTCCTGCCTGTTCCGTGCAAACTGGGAAGGCGGCGGGGTGGCGAACTACCAACTGCAGAGCAACACGCAGCTGCTCGTCGGGCGGCCTGACGACATCGAATGCCTCCTCACGGTCAATACGCCTGGCCTGAAGGACGGTACCCTCTCCTGTTGGGTGAATGGCAAGCAGGTCACGTGGAGCCGTCTCGCACAGGGCTCCGGGTCGCTCACCTGCTGCTCCATCATGATGCGCACCACCGCAACACCAACAGCAGCCTACGAGACCTGGGCTGACTGGACCTACGGGGGCGGCGGTGGGATGGTGCCGGTTGGACAGCGCACTGTGATCTCGTTTGACGGGATCTACGTCAGCGGCAGGTAGTCTCCTGAATGCGCAGCACCGCAGGAGTCGTTGCTGAGGCGGCGGTGGCCAAGGGCATCCAGCCCATGGCCATCGCGGCTTCCTGCATCGAGGCGCCGGGCGCAGCCAGCGCCGGTTCGCCCGATCGGCTACCGGCCGGTGAAGATGCCCCGCCGTACCCGGAGTGCCTTGGGGCTGGCGGCGGGATCGAAGGTGAGCCGCTCCTCGGTAATGGTCGCCAGCCGGACCCGGCCCGTCAGCGTCAGCTCCTGCTCGCCGCGCCGCACCTTGATCGGAAGCTCCGCGCCCTCGCGGCTGCCGTACTCGGCGCGGAACCGCACGAACGACGGCTCCCCCGCGACCGGAATCTCCCCGAGGGCCAGGATCCGGTCCCCCGTCTGGACCCCGGCCTGGGCGGCCGCCCCGTCCGGATTGACGGCGGTGACCACGGTGCCGGTGGAGTCCGAGGTGGTGTTGATGCCGAGCCGCGGCACCCGCATGCTGTCGGTGACCAGCCGCAGGCCGGCCAGGGGCAGCACGCTGTCGTAGGGGAACGGTTCGCGGCCGTCGATGTAGCGCTCATTGAAGCCGTCGAACTGCCGGCCCCGGCGGCACGGGAGACCGCACCCCACCACTCCGTCGCCCCGAATCCCTTCCCCTGCTTGTAAGTGCGCTGGTAGGTCTCGCGCATCACGTCGTCCAGCGAGCGGCGGTTGTCGCTCGCGTCCCGGATCAGGATGTCGAGCAGCAGGCCGGCCAGCGACCCCTTGGGGTAATAGATGTAGCCGGTGCCGTCCGTCGGGTGGATCCAGGTGGAGAGGCTCGCGTCCTCGAGCGCCACCGCCGGGACCTGGTTCACCTGCGCGATCTTGTTGCCGGTCTCCTCGAGGAAGGCGGCGGAGTCGATCACCCCGCCCCGGAGCATCGTGAGGTCGGCGTAATAGTCGGTGATCCCCTCGCTCACCCAGAGCCAGACCGTCGGCTGGGCCACGTCGTAGCGGTAGGGCACCATCTCCGCCGGCCGCAGCCGCTTCACGTTGAAGGCGTGGAACATCTCGTGCGCGGTGACCGAGGCGATCCACGGCTGCCCGATCCCCTCCGGGGTGTAGATCCCGACATGGCTGTTCTGGTGCTCCAGCGCGGACCCGCCGCCGAACTCGGGCGGGAAGACCATCATGGTCGTGTAGCTGCTGTACGGCCGCTCGCCGAAGACCTGCACCTGCGGCGCGAAGAGCTTCCGGTACTGGGCCCAGAAGGCCGCGCGCGCGTCACCCGCCAGGGTGCCGGCGGGGTAGGTCGCGAGCCGGACGTTGAGCCCGTCGACAGTGGCGCTGTCGAGGTCGAACCGGCCCACGAAGAACGGCATGTCCACCAGGTCGTGGTAGGTCCGCTCGGCGTAGC
>JAEUJI010000026.1 GCA_016794805.1 Gemmatimonadota bacterium
CAGCTCGCCTTCCCAGGCCGGGTGCCGCCCGCGCTCTCGATCGCCGATCTGGCCAACGCCCTCGCCGCCTTCGTCGGTACCCGGTGGCAGTTCGGGGACACCCCGTTCGACCGCTTCCTCGGGGGAGACGACGCGGTCCTCTCCCCGGATGCCCTCCGCGGCGGGCTGCTCTTCTTCGGCCGCGCCCGGTGCAGTGCCTGCCACCGCGGGCCGCTGCTCACCGATCAGGAATTCCACAACGTGGGGATTCCGAGCCTCGGCCCGGGTTTCGACGCCGGCCCTGACCTCGGCCGCGCCCGGGTAACCGGGGCGGTCGCGGACCGGTACGCCTTCCGTACCCCGTCGCTGCGAGGGGTGGCGCATTCACCACCCTACATGCATAACGGGACGTATCGCACCCTTGCCGACGCGGTGCGGCACTATCGCGACGTCCGCGCGGCGCTGCTCAGCTTTCCCACCACCGGCATCGATCCGCGGCTGGCCCCGTCGCTCGACCTCGCCCCCGCGGGGCTCGCCGATGTCGCGGCGACCCTCGATCCGCTGGTCCGCCAGCCGGTGCAGCTCTCCGAGACGGACCTGGATGATCTGGTCGCCTTCCTGCTCGCGCTCACCGACCCCCGTTCCAACGTGCTGCTCGGCGACATCCCCGCCACGGTGCCCAGCGGCCTCCCGGTCAACGATTACTGATCGGCGGGACCCTCCAGGGCTTGGTTGACAACCGTGGCCCGGCCGGAAACCTTTCCCGCGTTCGCCGTTCCGCATCGCACCCCTCGAAAGACCCTCTTACATGCTGACCCTCGGTCTTCTGCTTGCCATCCAGCAGGCTCCGCCGCCGCCCGCCGCGCCGTCTGCCACGCCCTCGCCCATCGCGCGGGTCGTCATCACCCCCGCGATCCGTACCCTCACCGCGGGTGACACCGTCCGCCTCAGCGCCCAGGCGCTCGACAGCGCCGGCCAGCCAGTGCCCAACGCGGTGTTCCGCTACGTCGCGGCAGGCGGGCGCTTTGAGGGGCAGGTGGATTCGCTGGGGCTGGTGACCGCCGGCAGCACCGGCACGCTTGGCGTGGCGGTGCTCGCCAGCGTCCCCGGCAGCCGCCCGACCATCGAGCGGCTGGAGATCAGGATGCTGCCGGGGAAGGCGTCGAGCCTCGTCGTGACTCCTGAGCGGCTCCGCCTCGTGCCGGGGCAGAGCCTCCTGCTCGACGGCCGGGCCTATTCGGCCGCCGGCGATCCGCGGCCCGATGCGGTGCGGTGGCGCAGTTCGGCCGCGCGCGTCGCGGGAGTCAGCTCCGATGGCCTGGTCACCGCCGTGGCCCCGGGCCGCGCGACCATCACCGCCCGGGTCGACGGCGCCGAGCGGTCGGTGCCGGTCGAGGTGCTCGCCACCGCGGTGGCGTCGGTGGAGATCACACCGGCCACCGTGAGCGCCCGCCAGGGAGACGTCGTGCGCCTCTCCCTCGTGGCCCGGGACCGCGCCGGTCGCCGGATCGACGGCCTGACGCCGAGCTGGACCTTCTCCCCGGGGAAGGGACAGATCGAGCGCGACGGAGCGTTCGTCGGCTACGAAGCCGGCAAGTACGTGATCACCGCGGCGCTCGGCAACCACGCCGCGAAGGCCGTGGTCTCACTCGCCTGGCGCGACGTGCGCCGCCCGGCCACCGTCGTGGGCCGGCTGCCTCGCTCGCTCTTCAGCACCGAGGAGGTCTGGCTCCACCCCAGCGGGAAGTATGCCTACCTCGGCACCGGCAGCGGCGGGGACCGGATGTACGCGATCGACATCTCCGATCCCGCCAACCCGGTGGTCACCGACTCGCTGATGGCCAACGCCCGGCGCATCAACGACATCATGACGACGCCGGACGGGAAGTACCTGGTGCATACCCGCGAGGGCGCCGCCGACCGCAAGAACGGGATTGTCATCGCCTCGCTGGAGGATCCCGCGCACCCGAAGAAGATCGCCGAGTTCACCGACGGCGTGACCGGCGGGGTGCACTCCACCTTTATCTACTCCCAGCCGAAGTACGGGACACATGTCTACCTCACCAATGACGGCACTGGCTACATGCACGTCATTGACATCAGCGACCCGTACAACCCGAAGGAAGCCTCCCGCTGGACCACCCGCCCCGACCAGGCCGGCAACGCCCTGCACGATATCGACGTGCAGGACGGCCTGGCCTACCTGAGCTACTGGAACGAGGGACTGGTCATCGTGGACGTGGGGAACGGGGTCAAGGGGGGAAGCCCCTCCAACCCGCAGCTCGTGGCGCAGTTCAAGTACGATCTCAACGAGCTCTACCGCGACGTCGAGGCCTCCGGGGGCCCGGGCTTCATCCGGGGCACCCATACCGCCTGGCGCCACGGCAAGTACGTCTTCATCGCCGACGAGGTCTTCCCCGCCGGGCCGGTGAAGGGGGCCAGGGATGCGTCCGCCTTCCGGGCCTACGGCCGGCTGCAGGTGGTGGACGTGAGCGATGCGGAACACCCCCGGTCGGTGGCGTGGTACGAGCCGGAGTACGGTGGGGTGCACAACGTCTGGGTGGCGGGAGACACGCTGTACATGGGCGCCTACAACGCCGGCTTCCGGGCCTTCGATGTGTCCGGGGAGCTGCGCGGCGACCTGCGGGCCCAGGGCCGGGAACTGGTGCATGTCAACACCGCCGACATGACCGGCAAGGTGCAGAACAGCGCCATGACCTGGGGCGTGGTGGTGCGGGACGGCCTGGCCTACGTCAACGACATGAACAACGGGCTCTGGATCATCCGCATGGAGCCCAGGCGGGAGCCGCTCACGCCGTAGTCAGCGCTCCACCGAGCTGGGGACCGACTCCAGCAGGACTTCGACCGCCAGCGCCTCCGCCAGGGGCATGCCCGCCTCGAGCCGGCGGTCGAAGGCCTCCAGGGCCTCCTCCGCCCCCCAGTAGAGCATGCGGCAGGCGGTCAGGTCGGCAGGATGGTCGTCGCCCAGCTCGTAGGCTGCTTCCCGCATCGCCTCCTGTTCCACCAGCAGCCGCCCGATCAGCACCAGGTCCCGGCAGCGCGCCTCGGCGATGATCGCCTCCCGGTACCGGGCCGGTGCATGCTGCCGGGCCACCGTCAGGTCCCGGAGCGACGCCTGCTGCAGCAGCGCGACCATCGTGCACCGGCGCCCCGGCGCCCGGCGGATCTCGTCCCGCTGCGCGGCCAGGGCGCTGTGCAGGATTTCGGAGAGGCCGGGATACTCCGCCACCTCGACGGGCACCTGCTGCCACAGCCCCGGGACCGGGCGGCTCAGCTGGCCCCGGACCATCTCCTGCACCGCGAACACCGTGTCCCCGGTCATCGTCGCATAGCGCCAGCAGGCCCGTCCCAGCGATCCTTCCTTGCCCCACAGCGTGCGCAGGTATTCATGGCGCTGCCGGTCATTCGGGACGACGGGCTTCATGGGGCGTGCTTTCGGCTTGGCGTTGGTCTCAGTGTGCTGCGGGCTGAAGCTCGGAACCCCGCTGCATGACACCCCCTGATGTGCAGCAAGTGTGCCGACCCGAACCCGTCCAGT
>JAEUJI010000267.1 GCA_016794805.1 Gemmatimonadota bacterium
TCCTGCTGCACTACTCGCAGGGCGGTTCGAGGGGGGGCACGCAGTGGTTCTTCGATCATATCGAGGCGTACGGCGTGCCGTATGATCTCATTGGCCTGAGCTACTACCCCTGGTGGCACGGTTCCCTGGCGGGGCTGCGGGCGAACCTGCAGGCCGCCGCCGGACGGTACGGGCGGGACATCGTGGTGGTGGAAACGGCCTATCCCTGGCGGATCGGCGGGTGGGAGGGGATGGCGCCGAGTCGCGCCGCGATGACCTGGGCGATCTCACGAGAGGGGCAGGCGAAGTTCCTGCGAGACGTCGCGAACGCCGTGGCCACCACGCCGGGTGGACGCGGTGCCGGCGTACTCTGGTGGTACCCGGAGTCCATCCAGGTGTCGGGGCTCTTTGCCTGGGGCGGCGGGTCCCTGGCCTGGTTTGCCCCGGACGGCAGCCTGCTGCCCGCCGCGGCGGAATTTGCCCCTGACCCGGCGCGGCGATAGGCGGCGCGCTAGGGCCGGATGGTGGCGGTGCTGTTGAACAGCCGGGCGGTGACGATCAGGTCCACGACCGCGGCCGACCCGAGCAGGAGCGGACCCGAGGTGAACGGCCGGGCGTTCGTGCTGGGCGTGACCACCAGCTCAACCGAGCCGCTGCTCGTCACGTTGACCGGAACCTTGAACGAGCCTCGCATGCCGGGATGGACGGTGCCGAGATGGTACCGGGTCCCATTGCCGGTGATGTCGATGCTGACCGGGAGCGCGTGCTGGTTCTTGACCTCGATCAGCGCCGGCACCACTTCCGGCGCGACCCCATCCGGCACCTTCGGCCCGCCGCAGCCGGCGAGGCCAAGGATGAATGCGAGGACAGCGGCCCGACGCATCATGGGGGTTCCTTTCGAAGAGGCCCGCACTGGGGCGCTACCGCGGCGGCTGCCCGCGTGCCTTCGCGGAGCTGAGCGCCAGGCCGAGCGAGACCAGCCCGAACGCCAGCAGCGCCACGCCCCACCAGAGGTTCACGTTGATCCCGAGGGACCGCTCGTAGATGGCGCGGTCGGAGGCCAGGCCGAATCCGGCGAGCAGCAGGCCGAAGATCGTGAACATGAACCCCATCGGGAGTCGCAGGTCGAGTTGCATGGCGCGGTTACCAGAAGATGATGTTGAGGACGAGCGTGAGCCCCAGGACCACCACACCGAGGGTGGCGGGCCGCTGGTACCAGGCCAGGCCGGCGTCCGTCTGGCGCGGCGTGAGGGCATAGACCAGGCCGGTGAGTTCCGCGTCCGACTTCCGGCGCTGGGTCAGGAGCGAGATCACGATCGTGGCCGCGAAGCAGGTGGTCCACGCCACGATGGCGGTCCAGAAATTCTGCGCCATTTCGCTGGGATAGTGCCGGAGCACGGTCCCCAGGAACCCTCCCTTGAGCCCGGGGAGCGCGTCGCCGGGGAGGGAGAACCCATGGTGCGCCGCGGCGGCAAAGGTGCCGAGCAGCAGGCCGAAGAAGGCGCCGTGGCCGGTGGCGCGGCGCCAGAACATCCCCAGCAGGAAGGTGGCGAACAGCGGGGCGTTCACGAAGGCGAACACCAGCTGCAGCATGTCCATGATGTTGTTGAAGCGGGTCGTGGCGTAGGCCGCGAGCACGCTGAGCCCGATCCCGAACACCGTGGCGGCGTGGCCCATCCGCAGGTAATGCCGGTCGGACCGGCCCGGGGCCAGGTACGACTGGTAGATGTCGTAGGTCCAGACCGTGTTGAACGCGGTGACGTTGCCGGCCATGCCGGACATGAACGAGGCCATGAGCGCCGTGAGCCCGAGCCCCAGCAGCCCGGAGGGCAGGTAATGCGCCAGCAGCACCGGAATGGCGAGGTTGTAGTTCGGGGTCCCGTCGGCGCCGAGGGGCAGGAACCCGCCGGCGCGCTGGTGCAGCGCGATCGCGATCATGCCGGGCAGGATCACCAGCGCCGGGAACAGCATCTTGGGGATGGCGGCGAGGAGCGGGGTGCGCCGGGCCGCCAGCATGGACTCGGCCGCCATGGCGCGCTGCACCACCAGGAAGTCGGTGCACCAGTAGCCGAACGAGAGCACGAAGCCGAGTCCCATCGCCATCCCGAACCACTCGACGCCCATGGGATTGGCGCTGGGCGCGTCCAGGTGGCGCCAGGCGTAGGTCCAGGCCCCCGCCTCGTAGCCGGCGCCGGTGGCAACGGTGTTGAGCTTGGCCGTGAGCCCGTCCCACCCGCCCACATCCTTGAGCCCGAGCAGCACCAGCGGCAGGAAGCCGAGGACGATCAGGAAGAACTGCAGCACTTCGTTGTAGATCGCCGAGGTGAGGCCGCCGAGGAAGATGTACACCAGCACGATCACCGCGGAGAGCAGCACGCTGGTGTGGAAGTTCCACCCCAGCACCAGCTCCAGCAGCTTGGCCAGGGCGTACATCGAGATGCCGGAGGAGAGGACCGTCATCAGCGCGAAGCTGATCGCATTGAAGCCCCGGGTCTTCTCGTCGAACCGGAGCCGCAGGTACTCGGGCACCGAGCGGGCCCGGGAGCCGTAGTAGAACGGCATCATGAAGATCCCGACGAACACCATCGCCGGGATGGCGCCCACCCAGTAGAAGTGGCTCGTCATCATGCCGTACTTGGCGCCCGAGGCCGCCATGCCGATCACTTCCTGGGCGCCGAGATTGGCCGAGAGGAACGCGAGCCCCGCGATCCAGGTGGGGATGGACCGGCCCGAGAGGAAGAAGTCCTCGCTGCTCTTCACGTACCGGCGCAGCACCACGCCGATGCCGAGCACGAAGGCGAAGTAGACGATCAGGATCGCGTAGTCGATCGCGCCGAGCTGGATCTGGGGCACGGACGAATGTCCTGGAGAGTGTTCGGGGGGCCGGGATGGCCCGCATATGTTCGGCGTCGCGGCCGCCGGGCGCAAGGTCCAGTGGCCCGGGCGCCGGGCACGCCGTACTTTATCGAGGACTCACCCATGCCCCGCCCCCGCCGCCGGTTCGCCCTCTGCCTCGCCCTGCTGAGCCTCTCGGCCGCGGCCCTCCCGCTGCCCGGGCAAGTCCGCGTGGCCTCCCCCGACGGCCGCACCCAGGTCACGGTGGCGGTCGCGGAGGGCCGGCTCACCTACGCGGTCACCCGCGACGGCCGCCCGCTGGTCCTCCCTTCCCGGCTCGGCTTCCGGTTCGCCGACCAGCCACCGATCGATTCCGGTTGGGCGATTCGCGACACCGCCAGGCTATCCCACGATGAGTGGTGGACCCAGCCCTGGGGCGAGGTGGCCCGGGTGCGGGAGCAGTACAACGAGCTGGCGGTGACGGTCGAGGAGGGCGGACAGGCAGACGGACGGACCGACGGACCGTCGAACCGTCGGACCGCCCGCCGCTTCACCCTGCGCCTCCGCGCCTTCGACGACGGCATCGGCTTCCGCTACGAGTTGCCCGCCCAGCCCGGGCTCGAGAGCTTCGCCATCACCGAAGAGCTGACCCAGTTCACCTTTGCCGACAACCCGCGGGCCTGGTTCATCCCCTCCGACCGGCCCCGGATGGACCGCTCCGAGATGCTCTACAGCGCGGGGCCGCTGAGCCTCCTCCGGGAGGTGCAGACCCCGCTGACCCTGGAATCCACCGATCGCCGCACCTACCTGGTGCTGCACGAGGCGGATCTCGCTGACTATGCCCGGATGAACCTCAAGGGCGGCTGCATCGAGTGCCGCACCCTGCAGGCGGACCTCGCCCGCATGGGCGACGGCATCGCGGTGCGCGGCCGCACCCCATTCGTCACCCCCTGGCGCACTCTCCAGATTGCCGATCGCGTCACCGACCTCGCTCCCTCGCTCCTCGGCCTCAAGCTCAACCCGCCCAGCGCCATCGCCAATACCGACTGGATCACGCCGATGAAGTACATCGGCATCTGGTGGGGGATGCACATCAACACCATGACCTGGGGCTCGGGGCCGAAGCACGGCGCCACCACCGCGAATACCCGGCGGTACATCGATTTCGCCGCAGCCAACGGCTTCGGCGGGGTGCTGGTCGAGGGGTGGAACACCGGCTGGGACGGCGACTGGATCAAGAACCGGAACGCCTTCTCCTTCACGACGCCCTACCCCGACTACGACCTCCCCGGCCTGGCGGCCTACGCGAAGGCCAAGGGCGTCAAGCTGATCGTCCACAACGAGACCTCGGGCGGCATCCGGAACTACGAGCGGCAGATGGACAGCGCCTTCGCGCTGTACCAGTCCCTTGGCCTCGATGCCATCAAGACGGGTTACGTCACCGACACCGTGGACGGCGGCCACGATCACTGGTCCCAGTACGCGGTGCGGCACCACCGCCGGGTGATCGAGGCCGCGGCTCGGCACGGCATCATGGTGGATGTGCACGAGCCGCTGCACGATACCGGCGAACGCCGTACCTGGCCCAACATGATGACCCGCGAAGGGGCCCGGGGGCAGGAGTACAACGCCTGGAGCGGCGACGGCGGCAACCTGCCGGAGCACGAGACCATTCTCTTCTTCACCCGCCTCCTCGCCGGCCCGATGGACTTCACCCCCGGCATCTTCGACCTGCTGATCGAACGGGGACCGGGCGGCCCGCGCCGTCCGGAGGACGCCCGCATCCGCACCACCCTGGCCAAGCAGCTCGCGCTCTACGTGGTGCTCTACTCCCCGATGCAGATGGCGGCGGACCTGCCGGAGAACTACGAGGGGCAGCCGGCCTTCCAGTTCATCCGCGACGTGGCGGTGGACTGGGACACCACCCGGGTGCTGGACGGCCGCATCGGGGACTACGTCGCCGTGGCCCGCCGGGAGCGGGGCGGTCAGAGCTGGTTTCTCGGCGCCATCACCGACGAGGAGGGCCGTACCCTCGACCTGCCGCTCAACTTCCTCACGCCGGGCCGGCGCTACGTTGCGGAGATCTATGCCGACGGCCCGAAGGCCCACTGGCTCGACAACCCGCTCCCCGTGACCATCACCAGCCGCCCCGTCACCAGCGCCACCCGCCTCCGCATGGTGCTCGCCCCCGGCGGCGGCCAGGCCATCCGCATCCGCCCCGCGCGATGACGCTGACCCCCGCACAGCTTCGCGCCCTCCGCACCCTGGCCCGCACGCTGGGCGTGCATACCCGGTACACCGACGGCCTGAACCGGAAGGTGGTCGTCGCCCCCGAGACTCTGGTGCGGGTCTCCGCCGCCGTGGGGGCGCCCATTACCCGGCCCGAGGAGGCCGCCGAAGCGCTGCGCGCGGTCCGCGCCAGCCGGAAGGCGGGGCTGGTCCCCCCGGTGCTGGTGGCCTGGGACGGTGCGCTGCCTCCCCTCAAGGTCCCGGCCCATGGCGCGGTCCACGCGGAGCTCCGGCTGGAGGACGACGGCGTGGTGCCGGTCGAGATCTCCCACGGCGAGCTCCGGGCGGCCCACAACCTCCCCCTGGGCTACCACCGCCTGACAATCGAGGCGTCCGGCCGGGTGGAGAGCGCCACCGTCATCGCCACCCCGGTCCACGCCTGGCGGCGGCCCGGTGCGCATCGGAGCTGGGGCGTCGGCACCCACCTCGCGGCGCTCCGCTCCGCCCGCAGCCGGTCCATCGGCGACCTGCGGGACCTCGAGTCGGTCTGCGGCTGGGTGCGGGAGCGGGGCGGGGACCTCGTCACCGTGCTGCCGCTCCTCCCCACCTTCAACACCCAGTGGCCCGAGCCGAGCCCCTATTCCCCGGTGAGCCGGCTCTTCTGGTCCGAGCTGATCCTGGACCTGGGCGACGCCCATCGCCCCACCCCTGCGCCGGCCGCGCTGGACGTGCGCCAGGCCGACGCCGAGGTCCGCGCCGCGCTCGCCGGGCATTCGCTGCCGCCGCTGCCGGAGCTGGATGAGGAGCTGCTCCGCTACGCCCGGTTCCGCGGCGC
>JAEUJI010000273.1 GCA_016794805.1 Gemmatimonadota bacterium
GGCGAACTGGCCGAGGCCTTCAAGGGGATGGTGGCGGAGCTCAAGGAGAAGCAGCAGCTGGTGGACTTCCTGAGCGCCACCGGCGCCCACACCGTGGCCCTGCGGCCCAGCATCGCGGTCAACGCCGTCGGCCCCATCCCCGGCGAGGTCTTCGCCGGCCGCTACGAGATCAAGAGCGTGCTGGGGCAGGGGGGGATGGGCGTGGTCTACCGCGCCGTGGACCGGGAGCTGGACGAGCAGGTGGCCATCAAGCTGCTGCACGGCGAGATGGTGCGCCGGGACGCCTCGCTGCTGGAGCGGTTCAAGCAGGAGATTCGCCTCGCGCGCCGGATCACCCATCCCAACGTGGTCCGCACCCACGACATGGGCGAGGCCGCGGGGCTGTACTTCATCACCATGGAGTTCGTGGAGGGCACCAGCCTCGACGACCTCATCCGGAAGCGCGGCAAGCTCCCCGTCGGGGTGACCCTCACCGTGGCGCGCCAGTTGCTCCGCGCCCTCGAGGCCGCGCATGCCCAGGGGGTCGTGCACCGCGACATCAAGCCGCAGAACATGATCGTGGACGCCCAGGGGTTCCTGAAGGTCATGGACTTCGGCATCGCGCGGCTGGCGGACAACTCCAAGGGCCTCACCATGGACGGCGCGGTGGTCGGCACCCCCGACTACATGGCGCCGGAACAGCTCCTCGGCCGCGAGGTGGACGGCCGGGCGGACATCTACGCCACTGGGGCGGTGCTGTTCCAGTGCCTGACGGGAGAGCGGCTCTTCCCCGCCGATTCCCTCCCTACCCTCATCATGAAGCAGGTGGAGGAGCCGGCCCGCGACCCCCGGACCCTGAGCCCCGAGGTCCCGCCCGCGCTGGCGCAGGCGATCCTCAAGGCGCTGGCCAAGGACCCCGCGGCGCGGTTCCAGACGGCGCATGACTTCGCGGTGGCGCTGGAGCGGATGTAGGGGGCCGACGGGCCGACGGGACGAGGGCGACGGGGCCGCGGGGGAGCGGAGGAGGGTGCGCCGCTCGGCGGTCTCCCCAATCCTGTGCGGCCACCCTCCGACGCGACAACGCGGCTGCGTCGCCCACATTTCCCCGTTCCCCCGTTCCCCGTTCCCTCCTCCCTCTTCCCTCTACCCCATAGTTCAGCTAGCCTCCCCGAACCATGAACCCCGCCCCCATTTCGTCGCTCACCCCCGCGACCCTCGCCACCGCCTCCTGGGACGACATCCGGCCGCTCTACCAGGAGCTGCTCGACCGGCCCCTCGCCGAGGGCGGGGTGCCGGCCTGGCTGGCGGACTGGTCCCGGCTGGAGGAGATCGTGGGGGAGGCCGCGGCGCTGGCGATGATCGCCTACACCTGCGACACCACCGATCCGTCCAAGGAGGCCGCCCACCTCCGCTACTCGGGGGAGATCCTGCCGCGGCTGGAGGAGCTGGAGGTGGCCCTCGCCCGCCGGCTGCTGGAGACCGGCTACAGTCAGCCGGAGCTGATGGTGACTCTCGCGCGCTTCAAGACCGGGGCCGAGATCTTCCGGGAGGAGAACGTCCCCCTCGCCACCCAGATCGAGGAGCTCTCCACCCGCTACCAGAAGGTGACCGGCGGGCTCACGGTCGAGTGGGACGGCGTCGAGAAGACCCTGCCCGAACTGCAGCCCTACCTGCAGCAGCAGGATCGCGCGGTGCGGGAGCGGGCCTTCCGGCTCAGCTCCGGCGCCTACGCCGAGCGGCGGGATGAATTGGCGGGGATCTTCGACGAACTGTTCGACCTCCGGAGCCGGACGGCGCGGAACGCCGGCTTCGCCGACTACGAGAGCTACGCCTTCAAGGCCAAGTGCCGCTTCGATTACACCCCCGCCGACTGTCGCCGTTTCCATGAATCGGTCGAGGCGGTGGTGGCCCCCGCCGTGGCCCGCGTGATGGACCGCCGCCGGCAGCGGCTGGGCGTGGCGGAGCTCCGGCCCTGGGATGTCGGCCCCGATCCGGAGGGGCGCCCGCCGCTCCGGCCGTTCCAGAAGCCGGAGGAGCTGGAGCAGGGGGGGCAGCGGATCTTCGACCGGGTCGGTGCGGAGTTCGGCCGGCAGTACCGCATCATGATGGACGAGCGGCTGCTCGACCTCGGCGTCCGGAAGGGCAAGGCCCCCGGCGGCTACTGCGAGACGCTGCACCACCGGGGCCGGCCCTTCATCTTCATGAACGCCGTCGGGGTGTTCGACGACGTCTCGACGCTGCTGCACGAGGCGGGGCACGCCTTCCACGCCTTCGAGGCCCACGGCCGGCCGCTGGTCTGGGAGCGCCATCCCGGGCTCGAGATGTGCGAGCTGGCCTCGATGTCCATGGAGCTGCTGGCCACGCCGTACCTGGGGAAGTCCACCGGTGGTTTCTTCTCCGAGGAGGAGCTGGTGCGGGCCCGGGTTGAGCACCTGGAGGATGTGCTGGTGACGCTCTCCCACGTGGCCTCGGTGGATGCCTTCCAGAGCTGGATCTACAGCAGCGGCGCCGGACGGGACGGAGTGGCGCGGGACCAGGCCTGGCTCCGGATCCGCGGCCGGTTCGAGCGCGGCATTGACTGGAGCGGGCTCGAGCGGGAGCGGATCGCGCGCTGGTACCGGCAGCTCCACATTTTCCTTTATCCCTTCTACTACATCGAGTACGGCATCGCGCAGGTGGGGGCGCTGCAGGTGTGGCGGAACAGCCTCAAGGACCAGGGACAGGCGGTGGCCCGCTACCGGGCGGCGCTGGCGCTGGGTAATACCCGCTCGCTGCCGGAGCTGTACCGCGCGGCGGGGGTGGAGCTGAGCTTCGATGCCGGGCTGATGGGGGAGCTGGTGGAGCTGGTGGAGGGGGAACTGGAGCGGTTGCGGTAGGCGGTAGCGACGGTAGCGACGGCAGTGTTATGGGCGGCGCTGCCGGGGGGAGCGGTGACCGAGCGCCCCTCAGGAGCCGCGGAGCGGCGACTCGGGCGCGAGGGAATGGGTGGGCCGCGCGGCGGTCGGTGCGTTCCTGTGCGGCCACCCTCCGACGCGACAACACGGCAGCGTCGCCCGTGCCGTCGACGAACTACTTGTGCCGGTAGATCACCCTGCCGCGAGTCAGGTCATACGGGGAGAGGACCACGGTGACCCGGTCCCCTTCCAGGACCCGGATCTTGAACTTGCTCATCTTGCCGGCCGCGTAGGCGAGGATCGTGTGGCCGTTCTCCAGGAGCACCCGGTAATTGCGATCCGGGAGGACCTCCTGGACCACGCCTTCCATCTCGATTCCTTCTTCCTTCGCCATTCACGCTCTCCGACGGGGGATGTCTGCCGCCCCCAAGGGGGGCGCGGGGCGGGGTAGAATCTTGCCCCGAGGGGGCCGGGGCGCAATGGACCGCCCCGGATGACAAACGGGGGCCGGTCTTGCGACCGGCCCCCGCCTGTTTCAGCCCAGTGAGCTTACTTGACCTTGGTGACGTTCTCCGCCGCGGGGCCCTTGGCCCCCTCGACGATGTCGAACTCAACCCGCTCACCTTCCGAGAGGCTGCGGAAGCCATCGGCCTTGATGGCAGTGTGGTGGACGAAGCAGTCCTTGGAGCCGTTCTCGGGCGTGATGAACCCATAACCCTTGGCGTCGTTGAACCACTTCACCGTGCCGGTGACGCGAGGCATGCTGCTGTACTCCGTTCGGAAGGGGACATCGTCGGGGACCGGAATGCCCGGTACCACCGACAGGGAAAACGGGCGCGGGACTGTCCCGGCCCATACTCTGACTGTAAAAAGAGACCCGAGCGTGGTGCCCGGGTCTCGCAAGTTTCCTGTAGGGAGGACCTGCTCGATTGTACCCGGCCAAGCCATCTGGCCAATTCCAGCCGACACCAATATCTGAGATTCCCGGAATTCGTCAAGGGGGGGTCTAGGGGCGCCACCACCGCATGGCCGCCTGGGCCCATTCCCCGCTCCGGCGCCGCAACCCCCTGGTAGTGGCCCGGTTGAGGGCCAGCAGGAATTCGGTCGCCGAGGGGAACCGCTGGTCCACCTCGGCGTGGAGCGCCCGCTCCAGCACCTGGGCCATGTCGTCGCTGACGTCGCTCCGGAGCTCCCGCAGCTCCGGCCGCTGGTTGGTGGTCTGCCGGGTGAGCACCTGCTCCACTGTCTTCCCGAGGAAGGGGGGCTCCCCCAGCAGCGCGAAGTACGCCACCGCCGCCAGGCTGTAGAGATCGGAGCGCTGGTCCACCCGCTCTCCCAGCAGCTGCTCCGGGCTCGCGAACATCGGGGTGCCGCTCTGGCTGGTGGCCCCCCCGAACCGCCCCTGGCCGCGGAGCGCCAGCGCCAGCCCGAAGTCGGTGATCTGCACCGCGCCGGTCTGGTCGATGAGCATGTTCTCCGGCTTGAGGTCCCGGTGCACCAGCCCGCTGGCATGAGCCTGGGCCAGCGCGCTGAGCGATTCCTTGAGCAGCCGGACGACCCGTTCCAGCGGCAGCGGGCCCTCCTTCTCCACCAGCTGCGCCAGGTTCGGCCCCTTCACCAGCTCCATGGTGTACCAGAGGAGCCCCGACCGTCCGCCGATGTCATAGATCTGCACGATGTTGGCGTGGCTCAGCCGGGCCGCCAGCTGCGCCTCGCGCCGGAACCGTTCCACCACCCCCGGATCCGCCGTGAGGTGCGGGTGCAGGATCTTGAGCGCCACTTCCCGCTCGAGGTGCAGGTCCCGCACCCGGTACACCCGGCCGTAGCCGCCCCGGCCCAGCAGCGAGAGCAGCTCGTAGTCGTCGCCCAGCGCGCGGCGGAGCCGCTTCTCCCAGTGCCGGCCGTCGTCGCTCTCGCCCGGGAGGAGGCGCGGGTTCACCTGCACCATCACCGCGGCATTCTCGAAGGTGCCGGCGTCGGAGGCGAAGTCCTCCAGCATCTCCGCCGCGGTGAGGTAGCGATCATCCGGCGCCGGCCGGAGGCTCCGGAGCAGGATCCGCTCGATGGCGCGGGGACAGTTGGGCCGGAGTTCGGAGGGGGGACGCAGCTCCAGCGAATCGAGCGGCGGCTCCTGGCCGGTGACGGCGTAGTAGAGAATCGCCCCGGCGGTGTAGATGTCGCTGGTCGGGTCGCCCCCCGCTCCACCCCGGATCTCGGGCGCCATGAACGCCTGCGCGCTCGGCACCTCGCCGGGGGGGATCGCGGGCAGGGTCCAGTTGGAGAACCGGAGATCGGTGACGGTGCCCCGGCCCCCCAGGTTCACCAGCAGCGAGGTCGGCGCGATCCGGCGCACCACGACCCCATGGGCGTGGGCATGCTCCAGGCCGCTCAGGACGTCCCGCGCCAGGATGTGGACGGCGGGGAAGGGGCGGGGCCCGCGCTGCGCCGCCTCCACCAGGCTCTCCCCCTCGATCCAGTTCCCCACCCGGTAGGCGAGGTCCCCCACGATCCCCGCGTCATAGACGTGCCGGATCGCCGGGTGGTCGAGCTGGGCCAGCGCCTCCGCCTCGCGCAGGAACCAGGCCCGGGTCTGGTCGTTGGGATACAGGTTGACCCGCAGGGAGACCCGCCGGTTGAGCAGGGTGTCGGTGGCGGTGAACAGCACCCGCTCGCGGGAAGCGGCGACCATCGTCTCCAGGCGGAAGCGCTTCCCCAGCGCCGATTCCACCCGTTCGAAGATCGTGAGCGGTGGCGGGGTGCTGGTCACGCGGAGGGCCTATGCATCCGCCACGATCGGCACCGGGCGAGTGCCGCGGCGGCGTTCGTACCGGCCCCGCTGGCCGCAACGGCTGGGGCTGCACCAGCGGCGTGACTGCTGCGCGCTCTCATCAACGAAGTACACGGCGCAGTCGGGATTGGCACAGTGCCGTACCAGCACCAGCGGATTGGCCAGGGTCTGCGCCGCCGAGAGCGCGATCGCCTGCAGCGCCGTGGGGGGCCGCGCCGGCTGGAAGCGGAGCCGCCAGCTCCCGCCCACCCGCACCAGCTGCTCCCGTCCATCCAGCGCCGCCAGCCGGGTGTTCACCGCCTCCACCACCGAGGGGGGCGGGCTCCGGCCGTCGTCGAGGGCATGGGCCAGCGCCAGCAGCCGGGCGCGGAAGGCGCGCGCCTCGGTGAAGCCGGCGCGGTCGGCCGGCGGTTCCAGCCGGACCGCCTTGGTCCAGCGCAGCCACGCGCCGGGATCGGCGAGGGTGTCCACGGGACCGGGGGGCGTGTGCGCGGTATTCACGAATTCGAGCCACAGCGCGTCGCCGAGCAGCAGGAACTCGGGATCGGCCATGGG
>JAEUJI010000274.1 GCA_016794805.1 Gemmatimonadota bacterium
CCGCCCCGACCCCTGGCTCCGGTCCCGGCTCAACCAGCTGGCCCGCACCGTCACATCAGACGCCGCAGGCGCCCCGGCGGCGCGCGCCGAACTGCAGCGGACCTTCGACGGCTGGCAGCCACTCGCCGGCCAGGTCGTCGCACTGGCCGACACCCTGCCGCTTGCCGCCGACGGCATCCCCGCCGCGCGAGCCCTGGGCGAGCTCGGCCGGCTGGGCCGCGAGGCCCTCGATCGCCTGCAGCGCGGCGGCGGCGACACCAGCTGGCGCGCCGCGACCCGCACCCGGCTCGACAGCCTCGCCGTACCCCAGGGGTTGCTGCGGCTCGCGGGAGTGCAGGCGGTGCGGATCCTGGTCGGGGA
The DNA here is from genome assembly GCA_016794805.1 of Gemmatimonadota bacterium. Taxonomy (GTDB): domain Bacteria; phylum Gemmatimonadota; class Gemmatimonadetes; order Gemmatimonadales; family GWC2-71-9; genus JADJOM01. The sequence continues at coordinate 361 of JAEUJI010000274.1, forward strand.
ATAAGGACCGCGACGGCAGCGGGAACGGCCCAGCCGCCCGCTTCGCTCCTATTCCCCCACGATCGCCCAGGGCGCCCAGCGCTGCCATCCACCGCGGGTGAAGTCCGGGACTTCCTCGGGTCGTCCCTTGCGCGCCACCGAACGGACGCTCAGCTCCACCATCGCCGACAGCGCCGCGGCGTCGTACACGTTCATGTCGGTAGGCTCCCCGCGCCGCAGGCACTCGATCAGCCGGTAGTCCTCCAGGAAGTCCATGCCGCCGTGGCCCCGGTCCATCTTCTGGATCCGCTCCGAGCGCCAGAGCGGATGATCGAACTCGCGGTAGTAATCGTCCGCCGCCTCCCAGTTGTGTCCCGGGCTCCGCCCCTCGATGTGCACCCGGTAGGGCCAGCCCGAGACGATCCCCTTCGTTCCCTGCAGCAGCTGCAGCCGGCTGTAGGGCCGGGGGTTGTTGGTGTTGTGGGCCAGGTAGATCGTGCGCCCCTTCGCCGTCTGGATCAGGCTCACGTTCTGGTCGCCCAGGGCGTAGCGCTCCCGCTGCCGCGGGTCGTCCGCGGCCAGGTGCTCCTCCCGCCAGCGCTGCAGTCCCCGGCTCGGGGAGCTCATCGACGTGACCCGGAGGAAGCGGTCCCCCCGGTTGATGTCCATGCAGTTCGCCACCGGCCCGAGGCCATGGGTGGGATAGAGATTGCCGTTGTGGGTCACCGACCAGGCCCGGCGCCAGAGCCCCTCGCCGTCCGCCGCAAACTTGATCGCGCGCAGGTCGTGGAGATACGCCGCCTCCCCGTGCAGCACCTCTCCCAGCAGCCCCTGCCGGACCAGCTGCAATGCCATCAGCTCAAACCGGTCGTAGTTGCAGTTCTCCATCATGACGCAGTGCCGCTGGTACTTCTCCGCTGCCTCCACGATGGCCCAGCAGTCCTCCACCGTCATGGCCGCGGGGACCTCGGTGGCGGCGTGCTTGCCATGACGGAGCGCCGCCAGCATCACCGGCACATGCCACTCCCACGGGGTCGCGGTATAGACCAGGTCCAGCTCCGCCTCGGCGCACATCCGCTCGAAGTCCCGGGGACCCCGGGTGTAGAGCGCGGGCGCCGGCTGCCCCGCCGCCACCACCTTGGCGCTGGCGCGCTCCGCATGCTCCGGCCGGATATCGCCAACGGCCCGGAGCTCGACCCCTTCGAGGGCCAGCAGGTTCTCCAGGTGGACCGTGCCCATGCCCCCCACGCCGACCAGCCCCACGCGCACCCGCTCCAGCGGTGGGGCCCGGAACGGCTCCCCGGGGCCCGCGAGGGGGGCCCGGGAGGGCCGTGGGATGGCCGGCAGGGTGGCGGCGCCGAGAGCGAGCGCGGCGCCGGCGCGGACGAAGTCGCGGCGGGCGGGGTCGTGCGTCATGGCTCCATCGGGGTCAGGGGGAGGTCCGGGACCGGGGTTTGGCCCAGCGTGTGCGGAATGCAACCTATCGCGTCTCCCGGTCCGTAGGTAACTCTAGGCGGGAGATGGGCCTGGGAAATAGCCCCCGGGCCCCGGGGGTGCTAGAATCCCCGCCGTAGCCTGCGGCAATTGCCGCCTCCGTCCACTGCCCCTGCCCGGTTCCTGATGTCCGTGACCTCCGCCTGCATCCGCTGCCAGACACCACTCGATAACGGGGCCCGGTTCTGCCAGGTCTGCGGCTTGAGCGTGTCCGGGGAGCAGACGGCGCCCCTCCCGACCCTCGTCCAGGTGCTCCGCCAGGCCACCCTGGGGGAGTACGAGGTGCTGCGGGAGATCGGGCAAGGCGGGATGGCGACGGTGTTCCTGGCCCACGAGATCGCGCTGAACCGCAAGGTCGCCATCAAGGTCATGTCCCCGCAGCTGGTGCACGGCGCGGACATGATCGAGCGCTTCAAGCGCGAGGCCCGCACCGCCGCGAGCCTCAACCACCCGCACATCATCCCCATCTACGCGGTGCGGGAGTCGCAGCACCTCCTGTACTTCGTGATGAAGTACGTGCAGGGACGCCCCCTCGACGCCATCCTGCGGGACGTCGGTCCGCTGCCGTTCCCCATGGTCCGTTCGATCCTCTGCGATATCGGCGCGGCGCTGGACTACGCCCACCGCCAGGGCGTGATCCACCGGGACGTGAAGCCGGGTAACATCCTGATCGACGAGGAGGGCTTCGCGGTCATCACCGACTTCGGCATCGCCCGGGCGGCGGAAGGGGAGACCCTCACCCGGAGCGGCACCACGGTCGGGACGCCGAGCTACCTGTCGCCCGAGGCCTGTTCGGGCGAGCCGACCGGCCCCCCCTCGGACCAGTACGCCCTCGGCATCGTGGGCTACGAGATGATCACCGGGCAACTGCCCTTCAGCGCGGAGTCGAGCCTGGGCATGATGTACGCCCAGGTGCATTCGCCCCCGCGGCCCAGCGACCAGCTGCGCCCCGACTGCCCCCGCGACCTGCGCGACGGCATCATGCGGATGCTGGAGAAGGCGCCGGCGGACCGCTTCCCCACCCTGCGGGAAGCCACCCAGGTCATCTCCGGCGCCCGGCACTCGGGCCGCACCAGCGATGGCGCGCCGGTGGCGGACGATCACGTCCGGAGCCACATCGGGCTGCTGGCGGTGGCGCGTCCCGGGCGCCCCGTCGGCGAGGCGCGGCTCACCCCCTCGAGTCCGACCCCTCTGGCCCGGGTGGCCCCCAGCACCCGCACCGCGGCCCGGCAGCGCCGGGTCCGCGTCACGCGCATCCTCGGCGGGCTGTTGCTGGCCGGCCTGGGGGCACTCGCTGCCATGCTGGTCGTCCGGGGTCAGCTCGAGCGGGTGGCTGTGGTGGATTCGGTCCCGCCCACCGACACCCTCGCCGGGCGGCTCGACAGCCTGCTGCTCCGAGCCCGGGGGGCGGCCGAGTATGCCCGGGACCTCGCTGCCACCGCGGGGGCCACGCCGGCCTCGCTCGCCGCAGGCGACTCGATCAGGTGGGTGGCGGAATCGCTGGCGCTGGCCGGCGACAAGCTCGAGGCCACGGTCCTCCTGTCCCGCGCCGCGAGCCTCTGGAGCACCGCGGCGCCCCCCGCGCCGCTGTCGGTCGCGCCGCAGGACACGACCACGCGCCCGCCGGCCCCTGCCCCGCCCGGCCCGGTCGTCCCCGCTCCCCGGCCCAATCCTACCGGCCGCACCGATCCGGGCAGCGCGACGACCTCGCCGGTGCCGATCCCCACCGACTCCGCCGCCGTGAGCCGGTTCTACGTGGAGCTGCAGCAGGCGATCCGCGCCCGCCAGCTCGGCGAGGTGCAGCGCCTGCTGCCGAACCTGACCGAGAACGAATCGCGGGAGTGGCGGGAGATCTTCCTGGACGACAACATCGGGACCATCGAGCCGCTGTACGAGGTCCTGCTCGTCAGCCGGCAGGGTGAGGTCGTCTATGCCCGGGTCCGGGAGCAGCTCACCCTGGTGCGGGTGAACGGCAAGGTGGACCGCAAGCGGGATCGGGTCATCGCCACCCGCCTCACCCTGGGTCCGCAGGGGTGGCGCCAGATCCGCTGGGAGAAGCTCTGATGCCGACGCCTCCGTTTCACCTGGCCTTTCCCGTCCACGACCTCGCCGCCGCCCGCGCCTTCTACGGCGGCCTGCTCGGCTGCCCCGAGGGCCGCAGTTCCGACCACTGGGTGGATTTCGATTTTCACGGCCACCAGGTCGTGGCTCACCTGGCGCCGGAGGAAACCGGGCGGGCCCGGGCCAACCAGGTGGACGGCAAGGAGGTCCCGGTGCGACACTTCGGCGTCATCCTCGAGTGGGAGGCCTGGCACGCGCTGGCCGAGCGCCTCCGCGCCGCCGGCGTGCGGTTCGTGATCGAGCCGGGCATCCGCTTCGCGGGGCAGGTCGGTGAGCAGGCCACCATGTTCCTGCTGGACCCCTCCGGCAACGCGCTCGAGTTCAAGACCTTCCGCGACATGAGCCGGATCTTCGCCCGTTGAGCCCGCCGCCGCAGGCCGGCGCCCCGCTGACCCCCGTGTCCTTCCCCCTCAGCGAACTGCACGCCGCGCTGCTCCAGGCCACCATCACCCTGGGCCTGGTCTCCGTCTGCGTCCTCCTCTATGTCCGCTTCCAGAAGCCGCACTTCTTCTGGTGGGCCGTGGCGTGGACGCTGTACCTCGCCCGCCTCGGCGCCATCCTCATTTATGTGCAGACCACGCGCCCCTTCTGGCTCTATGCCCACCAGGTGGCCACCGGGTGGACCGCCCTCGCCCTGCTGTGGAGCGCCATGGTGTTCTCCCGCGGGGTGAAGTTCCGGCCGGCGTTCTGGCTGGCCGTGCTCTTCCCGCCGCTCTGGTCGTACTTTGCCATCTTCCACCTCGGCGTCGAGGAACGGTTCCTCTACGCCGCCCTCCCCGCGGTGCTCTTCCTCAGCGCCGCCACCCTCTGGACCGCCTGGGTCTTCTTCCGCTTCCGCCGCAAGACGGGCTCGCCGGGGGCGCTGCTGCTCGGCATTGCGTTCCTGCTGTGGGGGCTGCACCACCTCGACTATCCCGTGCTCCGCGCCCGCGGCGCCTGGAACCCCTGGGGGTACTACCTCGACATCGTGTTCGCCCTCCTGGTGGGCGGCGGGATCCTGATCCTCGTCATCGAGGACCTGGAGCGCGGCCTGGGGGCGCTCTCCACCCTGTCCGGGGACCTCCAGCGCGGGGAACAGGGGGTGGACGGCACCGGCGCCCTGCTGGGCCGCGCCCTGGTGCTGCCCGGCGTCCGGGGCAGCGCGCTCTTTGACCGGGAGCGCGGCGTGGTGGTGCGGGCGTTGTCGGCCTGCGCCCCCTGGGAGGGCCAGGCGCCGGGCGGCGATGCGATGGACCGGATCACCGAGGTGCTGGCGACCGCGCGGCCCAGCTCGGGCAGCAGCGGGGACTTCGCCTACATCGCGGCGCTGCCGGTGATGCGCCGGGACGTCGTGGCGGGGGTGATGCTGATCGTGGGGGACGCGCGCGATCCCTTCGCTGCGCTCGACACCCCCTTCCTCGTGGCGCTGGGACAGCAGGTGGGAGCGGCGCTGGAGAACACCGACCTCGACCGGCGGCTGCGGCGCCGGACCGAGGAACTGGAGCGGCTTTCGGTCCGGATGGTGGAACAGCACGAGGCCGAACGCCGGCGGCTCTCGCTCGAGCTGCACGACGAGACGGCGCAGGTCTTCTCCGCCGTGAAGCTGCAGCTCGGCATCGTGCGGGAAGAGGTCCCGCCCCCCCAGGCGGAACGGCTGGCGCGGGTGACCGCGCTGGTGGACGAGGGCATGGCGAGCATCCGGAGCGTCACCGACCAGCTGCGGCCTTCGCTGCTCGACGACCTGGGCCTGCTCCCCGCCCTGCGGGCCCTGGTGACTGACTTCGGGGGCCGCACCGGCATCCCCACCTCCTGCACCCTGCCCGAGTCGCTCCCGCCGCTGCCCCAGCTGGCGGAGCTCGCGGTGTTCCGCGCGGTGCAGGAGGGACTCTCCAACGTGGCCCGCCACGCCGACGCCGATCGCGCCTCGGTGTCGCTCCGCACCAGCGGCCGGAGCCTGGTCATCGAGGTCGAGGACGACGGGCGTGGCATCGGCGGGGCGGCGGTCGAGGAACACACCGGCCTCGCCGGGATGCGGGAGCGCTTCTCCACCCTCGGCGGGGAGGTTATTCTCGAACCGCGTCCCGACGGGGGCACGCGCCTCGCACTGACCCTTCCCCTTCCCGCCGGCCCGGGCTGATGACCGAACCAACCCTCCGCGTCATGCTGGTGGACGACCACGCGCTGGTGCGCGAGGGAATCCGCCACGTGCTGGCCGGCACCCCGGGGGTCGAGGTCGTGGCCGAGGCCAGCGACGGGGAGATGGCCCTCGAGCTGGCGCGGGATGCGCGCCCGGACGTGGTGGTGCTGGACCTCTCGCTCCCCGGCGCCGGCGGACTCGAAGTCACGACCAGGCTCCGGGACCTGCTGCCCGCGGTGCGGGTCCTGATCCTCTCGGTGCACGACCACCAGGAGTACGTGGTCGGGGCGGTGCGGGCCGGCGCCCAGGGGTACCTGCGGAAGGACACCAGCCCCTCCGAGCTGCGCGCCGCGCTCCGCGCGGTGGCCCAGGGCGAGTCGTACTTCTCACCGCCGGTGGCCCGGCACCTGAGCGCCGCGCTCCGCGGCGATCCTCCCGCCGACGACGCCGGCACCCGCCTGGCCCGGCTCACGCCGCGGGAACGCGAGGTCCTTGGCGGCATCGCCGCGGGCGAGACCAGCCGCGCGATCGCCGCGCGCCTTGGCCTCTCCCCCCGGACCGTGGAGACCTACCGCGAGAACCTCGCCCGGAAGCTCGACATCAAGACCGTCGCGGGCCTCACCCGCTTCGCCGTCGAGGCGGGATTGGTGGAGGAAGGCTAAGCCGCGCGTGAATCGTCCTTCATTTCCCGCACACCTCCACCGCCTGCCTCACATCCACCACCTGCCCCGGAGCGCCAGCCCCGCCACGACTTAGCGTCACACGCCTGGCACCGCCGCCGCGCGCGCCCACCGTAGTTGTACGGACGATCCCCCCGCAGCTTCACGAATTTCCGCTCATCCTGCCGTGCGCTACCGTTGCCCAGCATTCGAATGGATGCGGACTCCCAAACCCTGCGGCCGGAACCTCCCATGCGCGCCACTCCTGTTGTCCTGGTCCTTGCGACGCTCGCCACCTCCCTCGCCGCCCAGGCCGCGCCGCCGCGCGTGAAACGGGACTCGATCCTCGAGCTCCCGGCGATGACCGTCACCGCCACCCGGGACCTGCGCGAGGTGTTCCGCACGCCGGCGCCGGTGAGCGTCGTGGACTCGACCGCGCTCGCCCGCCGCCTGCCGGGGAACGTGACCGACCTCTTCCTCGACCTGCCGGGGCTCGACGTCAACGGCGTCGGACCCAGCCAGGCGCGCCCGGTGATCCGGGGCCAGCTGGGCCAGCGGATCCTGCTGCTCGAGGATGGCATCCGCATGAACAACTCCCGCCGGCAGCAGGACTTCGGGGAAATTCCCTCGATCGTCGCGCTCGAGGCGCTGGGCAAGGTCGAGGTCGTGCGCGGGCCCGCCTCGGTGCTCTACGGCACCGATGCGATCGGCGGCGCGGTGAACCTCATTACCCGGCAGCCGCCCCGCTCGCTGGTGGGCACCAGCGTGCATGGCAGCGCGGGCTACCGGTTCTCCGGCGTGGGGGACCAGCAGCGCCCCTACGGCGTGGTCGCGGGCAGCGCCGGCCGGTTCAACTTCCTCGCCTTCGGCTCCTACCGGGACGCCGGCTCCTACGTGGCACCCCCCGGCACCTTCGGCGACCTGACGCTCAAGAGCGGGGTCCGGGTGCGCGGCACGAAGGTCCAAGATCAGAACTACGCCTTCCAGCTTGGCTACGGCCTGGCCGAGCACCAGCACCTGTCGGTGCGCTACGAGCGGTACAGCGCAGATACGACCGGCTTCGGCTACGTGGACAACGCCGCCCTCGGCACCCCCAATGCGCCGGTCATCGACATCACCTATCCCGACCAGGGCGTGGACAAGGTGTCGGTGGGCTACACCGCCCGCGGCATCTCCCTGCCGGTCGCGGACCGGGTGGACGTCACCGGCTACTACCAGAGCAACCAGCGCCACCTCAACCTCGACATCTTCATCCCGTTCGTCGGCCCTGGCCTGCCGCCCGGCGCGGGTCTGGTGAGCACCACCCGCAACTTCACCGACCTCAATACCGTGGGCTTCCGCGTGGAGGCCGCCAAGGCGGTGGGCACCCGCCACCTGCTCACCTACGGGGTGGACGGCTTCCGGGACGGTTCCACCAACACCGACACCCTGACGAACATCGTGGTCGGCTTCGGTCCGCCCACCCCGGAGGTCAGCACCACGCCGCAGGTCCCGAACGCGAGCTTCCGGAGCCTCGGCGCCTTTGCCCAGATGGAGTTCGGGCTGCTGCCGCGGCTCACCGTCATCGCCGGGGTCCGGGGCCAGAACATCCGGGCCGCCACCCGCGCCACGCCGGGGATCACCGCGCCGAACGTCACCAGCACCAGTTCGACCCTGGTCGGGAGCCTCAACACCAGCTACGCCCTGACCGAGCAGCTGTCGCTCATCGGCACGGTGGGGCGCGGCTTCCGCTCGCCCAACCTGGTGGAGCGGTTCTTCACCGGCCCCACTCCCGAGGGCAGTGGCTACCAGCGGCAGACGCCGGACCTCCGCCCCGAGACCAGCATCAACCTGGACCTGGGATTCCGGTTCCGGGGACGGCGGCTGCAGCTCGAGGTGTTCGGCTTCCGCAACGAGATTACCGACGGGATCGCGATCGCGCCCACCGGCGACACCATCCAGGGGCTGCCGGAGTACCAGAACGTGAACGTGAACAAGCTGCGCTACCTGGGCCTCGAGGTGGCGGGACAGGCGCGGCTGGTCGCGGGCTTCTCCGCCGCGGCAAACCTGACGGTCTTCGATGCCAAGGACGTGAAGGATCCGAGCAACCCGGTGGGACAGACCTACGGCAGCCGGGTGGGCGGCTCGCTGCGGTACGACCATCCCGACGGCCGGTTCTGGGCCAGCTATGATGCGCGGTATTACGGACAGCAGAAGGACGTGTCGATCAGCTCCCCGGTGGGCGCCCCGACGCCGCGTTACGTGGTGCAGGACCTGCGCGCCGGCGCAAAGCTCTTCCGGGCCGGTATCACCAGCCACTCGGTGAGCCTCACCCTCTCCAACCTGGGAAACCGCCTCTACAGCGAGACGTCGAACACCAGCTTCTTCCGGCCGGCCCCGGGCCGGACGGTCACGGCGGGATACCGGGTGGACTTCTAAGCGCCGAGCCGGCGGCGCTCCTCCTCGGTGAGGGGCGTCGCGCTGTCGGCGGTTCGGAAGACCGGTACCTCGAACTTGGCGTAGAAGTCCACCCCCTCCCGCGCGGCGCGAGCCTCGAGCGACCACTGGATCGTGTCGCTCGAGTTGCGCTCGTCGGTCGGCTCCGCTTCTGGGGGGATGGCGAAAGCCACGGGAATCCGGATCACCCCCCGGTCCGCCACGGTGCCGGGGAGCTGCTGGGTGGCCTCCCACAAGCTGGTCTCGGTCGTCCGCCGCTGCTTCCCCGAACCGGTCACCACCTTGCGCACGCACTTGAGCGTCAGCACCACGTCGCTCTCCGCCTCCAGCCCGCGCTCGACGATGATCTGGCCCGCGATGGCCCGACCGATCACGCCGGGAAGGGTCGCCAGCGCGAACGTGGCCGCACCGTAGCGCCGGCGCCGGAGGATGGCGTGCACCGCGGCCGCCGCGAGCCCCACTCCGATCAGCGGGAACAGCAGCACGATGAGCCGCGCCCCGCCAGCAGACGGGTCCAGCACCGTCGGCACCGCGATGGCCCAGGAGATCCCGTTCCAGAACAGCGCCACGGCGAGCAGCAGGCAGCCGGCATGGCGATTGGTATCCTGCAGCGTTCCGGATGCCCACTTCTTGTGCTGCCAGGGCGCCCCGCTCACCGGTGGTCCCCGGCCCGGACGATCGGGCGCCCGGCGCCGGCCCACTCGGTCCAGGACCCGTCGTAGACGGCGGCCTCCCCCTCGCCCAGGCGGGCCAGGGCCAGCAGCAGGTTGCAGGCGCTGGTGCCCGAGCCGCAGGTGGCGATGATCGGCCGGTCCAGCGCGATCCCCGCCTGCCGGATTCGCGCCCGCAGCGCGTCGAGCGGCAGCCCCGTGCCGTCCGCGGCCACCAGGTCGCTGAACGGGAGGTTGAGGGCGCCCTCCATGTGGCCACTCGGCAGGCCGGGCCGCGGCTCCGGATCGCGGCCCTCAAACCGGCCCGCGGAGCGGAGATCCACGACCTGCTCGGTCTCCCGGGCGAGCGCCAGCTCCACCTGCGCCATGGTCCGCACCGGCAGGCCCGCAGCGCGGGCCGTGAATCGCCCCGCCTCGGGCCGGACCACACCACGCTCGAGCGGGCGGCCCTCCGCCCGCCACTTGCCCAGGCCGCCATCGAGCACGGCGACCTGCTCGTGCCCGAACAGGCGGAACATCCACCACACCCGCGCGGCGGTCAGGTTGTTGCCGGAGCCGTCATACACCACCACGGTGCTGTCATCGGAGACCCCCAGCGCGGCGGCGCAGGCCGCGAACTGCGCCGGCGGGGGCAGCATGTGCGGCAGCGGCGAGGTAGGATCGCTCGCGGCGTCCAGGTCGAACCACCGGGCTCCGGGAAGGTGCGCCGCCAGGAATTCCGCCCGGGCGTCGCGCCCCGCCGTCGGGAGGTACCAGGAGGCGTCGAGGAGCACGACGCCCGGCGCGCCGAGGCGGTCGCCGAGCCAGGCGGTGGACACCAGGGGCTTCAATGAGAGCTTGGACATGGTCGGGGCGTATCTTACCTGAAACCCTGACCCCGAGCGAGAGGCATCCCATCCATGCGCGCACCCACCGTTGTGCTGGCCCTGCTGTTCCTCGCCGGGGCGCCGCTCGCGGCGCAGGAACGCAACGTGGTCGTCAACCGGGTCCGGCTCACCCCCCAGCAGGTGGCGGGCTTCGAGTCGCGCTGGTCGGTGCGGGTGCAGGATGGGCACTACTGGTACGATCGCCGCTCCGGCGCGTGGGGGATGGACGGCGGGCCCACCGCAGGGTGGATCCTCGCCGGCCTGGAACTCGGCGGGCCGCTGCCCGCGGACGCCTCACGGGGGAACAGCGGGGTGTTCATCAATGGGCGCGAGCTGCCGGAGGCGGATGTCACCGCCCTGCTGCGCATCACCCCCGTCTACCAGGGACGGTGGTGGGTGGATGCGCAGGGCAGCTTCGGGGCGGAGGGGGGTCCGGTCCTGGGCAATCTCTGGGTCCTGGCCCGCCAGCGGGGGATGCGGCCGGGCCAGGCCTGGTCGGTGTACGCCAACCGGGGGAACGATTTCATCGCCGGCGACGAGAACGGCTGTACCTACTTCAACAGCCGCGACAACGGCACCGGCACCAGTACCTCCTGGGCGTCACCGGGCTGCTAGTTGCTCGGCGGCGGAGGCGGGGCGGCGGGGGCCGGGGCGCCCGGCACCACCTTCACCGCCGCCACGGTGATGCTGATCGTCACTTCATCGCCCAGCACCACGCCCCCGCCCTCGGCGGCCCGGTTCCAGGTCAGGCCATAGTCCAGCCGGTTAATCTTCGTGCCCACCTCAAACCCGATCCGGTCCCTGCCCTCCCGCCCGGGGGTCATTCCCAGGTAGCTCCCCGTCAGCACCACGGGCCGGGTCCGGCCGCGGATCGAGAGATCGCCCCTCAGGGTGACGCTGTCGCCATTGAACGCGACCCCAGTGCTCACGAAGCTCATTTCCGGGAACGAATCGGTGGCGAAGAAGTCATTCGACCGGAGGTGGGTGTCCCGCCGCTGGTGGTTGGTGGTGATGCTCTTGGTCCGGATCCGCACGGTCACGGCGCCGCGCGACCAGTCGGCGGGGTCTCCGGTGATGGTCCCGTCCCAGTCGGTGAAGGTGCCGGTGACCCGGCTCACGAGGTGCCGGACCCGGAACAGCAGTTCGGAATGGGTGACGTCGATCTGCCAGGTGGTGCCGGTCGTATCGGAAGCCGCGGGCGCGGGGGGGGAGTACACCGCGGGCGGGGCAATGAGCAGGGCCAGGGTGGTGACCAGGGACAGCATGGGTGCTCCGATGAGGGTGAGGGGCTGATGGACGCCAGCAACATACGGCGCCCCGACACGGTGAGTTACGCACCGCCCCCGGGCGCCGTTGGCCATACCCCGGCCCCAACCAGCCGGTTCCCCTCCTAGTGGTCCTGCCCCAGCCCCTCCGCGGCCAGCCGCCGCACCTCGCCGTCCTCGTCCTTGAGGGCCCGCACCAGCAGCGGGGCAACCGCCGCGCTCTCGATCGAGCCGAGGGCGCTCACGACGCTCCGGCGCACCTCCACGTCCTTGTCCTCCAGGGCGCCCCCGAGCGCCGGCACTCCCCGCGGATCGCCGATCGAGCCCAGGGTCTCCGCCGTCAGCTGGCGCAGCTCCGGATCGGCGTCCTTCATCAGGGCGAAGAGCCCCTCGGGCGCGCGCTCGAGGTCGTCCAGGGAGCCCAGCGCGCTGATCGCCTCCCGCCGTACCTCCGCCACCGGGTCGGCGAGCGCCTTGCCGAGGGCGGGAGCCGCCGCGTTGTCCTCAATGGAGCCGAGCGCGGACGCCGCCGCCGCGCGCACGGCCGGCGTCCGGTCCTCCAGCGCCCGGACCAGCCCCGGGACCGCGCCCGCATCCTCGATGGAGCCAAGGGCGTGGGCGGCCGCCTCCCGGATGTCCGGAGAGGGATCGCGCAGGAGCTCGGCCACGGCGGCCGTCGCGGCCGGGTCCTCGATGTCTCCCAGGGCGGAGACCGCCTCGAGCCGGACTCCCTCGTCCCGGTCCTTGAGCATCGGGATCAAGGGCCGGGTGGCGCGAGTGTCCTCGATGGCGCCGAGGGCGTACACCGCCGCGCGGCGGATCCCCGCCTCGCTCCGGTCCAGCAACCGGGTCAGTGGCGTCAGGGCCCGTGAATCCTCGTACTCCCCGAGGGCCCACGCCGCCATCCGCACTACTTCCGGATCACGGTCGGAGACCGCCTGCAGCACCGCGGCAAACGAGCCGGGATCCTCCGAGATGCCGAGCCCGAGCAGGGCGGCTTCCCGGACGATGCCGTCCCGGTGCCCGAGTGCCCGGCGCAGGGCGCCCGCCGCTTCCGGCAGGCTGCTCCCGCCGAGCATCCGCGCGCTGGCGCGCCGGACGCAGGGCTGCTCGCGGCCCAGCGCCGCCTCGAGCACCGGCAGGGCCCGCCGGTCGGTCACCGAGCCGCTGTACTGGAGGCGCGCCGCGCTGGCCGGCGTCCGGGCATCCCGGAGCGCGCTGAGCTCGCCCCAACGGGACCCCCAGTTCCAGCCGTTCCCCAGCATGTCCACCGCCAGTTCACAGACCGCGGGATCGGCCGCGGCCAGGTGCGCCAGGAGTGCGACGACCTGCGCCGAATCGGGGCCGGGCCGCTCGGACCGGGCACGGATCATGGCGAGGCGCGGAGCCCGGAGGTGGGGCATCCGCACGCGGACCCGCGGCATGGCCATCGCCCCCGCAACTGCCAGCCGCGCCGGCGGCGGAGGGGGCGGGGCCGGGGCGACCTGGAGCAAGGCCCCGGCCATCAGAGTCGTGAGGAGCAGGGTCATCTCAGTCCTCGCCCCGCTGGCCCAGTACCATCGCGGCGGCGCGGCGCACCGTCGCGTCGTTCGACCGCAGCGCCCCCACCAGCGCCTCCAGCGCGCTCTGGTCCCGGATCTCGCTGAGGCCGTGTACCGCCGCCTCGCGCACCTCCCCGCTGGCATCGGTCAGCAGGGTCTTGAGCGCCGGCACGCCCTTCGGGTCCCCGATCTCGCCGAGGCTGTAGGCCAGTTGCTGCCGCACATCCTCGCTCTTGTCCGTGACCAGGGCCAGCAGCTCCGGCGGGGCCTTGGTGAGCCGCAGCTCCCCGAGGCCGCTCACCGCCGCCTGCCGCACATCGGGAGAGCCGTCCTTGAGCAGCCGGGTGAAGGCGGCCACGAACCGGGGATCCGCCGGGGTGGCGTCGTCCTCATCGTGACTCACCCGGCTCGTGGCGAGGGACATCGCCACCTGCCGGATATCGGCGTTGGAGTCCTCCAGCGCCGCGAGGATCGCATCCGCGGGGACGCCGTCCGGGAAGTTCGCCAGCGCCGCGAGCGCGTGGTACCGCACCTCGGGCGACTTGTCCTTGAGCAGGCCGACCAGCGCCGGCACCGCGCGCGGGTCTTCCAGCGCGGCCAGGCCTGAGGCGGCCGTACCGCGGACTTCGGTGTCGGCATCGCCGAGCGCCGCGATGAGGGCCGGGACGGCGCGCGGGTCTTCCAGATTGGCCAGCGACTGGGCCGCGGCGCGCCGCACCTCGACGTCAGGGTCCTTCAGGGCCCCGATGAGCGCCGGCACGGCGATGTTGGTGGTGTCCCGCTGCCGCCGCTGGTCGCCGGACCAGAGGTCCCCCCTCATCGCCGCCAGTTCCGCGGACAGGCCCACCCGGGCGCGCGCCAGGTCGCGCATTGCGTCGGCCCGGGCCATCGGCGCCAGGGCCGGCGCGGGCGTGGGCCACGGCGCCAGGGCCGGCATGGGAGCCGGAGGCGCCTCGGCGAAGGCCATGGCTTCGGGCGTGCGCGGCGGGCGCGCGGGACGGGGCGCGATCGCCGCCCGGCGCACGTCGGACCGGGCCCGCCACTCGAGCAGCCGCATCTCCCGCAGCATGCGGCGGAAGCTGGACCTGGTGGTGTCGGCGGTATCGGCCGCGAGGGTGTCCTGCGCCACGGGCTGCTGTGCGTGCGCCGTTACGCTGGGCGCCGCGACGGCGGTAAGGCCCACCAGGGAGACCAGCCCGGCGGCAAACCAGAGTGAACGGGGGGAGCTGGGCATGGGACGGCCCTCGATGAGACGGTGGATGCGAATGACGAGCTGGGATCGGCGTTCCGCCATGCCGGCCAGCGGCACCGGCTGGGGCGGCGTGGTCACCCACTCCGCCACCTTCACCAGGCAGGTGGCCAGCGAGACCCCCGAGCCGGTGCGATGCACCGCCCAGTCGTCACAGAGGTACTCGGCCGCCTCCTGGAGGCGGATGCGCGCCAGCCGGTTGAGCGGCTGGAAGAACAGCAGGCGCTCGAGGCTGCAGCCCAGGGCCAGCCAGAAGGGATCCCGCCGGACCAGGTGCGCCAGCTCGTGGGCCAGCAGGCACTTCTGCTGGCTCCCGTCGAGTTCGGTGAGGACCGCCTCCGGCAGCACGATCTCGTTCCAGCCGAGGGCCACCGGGCTGGTGAGCCCCGCCGCCTGGGTCAGCCGTACCGGCCGGCGCACGCCGGCCTGGCGGCGGAGATCCGAGAGCAGCTGCAGCAGCCGGGGCTCGACCACCGGCCGCCGGGGCCCGATGCCGCGCATTGCGCGCCGCCGCTGGGCCAGGAAGAGCAGGAAGAGTCCCCCTCCGATCACCCCCCAGCCCGCCAGGGCCAGGGTCAGGCCCCGCGTGGAGCTGACGGGATCGGTCGCCGCCGGTGCCGGCGACGGGAGCGCGGGCGCGGGCGCGGGCGCGGGCGCACGCTCCAGGGCCGGCCCTGCGGGGGCGGTGGCCCGCCCGGCGATCGCATCGGGACGGATGCCGGTCCAGGCCTGGACCGGAGTCCCGGCCGCCGGCAGACGCGGAACCGATGCCACCCCGGCCCGGCGGGCCAGCGACATGACCCCACTGACCGGCTCGAAGGGAAGCGCGGTCTGGAGCGTCGTGGTCACCAGCCCGCCCACCAGCGCGGCCTTCCAGAGCTGTTCCCGCCGCGCCGGCGTTTCCACCAGCCGCCGGGTGAGCAGCCAGGCCAGCCCCAGCAACAGGGTGCTGTGGAGCGTGTAGGTCAGCAGCCAGCTGCCGGCGAGGACCTCAAGTTCAGCGGGCATGGGGGGGCTTCTCCTTTCCACTGCGGGCCGCTTCCAGCATCGCCTTCACCCGTTCCAGGTCCCCGGCGCTGATCTCGCGCTCGCTCAGGAGGTGGGTCAGGAGGGCGGTGATGTTGCCATCGAACAGCTGTTCGGTCAGCTCACGCACCATCGAGTGGCGCACGTCCGCCTCGGTGACCAGCGCCTGGTAGACGAACTGGCGGGCGCGGGTCTCGTGGCTCACGACCCCCCGCTTCTCCAGCCGGGAGAGAAGGGTGGCCACCGTGGTCAGGGCCAGCCCCCGCTCCGGCTTGAGCCCCTCGCAGATCTCGGCCACGGTGGCCTGACCCCGATCCCAGAGCACGCGGAGGATCGCGATCTGCAGCTCGGTGAGCTGATGGATGTCGGACACGAGCACCTCGGGCATAGAGGCATGCACCTGGAAAGGGTGGGCGGATCGCCCGTCAACTACAGTCGTAATATTACGCTCGTAGTCGTTTCGTCAAGACGGCAATCCCCGACCGGCGGTTTCAGGCTGGAGCGGGCGGTCCGGAAACCGGCGGCGCGCCCGCTCCGTAGCAGGGCCATCCCTCCCCTCGGGCTTTCCTATCATGCGCCACGGCCGACTGGCCCTCCTCCCCCTGCCGGTGCTGGTGATCCTTGGCGGCCTGGTGCTCCTGGGTGCCGTTCCGCTCCGCGCGCAATCGGCGGCGCCACCCAGTTCCGCATGGCTGGCGCTGCTGCCGGACGGCGTGGTCAAGCGGCAGTTCATCATCGACTGCACCAACTGCCACCAGTTCGACACCCTGGTCACGATCCCCGGCGGCCGGGAACGGAGCCGGGAGGAATGGGCCGCCTCGGTGACCAAGATGCTCGGCTACGCCGGGGCCACCACCGGCTTCCCGATCATCTCGGCCGGGCGTGACCCCGACTCGACCGCCGCGTGGCTGGTGCGGCACCTGGCGGGACGGCGCCCGGCGCCGCTCACCCTCCCGCTGGGCCAGGCCGAGATCACCGAGTACGAGATGCCGGTGCCGACGGACCTGCCGCACGACGTGGCGGTGGATTCGGCCGGCCAGGTCCTGATCACCGGGATGTTCAGTCACGTCATGTACCGGCTCGACCCGCGGACCGGGGAGATGAGCCGGGTCGAGCTGCCCGCGCCCCGGGGCGGTCCGCGGGCGGTGGAGGTGGATCGGCAGGGGCAGTGGTGGGTGTTGTTAGGCAATGCCGGCCTGATGGCCCGCTACGCCCCGGCCTCCGGGCGCTGGAGCACCTGGCCCATGGGGATGTATCCCCATAGCGTGGCGCTGGACGCCGACGGCGGCGCCTGGTTCAACGGGCACTTCACCCGGGACCCGGAGCAGATCGGGGTGGTGGACCCGGCCACCGGCCGGGTGGAGACCTTCCCGGTGCCGGCGCATCCGACCCTGGCCCGCACACCCGGCGGACCGATCCCCTACGAGATCCGCGCCGCGCCCGACGGCACCCTCTGGGGGGGCGAACTCCAGGGCAACCGGATCTTCTCGTTTCAGCGCGCCACCCGGCGGTTCGAGACCCACGACCTGCCTACCCCGATGAGCGGGCCGCGCCGGTTCGACATCGACGGCACCGGCACCCTCTGGATCCCGGCGTACAGCGCCAACCTGCTGGTGCGGTTCGATCCGTCGAGCCGGCGGTTCACCGAGTTTCCGTTGCCCGTCCGGGATGCCCTGCCATACGTGGTGCGGGTGGACCACCGGCGGGAGGTGCTGTGGATCGGGACCGCGGGAGCGGACCTGGTCTTTCGCTTCGATCCGCGCACCCTGGCCTTCACCGCCTACCGCCTGCCCAGCGCCGGCGCGCTGGTGCGCCACCTGGCGGTGGACCCGGCTTCAGGGGATGTCTGGCTCGCCTACGGTGCCTCCCCCGGCCGGATCACGGCCCGGGTTGCCCGGCTCCGCGCCCGCTAGCTAGGGCCGCTCCACCCAGGCCAGGCCGTCGGGGCCGAGCCCGGTTTCGACCTCGGCCACCACCGTGAGCCGCTCGAGGTCGATGACCGCGACCCGGTTGGCCTGGGTGAGCGAAACGAAGGCCCGGCGGCCGTCGGGACTGGTGAGGATGCCGACCGGCACGCCGGAGGTGGGGATCCGGCCCACCACCGCGCGGGTAGCCCGATCCAGCACCACAACCTCCCCGCCCCGTGCGTCGGAGGCCAGGACCCGGCGACCGTCCGGGGTGAAGACCAGCCGGATCGGCATGGTGCCCGCCTTGAGGGTGGCGGAGACCGTGCCGCTCGCCGCATCCACCACCGACACGCCGCCATCCCCATTGTGGCCCACCCAGACTTCGCGGCCGTCCGGCGCCACGGCGATCCCCTCCGGCTGGGGGCCGACTGCGATCGTGGTGACGGCGCCACTCGCCAGGTCGATGCGCGAGATGGTGTGCGATCCGATGTTGGCGGTGTAGAGGCTGCGACCGTCGGGCGTGGCCACCACCATGTGGGTGGCGACCTGGGCGGTCCGTGCGCCCCAGTCCACGCCGGTCGCCGCCGGGTTCAGCCGGCCCACGAACTGGTTCACTTCCGCGGTGAAATAGACCCGTCCCCCACTGACGACGATGCCATGCGGGCGGCGAAGGGAGTCGAGCGCCAGCTCGCGCGCCGCGAGCGAGCCGAGATCCACAACCGAAATGGAGGCGCCCGGGACCTGGGCCCCGTAGTTGGTCACGTACGCGGTACGGCCATCCGCGGAGACGGCGACCTCGTGGGGTCCGTGCCCGGTGGCGACCCGGCCGACGATCGCGAGGGTCACGGGATCCACCAGCACCATCGTGTGTTCGGCCTTGTTGAGGACCAGGAGCAGTGGCTCGGGGGCGAGGGTGAGCGCGCCCAGGAGGGTCAGGATCGGCAGGGACATGAGGGTCTCCTCAGAAAGTGTCAGCCGTACGGGTGGCCGTGGACGCGGAGTTTCAGTCCATCGATATTCCGGGATGCCAGCCACACTCGATGCACCCGGCGCCCGGATCGCCCGCATGTGGGCCCGGCTCGCCCCGCTCCCCGGCGGCACCTGGCTCTTCAGCCGGCTGCTGGGGCTCATGGTGCCCTACACCGGTTCCATCGGCGCCCACGTGCGTGTCCTCGAGCCCGGGTTCGCCCGGGTGGAGCTCCGGGATCGCCGGTCGGTGCGCAATCACCTCCGCTCGGTGCACGCCGTCGCCCTGGTGAACCTGGCGGAGGTGACCAGCGGCCTGGCCATGCTCGTCGGGCTGCCCGCCGGGGTCCGGGGGATCGTCACCCAGCTGTCGATCGAGTACTTCAAGAAGGCGCGGGGACGGCTGACCGCCGAGTCCCGGGTCTCCGTCCCGGTCGTGACCGAGGATACCGAGTACGTCGTGACCGCCGACATCAGCGACCCCGCCGGTGAAGTGGTTGCCCGTGCCACGGTCCGCTGGAAGCTGTCACCCACGTGAGCCCCGGCATCCTGGACACGCCCCTCGCGCGCCACGCGAAGATAGAAGTGCCGCTCATCTGCGGCGCGATGTACCCCTGCAGCAACCCGGAGCTGGTCGCCGCGGTCTCGGACGCCGGCGGCATCGGGATCGTCCAGCCGATCTCGCTGACCTACGTGCATGGGCATGATTTCCGCGAGGGGCTGCGGCTCATCCGCCGCCTCACCCCGAAGCCGATCGGCATGAACGCGCTGATCGAGCAGTCCTCCCGGACCTACCATGAGCGGATGACCCGCTGGATCGACATCGCCCTCGAGGAGGGGGTGCGGTTCTTCGTCACCTCCCTGGGCAACCCGCGCTGGGTGGTGGACCGCGTCGGCGCGGTGGGTGGGGTGGTCTACCATGACGTGACCGAGCGGAAGTGGGCCGAGAAGGGGCTGGCCGGGGGGGTCCAGGGACTGATCGCGGTGAATCGCCGGGCGGGGGGCCATGCCGGCCCGAAGAGCGCGGAGGTGCTGATCGAGGAGCTGGGAGGGCTCGGCGTGCCGGTGGTGTGCGCCGGCGGCATCGGGGATGAGCGGGGCTTCCTCGACGCGCTCCGGCTGGGGTATGCCGGCGCCCAGCTCGGCACCCGGTTCATTGCCACCACCGAGTGCCGGAGCAGCGAGGCCTACAAGCGGGCCATTCTCGCCGCCGGCGAGGATGACATCGTCTTGAGCGAGCGGATCACCGGGGTCCCCGTGGCCGTCATCCGGACCCCGTACATCGAGCGCATCGGGCTCCGCGCCGGTCCGGTCGCCCGCTGGATGCTCCGCCACCGGCGGACCAAGCACCTGATGCGCACCATCTACGCCCTCCGCTCCCTGTGGCAGCTCAAGCGCGCCTCGCTGGATGAGACAGGAGAGAAGGACTACTGGCAGGCGGGGAAGAGCGCGGCGACGATCGATCGGATCGAGCCGGCGGGCGCGATCGTCCGGCGTTTCGCGGCGGCGGCCGGCTAGGCGCTATCACCGGTCGCTGAATGGCCGGGGCACAGGCATGCCCTGCGCCGCCGATCAGGCGGACGGCCGCCCCACCACCCGGGCCCAGGCGTCGGGGTCGGTGGCGCCCTCGGTGTTGAGCAGCAGGACCCGGATGGCGCCGCCAATCCCCAGCCGCGCGCGCGCTTCCCGGTGCTCCGGCTGCAGCAGTGCCAGCAGCCCGGCCAGCCCCGCCGCGCCGGACTCTCCAGCCGTCACCCCCGCCTCCGCCAGCTCCCGCATCGCGCGCATGGCGAGCCCATCCTCCACGGCAAGGAACGCATCGATGCCGTCCCGCATCGCGGGCCAGGCCGCCGACGAGGGGGTCCCGCAGTTGAGCCCCGCCATGATGGAGGCGTCCGCGCCCACGGCGAGCATGACCGGCTGGCCCGCGGCGATGGAGCGGAGCGCGCAGGCGGCGCCCGTCGGCTCCACGCCGATCAGGACCGGCGGCGTGGAGAGTCCCGGCCGGCGATAATGCCGGACCACGGCGCTCGCCAGGGTCCCCACTCCGATCTGCACCAGCACGACGTCCGGTTCTGCATGCCCCGGCCGGGACAGCTCCTCGTCCACCTCGGCGAAGATGGTCTCGTACCCCTCCGCGACCCACTCCGGGATCTCCTCATAGCCGGGCCATCCGTGATCCTGGATCAGGAGCGTGTCCGTGGCCGTGCCGGCCTCCGCGGCCCGCGCCACGGTCTCGTCATAGGTCCCATCTACTTCGATCACGAGCGCTCCTTCGGAGCGGATGCCCTCGAGGCGCGCCGGCGCCGATCCGCGCGGCAGGTACACCTCCGCCGGCCAGCCGAGCCAGCGCGCCACGCGCGCGACGCCGCGACCGTGGTTGCCATCGGTGGCGGTGACCAGTCGCAGCGGAGGCAGGTCGCGGAGGTTCAGGCGCAGCTGCGCCAGGTCGGCCCACGGCTCCGGGGACCTCCCCAGGCGGAGCGTGATGGCCCGGTACGTGGCCCAGGAGGCGCCGAGCACCTTGTAGGCGGGCAGCCCGAGCCGGGCGGACTCGTCCTTTACGCGGAGGTCGGCGATGCCGAGCCGGGCAGCGAGGGGCGCAAGCGACCGGAGCGGGGTCGGGGCATAGCCGGGAAGCCGGGAATGGAAGGACCGCGGTCCCGCGACAGGGGCGGCGGAGCGGTAGCTCGGGACCCGGTGCGGATTGAGCAGGAGTTCGGCCATGGGCTGAACCTACTTCTCCCCAGGGTCCGGCACAGGGGAGGGTGGAATGGAGAGCCCGGCAGGCCCCGCAGAATGCTGCATTAGACCCTGTCAGCACTGGCCTCGTCAAAATCCATAAAGTGTTTATGAACAAAGAGTTACACAATAGGCCCGAGTGTTGCTCTAATGTACAGCGTTCTGGAACAACCACGGCAAGCCTACGGTGTGGAGGCGGATGCCATGTATCGGATCCGGTCGGCAACAGGGACGGAAGCGGTCTATAACTCCCTCGAGGAATTCCATGCGGCGGTCCGGAACGGACAGGTCGCGCCCGAGGACGAGATCTTTCATAGCCGTGCGAATCGCTGGCTGGATGTGAAGAGCCACCCCCACTACCGGAGTGTCATCGGCTGGCTGGGCAATGGCGACGTGGCGACCGTCCCTCCCCCCGCGCTGACACCGGCGGCGCCGGTGCGCGGCGTGTCGAGCCCGCCCCCGGCCCCTCCCCGTCCGGCCGACCCGGGCTCGCGTGCGCCGGAGCGCGTGGAGGCTGCCCGCCCCGCCGCCCAGCAGACCGTCCTCCGTCCGCAGCTGGTGGCGGAGGCTCCCGCACCGAAGGCCGCCGCCCCGGCGCCGGCCCCGGCCGGGCCGCCGCGCAAGAGCAAGGAGATCCCCTTCATCGACGTGGGCGACACGCCGCCCAGCACCCGGCATCACGCCACGGTGATGCAGGCGCAGAAGCCCCCCGTGGCCACGGCCGTGAAGCCCGCCACCAAGCCGGCGCCCGTGGCGCCCCAGGGCACGGAGCTCCAGTTCCTCGTCATGGATGATGGGATCGAATCGCCCGTGCGGAACTCGTCGGGCCATCGCACCATCCCCGAGGATCTCCACCTCCTCTTCGATCCGCCGAAGCCCGCGGCCCCCCGGCCGGCGGCCGCCAGTGCCCCGGTGGCCGAACCGCCGAAGGCGCCGGCGCCCAAGGCAGAAGTGGCGGCCGCCCTCGCTCCGAAGGTCGAGGCGCCGAAGAAAGTCGAGGCGCCGAAGGTCGAACCCGCGAAGCAGGTCGAGACGCCGAAGCAGGTCGCGGCCCCCAAGGTCGAAGCGCCGAAGGTCGAGGCCCCAAAGGCCGAAGCGCCGAAGCTCGAGGTCCCAAAGGTCGAGGCTCCCAGGATCGAAGCCGCGAAGGTCGAGGCTCCGAGGCCGGCCCCTGCGGTGGATCTCGACATTCCCGGCCCGGCGCTGCTCCCCGAGCCGCTCGCGGCCACCGCAGCCCACCCCGCGCCCCGGAGCGCGGGCAACCTGCGCAAGGGACTCCTGGTGGGCGCGGGCGCCTTCATCGTGCTGATGGGCGTGGCGGTCGCCGCGTGGAAGCCGTGGGCCCGGGACGCCGCTGCCACCTCCGGCGCACTGGCGGCGCCCAGCGCCACCGCGCCGACGCCCGGGACGGCACTCTCCAACTCCGGTGCGGCCACCCTCGCCCCCGGCGGGAGCCGGACGGCGGCGGTTGGCGCACCGGCGGGCCTCAATCGGACCACGGACCCCGTGGTTCCGCCCAAGACCGACTCGGCGAAGCCGGACGAGGAGATCATTGCCGCCCGTCCCGCCTTCCGCCCCAGCATGGACGTGAGTACCGCAGGCCTCTCGGTCGGCACCGACATTCCGGCCGCCGGCGGCGGGGCGAAGGCGGTCCCCCCCAGTGAACTGGCGCGCCGCCTGACCCAGGCGGAGCAGCAGGCACAGCAGGATCTCGTGGCCAAGCTGGGCGGATTCCGGGCGCTGCTGGCCCCGGAACGGATCGGCACGGCGGACGGCGCGGCGCGGGCCAGGGCCGCGTGGGCCGCGGGTGGCGACGCCATCCGGCAGTACCGCTCCCGGATCGCGCGGCTGTCCCAGGCCTATGAGGACAGCGTCCTCAGCAGCCAGCGCAGCCAGCGCTGGCCGGCGGACGAGATGCGGGCGTGGGGCTCGCGGCAGAGCCTCTCGGAGACGGCGGAGACGGCGCAGCTCGCCGACCTGATGATCAGCCAGGTCACGGAAGGGCTCGAACTGCTCGCGGCGCTGGACGGCAAGTACCAGATCAAGGGCGACCGCATCATCTTCAGCAATGCCGGCTCGATCCCGCGCTACCTCAGCATCCGCACCTGGGTGGATCAGCGGATGGGCGCCTGGCAGGCCACGCCGGAAAACGCGCGGCCCTACACGCTGAACGCGATCCTGCGCGCCCTCGGCGAGGGATTCCCTGCCGCGCAGTAGCGCATTATCCACAGCTTTCCACAGCCCTCAACAGAGTCCACACCGATCGTCCGTCAAGCCGCGCTCCGCGCGGCTTGACGGGCTCGCGGGCGCACTGCAAGTTGGGCCCTCCTCACGGCCCACCCCCACACGCGCACCGCCCATGGACGCATCGCTCGACGAACTCATCGCGGCCTTCCGCTGCACCTTCTTCCCGGTGCAGGTGCTCGTCGTGGACGATGACGTCACCGCGCGCGCCGCGATGCGGCGGGTGCTGGAGCGGTCCGGCTACACCGTCATCGTGGCGGAGGACGGCGAGGACGCGCTGCGGGTGCTGCAGCGCACGCACGTGCCGGTGGACCTGCTGGTCACCGACGTCCAGATGCCCGGCATCCAGGGGGATGCACTCGCCGTCCGGGTGCGCGAGCAGTGGCCGGAGCTGCCGGTGCTGTTCGTGTCCGGAGAGCCGGAGAACGCCCGGCTGGCGCAGGAGACGCCCGGCCGGGCGGCATTCGTCTCCAAGCCGTTCCTGCCCACGGAGCTGCTCGCCGCGGTGCAGGAGGTCCTGGACCTGCCGCCACCGGCGGGCGGAGACCTGCTGCGGCCGGCGTTCGGGGTCAGCGGCTGAGCCGAGCCGCGCGGGGGATGGGGAAACAACGAGGGGCACCCGGACGGGTGCCCCTCGCGCGTGTGCGGCGGGCCGGCGCTCAGGGTTTCACGAACAGCGTGGCCCAGTCGCGGTCGGCCATGACGACCAGCTTGAGGTGGAGCCGCCCGGTGGTGGCATCGAAGAAGAACCGGTCGCCGCCGGACCCGGCGAATTCGGCGAGCGAGGCGGCGGCGCTCATCGGGTTTCCCGCCCAGTAGTCGCGCACCACCTGGCTCGGTGGCGCGGCATAGGGCAACGTGACGGTCACCTGGTCCCCCGGCGCCGCGCTGTTGAGGTAGAACCGGGGCTGGGCCGGCGTGGCGCCGGTCCAGGTCACGCCGTAGCCCCGGCCGGGCAGCACCGAGAGGGCGGCGTGGGCCGTGCCGTTGCCGGTGCCCGTGAGGTCGAGCGCCACCGCGTCGTCCCGCTGGATGGTGAGCGGGGCGATCGCCTCTCCGGCGGCGCTGTTGACCGACAGCTTGGCGAAGCGGGTATCGCAGACATGCGCGTTCCACGCCGCCTGGTAGGCGCATCCCGGGGAGAGGAGGATCGGGGTGTTGGCGGTGACCCAGCGTCCCGGGGTGCCGGTGACGGCGCCACCCTGGTCCAGGAAGACCGCGGACTTGTCGCCATCCTTGTCCCCGTGCGGGTTCTCGAGATACACCGGCGTCGCGTTCACGAAGCTCATGCCGCCGGCGTAGTTCAGCGGGTCGATCGGGAAGGCGTTGGTCCGGTTGTACCCCAGCGCGCTGGCGGGCACCGTGGTGGCCGCGGTGTAGTTGATGAAGGTGACATTGTCGGCCCAGACCCGGCCGTCGTAGAACTCGAAGCCGCGAAGGGCGGTGCCGGAGGGAAGCGCGGCGATGCTCCCCGACTGCCCGATGAAGGTGCTGTTCACCACCGAGGTCTCGTACGCGGCGAAGGTCGCCCCGATCGCGTTGTCGGCCAGGACGGCGTTCGAGAGCCGGAGGTAGGTGCCCCGGAGCCAGACGGCGCGCCCGTAGTGCTTGTAGGCCCGGAAGCCGGTGAAGTCGGCGAGGACGGGAGCGGAGTTCGGGTCGGCGGGGTCGGTCACCGGGTCGTAGTTGGTCACCGTGGTGGTGCCGTTCATCAGCGGCCCGTCGTCCACGTGCAGCCCGCCGAAGTGGTTCGAGTGGGCCACGTTGCCGGAGAATTCCCGGAGCGGGGTGCGCCGGGGGCGGTCCGGGGCGCCCACGGAGAGCCCGGTCGGCGCGTCGGGGAAGGCACACCAGAAGCCGAACCCCCTGGACCCGGCGGCCACGTTGTCCCGCACCGTGTTATCGGGGTTGGTGATCCAGAAGGTCGCCGGCCGGTCGTCGGAGCCGAGCAGCCGGTCGGCAGGTGCGGGGATCCGGCTGGTGAGGCCGAGGTTGCCCTCGATGAGGTTGCCGGTCTCGGCGCCGTCCTCGAGGAAGTAGCCATGGCCGGTGTGGTCATAGCAGAGGTTGTCCTGCACGGTCGCGTTGTCGCTGCCGTGCACCGTGACGCACCGGCTGAAGGTCCGCCAGACGGTGTTGTTGCGGAAGTACTGGCCGGACACATCGCCCGCCATGTGCCAGTGCATCGGGTAGCGGGCGAGCTTCCCCCGCTGGCCCATCTGGAACAGCTCCACCCCCTCGATCCTGGCGGTGGCGCCGGCCAGGACGATCAGATGCCCGCCGTAGCCCGGCGTGGAGCCGGTGTCCCCGCGGATCGTGATGTTGCGGCTGAGGAGCCCGACCTCCGCGCGCTCGTCCACCTGCACCCCGTTGACCGGGACCACTTCGCCGAAGTGCTCCCGCCGGAGGCCCGCCTCGAGCGTCAGGGTGCGGCCGTTCACCGCAGTCACCACCGCCTCCTCAGCCCGGTCCTGGCTGTACTCGCTGGAGGCCACGACGATCCGGTCGCCCACCCGCCACCCGGGGTTCCGGACCAGGGTGATACTGGTCGCGCCCTGCGGCGCCGTCCCATCCAGCCGGGTCCAGCCGCCGCGGCCCTGGCCGTGGAGGTCGATCCGGCCCGAGACGCCGATCAGCTTGTTGCCCAGGCCCGACACGTCGGGATCGCCCGGGGTGCCGGTGAGGGTGATGAGGGCACGGTGAGGCCAGGGATTCGCCTCGGTGCCGGCGCTCAGGCTGCCCTCCACCAGGATCCACCCGGTGGTGAGGTCCAGGTCGGTGTCGCCGAAGACGAGATCGCCCTTGATCGTGAGACTGTGGAGGGTGGGGGGACTGGTATCCAGCCGGACCGCGAGCCCGGCGGGGATCACGACCGAGTCCCCCGCCGATGGCACCTGCCCGGAGGGCCAGGTCGCCGGATTGGACCAGGCCTTGAGGCCTCCCGGGGGCGGCATGCCACCGCCGTCCGGGGCGGTGGACTCCGCGGTGCAGCCCAGGAGCAGCATGCCAAACGCGATGGCCAGGCGACCGGGGATCTGTCGCATGCGCAGCCTCTCGATGTCGGTTGGGAACCTTCGACGTCCCGCGATGGACTGATGATCGGGCGCAGTCCGGCACGGCACAACTGCGAGTTATTGGACGCTGTCAGTTCCCTCGACAGCCGGCCGCCCGGAGCGTGGCCCGCATGCGGCACCAGGTGACCGCGGTCACCGTGCCGGCGCCACGACCGGACGCGCCGTCGCATGGCCCGCCGGTTGCCACCTTCTCACGCAGCATGGGATGTCGGCGCCTCTCGCCGGTGCATCCCGCAGAAGCGAAGGGGAATTGCATGGTGTCGCAGTACCTCCACAGTCCGGCTGTCCTGTTGCCGCCGGGAATGCTCCTCTCGGGGCGGTACCGCCTGCAGCGGGAGCTGGGGCGTGGCCGTGCGGCCGTGGTGTACCTCGCCCATGACCGCACCCTCGATGCGCCCGTGGCGGTGCGCGTGTCGGCGCTGACCGCGCCGGAACAGGCCCGGCACCGGCGGGAGGTGCTGGCAGCCTGGGATATTGCCCATGATCACATCGTCCGGGTGCATGGCTGCTTCGAGGAGGGGGAGCGGAGCTTCGTCGTCATGGACTACGTCGCGGGACCGGATCTCGGGCGCCGGGTGGCGGAGAGCGGCCCCCTGACCGTGGATGAAACGGCGGCGGTGGGACGGGGAATCGCGCTCGCGCTCCGCGCAGCGCACCGGCGGGGGATCCTGCACCGCCATGTCTCGCCGGGGAACATCATGCTTGGCCCCGAGACTCGTGCCTGCCTGGGGGACTTCGGATCCGCCGGCGTGGGCGCCGGACCCGAGACGGGAAGGGACTTCCTCGCGCCGGAGGTCGTCTCCGGCCAGGCGGCGGATACCCGGGCTGACATCTACAGCCTGGGGATGTGCCTGTTCTTTGCCCTGACCGGCCGGCTGCCGGAGCGGCAGGACGCGGGTCGCCCGCCGGCCCCCGTGGCCAACGGCCACCGTCCGGCCCGGCTGCTCCAGGGCATACCCGAGTGGATGGATGCGGCCATCGCCGCAGCCACCGCCGCCCTGCCGGCCGACCGCTTCGCCTCCGCCGGCCGCCTGGCGGAGGCCCTGACGCCAGGCACCGGGACTCCGGACTACAGCCCGCCGCGGACGCCCATTACCGTTCCGGCGTGAGCACCGAACGCCTCTACTACAGCGACAGCTACCTCACCCGCTTCCGGGCCACCGTCCGCCACCGTTCCGAAGATGGCCGCCGGGTAGTGCTGGACCGCACCGCCTTCTACCCTACCTCCGGTGGCCAGCCCTTCGACACCGGCCGGCTCGGCGGCCGTGCGGTCACCGACGTGGTGGACGACGGCGAGACCATCGTGCACCTGCTGGATGCCCCGCTGCTGGAGGACGAGGTCGACGGGATCGTGGACTGGTCCCGCCGCCTCGATCACATGCGGCAGCACACCGGCCAGCACCTGCTCTCCGCGGTGCTGGCCGAACTGTATGGGCACCAGACGGTCAGCGTCCATTTCGGCGCGGAGTACGCCACGCTGGACCTGGACGCGCCGGAGCTGACCCCGGACCAGCTCCGCGAGGCGGAGCGCCGGGCGAATGCGGTGGTAATGGAGAACCGGCCGGTATCCGTGACCTTCGAAGACGCGGCCACAGCCGCCGGCCTCCGCAAGGCGTCGGACCGGTCGGGGACGCTTCGCGTCGTGACGATCGCCGACCTGGACCGCAGCGCCTGTGGCGGCACCCATGTCCGGGCCACCGGGGAGATCGGTCCCATCCTTATTAGAGGGGCGGAACGGGTGAAGAAGCAGGTCCGGCTCGAGTTCCGCTGCGGCCTCCGCGCCATCGGCCGGGCGCGGCGGGACCTTGAACTGCTGTCGGGGATGGCGGCCGCGGCTTCGGCCGGGATCGATGAGGTCGGCGCGCTGTTCGAGAAGCAGCGGGTGGAGCTGGCGGGGGCCGTGAGCGAGCGCCGGCGGCTGGAGGAGACGCTGCATGGCTACCGCGCCGGTGAGCTGTATCACCAGGCGGCGCCCGACGCCGCAGGCCGCCGGACCATCGTGCTGCGGGATCCGCCCGGTGGGGCGGAGGCGCTGCGCGGGATCGCCCAGGCAATGACCAGCCTCGGGAACGTGCTGTTCGTGGGCACCACCGCCACGCCCCCGACCATCGTCGTGGCCGCCTCGGCCGACGCCGGGGTGGATGCCGGCCAGCGGCTCAAGCCGCTGCTGGCCGGGGTGGGGGGACGCGGCGGGGGCAGCGCCCGCATCGCCCAGGGCACTGCCCCCTCCATGGATCAGCTCGACTCGGTCGTGGCGGCACTGCGGGGCTGAGCCGGGCAGGGCGCCCCCGGCCGCTACCGCCTCAGCTCCGGACCGCCTCCAGCGCGATCTCCAGCTCGACCTCGTCACCCAGCAGGTTGCCGCGGTCCAGCGCCTGGTTCCAGGAGATGCCGAAGTCCCGGCGGTTGATCATCGCCGTCCCGTCGAAGGCGATCCGTTCCTTCCCATTCTGGTCTCCCCCGATCCCCAGGTAGGTCCCCTTGAAGACCACGGGCCGGGTGGTGCCCTTGATCGTGAGCAGGCCGCTCATCTCGAACTTCTGGTCCTCTGCCACGATGCCGGTGCTCTCGAACGTGATTTCCGGGAAGCTGTCGGCGGCAAAGAACCGGGGGGAGCGGAGGTCGGCGTCGCGGCCGTCATTGTTGGTGTCGATGCTCCGGCTGCGGATGACGATGTTCACCGTCCCCTTCTCCCACTTCTCGCCCCGGGTGACCACCGACCCCGACCACTCGGTGAACTGGCCCCGGACCCGCCCCAGCAGGTGCCGGATGCGGAAGCCGACCTCGGAATGGGTGGGATCGATCCGCCAGACGGTTCCCACCGGCGGCCGGGTGAAGGTCCGGCCCTGGGTCTTGCCGGCGGCGGCGGCCCGGAACTCGTCGGGGGTCTGGGCGAGCAGGCCCGCCGGCAGGAGCAGGGCCAGGGCGGCCAGGGCGAGGGCGCGGCGAGGGGCGGACATGTCTTCCTCCGGCGTGGTCGGCGTCCGAAATGGACGATATGATGAAAGATGAAGGCCGCAATTGAAAGCCACCGTGGGCGCGGCGTGTGACGCGGCTCACCCGCGCTTCACGAATTCTTGTCATTCGGCCGACGCCGATCTGTCATCTTGGTAGTTAGCCAGTGCCATCTTCCCGCCCTATCGTAGCGGCGTCCCCTTCGTGGAACGCCGCCCGTGCCTCCCCGCCTCCCCTGGCCCACCGGTCCCCCGCCCCCCGCGCGGTCACGCGACGCTTCCGCCGGCGGCACCCGAGCCGCGGGCCGAGGCGCCGGGAAGCCCTTCACCCGACTCGGGGAGTTGGACCTGATTCATCCTGAAAGCGAGTACCTCCCATGCGTGCCAATTACGGCCCCACCACGGGCGGCGCGTGGCTCCTGACCGCGGTGCTGGTCGCCGCCGCCTGCCACTCCGAACGCCCCTCCCCCCGGTCCCCCGGCCTCGACCGTCAGCTCCAGCAGCTGGCCCTCGCCGCCGAGCGGGACAGCCTGCTCGCCGAGGTGGCGGATAACGCCCGCCTGCTCGGCGACCTCGAGACCGAACTCCAGCGGGTAGCTCCCAAGCCCCGGCCGGGGCAGGCCGAATCCCCGGCGCTGGAAGTGACGAAGGACCAGCGCACCATCGTCCTGGAGCGGGTGCGCGAGATCACCACGCGGCTCAAGACCGCCGAGACCCAGCTGGCGCAGAGCGAACGCCGGGCCCGCCGGCTCACCCGGGTGGCGGACAGTCTCGCCACCGGCTTCACCGAGGCGAAGGGGACCATCGCCGACCTGGTGGAGATCGTCGGGCGGCAGCGGGAACGGGTGACCGCGCTCACCACCCAGGTGGACCTGCTGACGGGGGTGACCCTCACCCTCTCCGACAGCGTCCAGCGCCTGACCAGCGATTGGAACACCGCCTACTTCGTGGTCGGGAGCCGGGAGGAGCTGGTACGGAAGGGAGTCCTGGTCGAGGATGGCCGGCGGGCCATTCCCCTGGTGGGACGGCGGGAGGCAACACCGGCCCGGGAGCTGCCGCTCCAGGAGTTCACCAGCATTGACCGCGCGACGATTCACGAGATCCCGCTGCCGCGGTCGGACCGGAAGTACCGGATCGTCTCCCGGCAGAACCTGACCCACCTGACATCCGCGGTGGGGCGGCAGGGGACGGTCACCGAACGGATCGCGATCGGCGACGCCGAAGGGTTCTGGGCGCCGAGCCGGTACCTGATCGTGGTGGAGCAGTAGGCGGGAGCGACGGTAGCGAAGGTAACGACGGTAACGACGGTAGCGTCGTTACCGTCGCTTCGTCCTCCGCGTCGGCTCCGCCACCAGCGGATCGTCCGGCCA
Organism: Gemmatimonadota bacterium; assembly: GCA_016794805.1. GTDB lineage: Bacteria > Gemmatimonadota > Gemmatimonadetes > Gemmatimonadales > GWC2-71-9 > JADJOM01. The sequence goes on from JAEUJI010000274.1 coordinate 31,041, forward strand.
GTGGTGCTTCGGGTAGCGGCCCTTCATCTCCTTCTTCACGTCGAAGTAGCTGCTGCGCCAGAAGCCGGCCAGGTCACGGGTCACCTGCACCGGCCGCTGGGCGGGCGAGAGCAGGTGCATGGTGATCGGGACCCGTCCGCCGGCGATGCGCGGCGTCTCCGTCAGGCCGAAGACCTCCTGTAGCCGTACCGCAAGCACCGGGGCCTCGGGGTCGGTGTAGTCCACCCGAATCCTGGAGCCGGTGGGAACCGGGAGGTGCGTCGGCGCCAGTTCCTCCAGCCGCCGGCGCTGGTCCCAGTCGAGCAGGCCGTGGAGCGCAGGGCCGGGGTCGAGCCGCGCCAGGTCGGCGCCCCGGCGCACGCCGGTCAGCGCCGGGCCGAGCCACTGGTCCAGCCGGCGGAGCAGGGCGTCGTCGTCCACGGCGGGCCATCCGGCGCCCAGGTGCCGGTGGCAGAAGGCGAGCCGCTGGCGCAGCGCGAGCGATTCCTCATTCCAGCCGAGACGGTCGAGGCCGAGTCGCCGCACCCGTTCCAGCACGACGCCCTGGACCAGGGCCGCTTCGGGGTTCCGGAGCGGCTTCTCCTCCATGATGATGGCGCCGAGCTGCTTGCGGCGCACGGCGACCAGGGTATCCGCCTGCTCGTCCCAGCCCACGACCTCCGCGTCCTCCAACTGGGATCCGAACAGCGCCAGCACCTCCGCCCGCTCCAGCGGCGCGCCGAGCCAGATCCGGCTGTCGCGTGGATTGCCATCCAATTCGGCCGCAACCACGAACTCGGCCCGGATCAGCGAGGGCGCCTCGGTGAACGCGCCCTGCCCGTTGCGGAGCAGGAACCGTCCGCCCTGCCCCGCCCGCCGGATCCCGACCCGATCGGGATACGCGAGCGCCACCAGCGCCGCCGGCGAGAGCGCCGGCCCGTCGGCTGCGCGCCGGCGGAGCCGGCGTTCCCAGTCCCTCGCGGCCTCGCGCACCCGGTGCAGGGTACCGCGATCGACGGTGAGTCCGTGGTACATGGGCGGCGTGCTGCGTTCAGCGAGGAGCTCGAGCCGGAGCCGGAGGTCCGGATCCCCTTGCCCCGGCGGGGCCCGGAGGAAGTCCCGTTCCTCCAGCAGCGCCGCCAGCCGGGCCGCGACCGGCAGCTCACCCCGGTCGGCGGCGGTCAGCAGCAGGTGGGCCAGCCTCGGGTGAGTGCCGAGGTCGGCGAGGGCGCGGCCGTGGGGCGTGATCCCGCCGGCGGCATCGAGCGCGCCTAACTCGGCGAGCAGGGTCCGGCCCTCTGCGAGGGCGGCCGCCGGGGGCGGGTCGAGCCAGCGGAGCGTGGCCGGGTCGGCGATGCCGGCGGCGGCGAGTTCCAGCGCGAGGGGAGCGAGGTCCGCCTCCAGGATCTCCGGGGTAGTCCGCGGCAGCAGGTGGTGGTCCTCCGCCTCGGGCCAGAGCCGGTAGCAGGTGCCGGGGGCGGTGCGTCCGGCGCGGCCGCGGCGCTGATCGGCGGAGGCCCGCGAGACCCGCACGGTCACCAGCCGCGTCATCCCCGACCCGGGCGAGAAGCGGGGCACCCGGGCCAGCCCGCTGTCCACCACCACCCGCACGCCTTCAATCGTGATGCTGGTCTCCGCGATGCTCGTGGCGAGCACCACCTTGCGCCGGCCCGCGGGGCTGGGGGCGATGGCGGCATCCTGCGATTCGCCGGCGAGCATCCCGTGCAGCGGGAAGAGCTGCGCCCCGCGGAGCGCCGCCGGATCTCCCGCCAGCTGCTCCGCCGCGCGGGTGATCTCGCCGGAACCGGGGAGGAAGGCGAGGATGTCGCCCTCGCTCTCCGCCAGGGCCTGCCGCACCGCGCCCGCGACCGCCGCCTCGACTCGCTGCTCCGCCCGCCGGGGGAGGTACTGGGTCACGACGGGGTAGGCCCGCCCTTCATTGCTGATGACGGGCGCTCCGCCGAGGAGGGTGGTGACCGCGGCACCGTCCAGGGTGGCGGACATGACCAGGAGCCGGAGGTCGGGGCGGAGGACGGCGCGGGATTCGAGCACGAGGGCCAGGCCGAGGTCGGCATGCAGGCTGCGCTCGTGGAACTCGTCGAAGATGACGAGGCCGACGCCGCCCAGCTCCGGATCGTGCTGGACCATGCGGGTGAGAATCCCCTCGGTCACCACCTCGATGCGAGTCCCCGGACCGACCACGGCATCGCGCCGGATCCGGTAGCCGACGGTCTGGCCGGGCGCCTCGCCGAGCAGGGCCGCCATGCGCCGTGCGGCGGCCCGCGCGGCGATGCGCCGCGGCTCGAGCAGCAGGATCTTCCGGCCCCCGAGCCACGGGGCATCCCGCAGCGCGAGCGGAACCAGGGTCGTCTTGCCGGCCCCGGGCGGGGCCTGCAGCACGGCCGCGGCGGCGCGCTGCAGCGCCTCCGCGAGCGCGGGAAGCACGGGTTCGACCGGGAGCGGCGCAGGTTTCACGAAAGCAAGGATACAGCCCGGCGGCTTGATGCGCCGGGCGGCCGGCATACCTTCCCGGAGGGTACCGACCCGCCACAACCGGGAGGTCTGGGCATGGCAGAGGAGGCGGCGCCGGCGCCGGCGCGTCCGTTGGGTCAGCAGATCGACCTGTATGGCCTGTCGGACGTCGGCAGGGAGCGGACGGAGAACCAGGACCACTTCCTGATCGCCAGCATCCACAAGGTGATGGACGTGGTCCAGACCAGCCTCCCGGAGGAGATGCTCGGGGAGCTGCGCAGCCCGTCGCGCGGCTACGTCTTCCTGGTGGCGGACGGGGTCGGCGGGGTGCCTGGGGGCCAGGCGGCGAGCCGCACCGCCCTGCAGGCGATCGTCGACTACGTGCTGCGCACGATGGACCTGTACGTCCAGATGGACCCGGACGTGGAGCCGGTGTTCCTGGCCGACCTGGTCCGGTCGGTGGAGAAGAGCCACGAGGCGGTGCGCGCCGCGGGGGCGGAGGACGATGAGCGCGCCGGCATGGCGACCACCCTGACCATGGTCTGCATCCGCTGGCCCAAGGGCTACCTGGTGCATGTCGGGGACAGCCGCTGCTACCGGCTGCGCGACGGCCAGCTGGAACTGCTGACCCGGGACCAGACGATGGCCCAGGCGATGATCGACGCGGGGGCGCTGTCGGAAGACCAGGCGGAGCGGTCCAATCTCAAGCACGTGCTGTACAGCGCCCTGGGGGCGACCCGGGCGGAGCCGTTCACGCTGGCCACCGACATCCGGTGGGACGACCGAATGCTGCTCTGCACCGATGGGGTCACCAAGCACGTGACCGATGACGAGATCCGCGACGCGCTGGCCCGGTCGGTCAGCGCGGAATCCACTGCCCGCGAGCTGCTGGCGCTGGCGCTGGAACGCGGCGGCAGCGACAACACCACCCTGATCGTGGGCCGGCTCAACCGGCCGTCCCAGGACTGACGCAGCATCCCGCGCGGGGCCGGCGGGTACCCGTGGCGAGGCCATGCGAACTTTCACCATCCTGCGCGAGCTGCTCCCGCTCACCCTGAGCCTGATCCGGGACCAGCGCCGCTGGCTCTACTTCGGGGGCCCGGTCCCGCGCACTCCCGCCTTCCACGCCCGCCGCGCCGAGCGCATCGTCGCGGCCCTGGGCCGCCTCGGTCCCACCTTCGTGAAGATGGGCCAGGTCTTCGCGGGCCGGAACGATCTCCTCCCCGGCCCGTACGCCGCCGCCTTTGCCACCCTGACGGACCGGGTGCCCCCGGTGCCGTTCGCCGAGGTGGAGCGGGTCATCCTCGAGAGCTACGGGCACCCCTACACCGAGCTGTTCGAGCACTTCGACCCGACCCCGATCGCGGCGGCCTCCCTCGGGCAGGTGCACCGGGCGGTCCACCAGGGCAAGGACGTGGCGGTGAAGGTGCTCCGGCCCGGCGTGGCCGAGCTGGTGGACCAGGACATCGTCTCGGCGCGGCGCATCCTCCGGGTGGCGACCCGGTGGTTCGACCATCCGCACCTGCGCGGGCTGCGCACCGCGGTCGAGGAATTCGCGCTCCGGATCCACGAGGAAATGGACTTCCGGCTGGAGGGGGGCAACGCCATGGAGTTCGGGCGGCGCTTCGCCGGCGTGCGCGGCGTCCGGATTCCCGGGGTGGTGGAGGCGATGGTGCGGGAGCAGGTGCTGGTCCTCGAGTTCTGCGAGGGGACCCGGGTGGACGCGCTCGACGACCGGATCGCCTCGGGTGAGCTGCAGCCGGACAGCATCGTCCGCCGGGTGCTGGAGCTGTACATCCGGATGATGCTGATGGATGGGCTGTTCCACGCCGACCCCCACGCCGGCAACGTGCTGCTGGCCCCCGACGGCGCGCTGGTGCTGGTGGACTTCGGCATGGTGGTGCGGGTGAGCCGGGAGCGGCGGCGGCAGATCCTCGAGACCGCGCTGGCCTCGATCCGGCGGGATCCCGAGGGGGTAGTGGACGGGTTCTTCGCGCTGGGGATGGTGGAGCCCGGCACCGACCGGATGCGCATCCGGGCCCTCGCCGACGCGATGCTGGCGCTCGCCGACCAGCGCACCACCACAAAGGAGCGGATCGAGTACCTCACCGACCAGCTCCTCTCCGCGATGTACGACTGGCCCATCGTCCTCCCTGGGGACCTCGTCTACTTCGCCCGGACCGCCGCCCTCATCGAGGGGCTGGGCATCCGCTACGACGCGCGGTTCAACCCCCTGCTCACCGCCACCCCGATCCTCATGGAGCTCCGGCCGCAGATCCTCGCCGCCCTGCGGGACGGCGACCAGCCCGCCACCAGGGACTGGGCCCGGGAGCTGGGCGATTTCCTCAGCCGCGCCGGCGGCATCCTGCGCCGCGCGGGCGATGAACTCAAGCGACTGATCGGGGAGAAACTGTTCCTGGGATGAGATCGGGCTGAAGGGCCCTTCATGCACGGGTCACTTCACTGTCAGGCGCCCGGTGCTATGCTGGCCACCACCGCACCGGGAGGCGGCCATGCTCGACGTACTGGTGGCTTCCAAACCCCCGCATCATGCGGGTGCCGCCGAACTGCTCACTTCGTCCCTGCTCCACGCCGGGCTCCTTTCCCTCGCCCTGGTCACCACCCACACCGCCGTGCAGGTCGCCCGGGAGGTCGTAAGCGACACCTCCCTCATCTTCCTCCCGCGGCTGGCGCCGCCGGCGGTGGACCGGCCGCACGCCGGCGGGCCGCGCGGCGGCGGGGGCGGGGGCCAGGAAGGGGCGCTGATCATCACCACCAATCCGCCGCCCCGCGGCTTCCAGGTCGTGGCGGCGGTGCTCCAGGTCCCCACCGAGATTCCCCCGATCGATCCCGGCCTCCGGGCCCTCGATGCGCGGGATTTCACCGGCCGGGGAGTGGAAGGGGGCGTCGGCTGGGGGGTGGCGGGCGGCACGGGACCGGCGGACCAGCCGCCGGCGCAGATCGCCGAACTGCTCTACAGCGCGAGCACGGAGGACGTCCGCTTCACCCCGGCGGAACTGGTGACGCAGCCGGCGTTCGAGTACCCGGCGGTGCTCCGGGCGGCGGGCCTCCCGGGCCGCGTCGTGCTGCAGTTCATCATCGACACCCTGGGCGCGGTGGAGCCGGCCTCGATCACCATCCTCGAGCGGAGCCATGAGGCCTTTGCGACCGCGGCGCGGGACGGAGTCCTCGGCGCCCGCTTCCAGCCGGCGCACTACGGCGAGCGGCCGGTGCGGCAGCTCAGCAAGTGGCCGGTGAAGTTCGCGCTGGTCACCAACTGATCCCCCCTGTGCGACGAGGCCCGCACCGGAGTGCGGGCCTCGTCCCGTTCCTGCCAGCGAACGACCACCGGGTCAGCTGCGCTCGAGCTTCACCCGCTGGCGGGCCTGCGGCGTCTTCCATTCCAGGTCGCCGCCGCGGGCCGGCGACTTCCAGCTGACCGTCGTCTTCTTCTGCTTGCGCATGATCTCGAGCTTCGCGCTCTCGCCGGCATCATAGCTCCCCAGGATCCGGCGGGCGTGCGCCTCGGAGGTAGGACGGCGGCCGTCAATCGTGAGGATGACGTCCCCTGCCCGCAGTTCGCTGGCGGAGTCCTTGGGCGTGCGGAGCACCAGCAGCCCCTCGCGGGCCCCGAAGTACTCGCCCAGCTCGGGAGTCAGCTCGGCGAGGTCCAGCCCGCCGCGGCCCTCGAACGAGAAGGTGAACGCGCCCGGATGGCCCTCCAGCATCATCGGCATGCGCGGCATCCCCTCGGGCCCCGTACGCATGCGGGGCATCTCGGGCATCTCGAAGCGGAAGCCGCGTCCCAGCGCCATCCGCCCCAGATCGCGGGCGACGATCCGGGCCTTCCGGGCGTCGGTGCCGCGGCGATACTCCACGTCCACGGTATCGCCCGGCTCCAGCTTCCGGGCCAGTTCGAGGAGCTTCGCGGCGGGGCCGGACTCGTCGTCGTCCTCGGCCTTGAGCCCGCCGAGCGCGACGCCGTTGAACCGGGTGATGATGTCGCCCTCCTTGAGGCCGGCCTCGGCGGCGGGACCGTCGTCGGTCACGGCGGAGATCCGGGCCCCGTAGCGGTCGGTGTCCTTGTCGGGCCGCATGTCGAGGGAGACGCCGATCCGCGGCCGGCCGGCGGTGAAGGTGAAGACCCGGGACTCGCCATCATCCTGGGCGACGAGGGGGGCGGCCGGCAGCAGGGCCGGCGAGAGTGCGGCAAGGACGGTCAGGGTCCGCGACCAGCGGCGGTGCAGCATGGTGACTCCACGGGAGCAAGGGACGCCGGAAATGATGCCGGACCCCCGCGGAGGGTCGCAGGGGGCTCAGTGCCGGGGGGTCTCCGGATGGACCAGGCCCCCGAGGCTGCCGTGGCCGCAGGAAGGGCAGGCGTCCGTGAGATCGTGCTCCAGGTCCCGCCACCCGGCCTGGAGCCGTTGCAGGGCGGGACCGGACGGTTCGGCCGCCAGGGCGCGCCGGAGCGCCGCCGCATGCGCGGCCAGTACACTGTCGACCCGCCCCGATTCGGCGTCACCGAGCCGGTGCCGGAGGCGAAGCAGCGTCGCCAGGTAGCGCTCGCCGCCGGCGGCGAGGGACGCCGCGAGCGTGACCTCGCGGGGTTCCCCGGCAGCTGGTGGTGGCGGCAGACCCAGCCTGGCAAAGGGGAGGGCCCAGTTGTCGGTGGCGAAGAGGCCGGCGGGATTGTCGAGCCAGACCCAGGCGTGGAGCACCGCGATGCGGGGACCGGCGGCCGCCGACGCAGCTTCCCCCGAGGCGTGGCCCAGGATGAAGCTCTCCTCGTCCACGCTGCCGGCGTGATAGTGCCAGGCATCGGCAGGCACAGGGAGCGACGAGGTGGGGAGGCCCTCGCCCACCAGCTGGGCATAGGCCACTCCCACCAGCGTCGGCCGGCCGCCCAGCATGGCATACTCGAGAATCGGTGGCTCGAGCGGAACCACGGTGCCACGCACGATTCGTGGGACGCTGATCCAGTGCTCCCCCATGCTGGGGAAGTCTGGGCCCACCTTCCGGTACCCATCCGCGATGGCCACGGACTGGTCGGCATAGCGGCGGGTAGCCTCGCGTACCGCCGTGACGAAGGCAGCCGGGTCTGATTGCGCCGCAAGCGGGGCCGTGGCCCCCAGGAGGAGGCCCCAGGCGGGGGCAAGCCTCACGGCGCAGTCAGCACGGCGTCCTGCCCGTAAGCCAGGAGCAGCTCATGCTCGAGCTCCGGAGAAACTCCCTGCGGATAGCGGCTCATGAGCCGAAGCTGGCGCCGCAGCTCCCGGCCCGGGACGCCTGCCACGATCTGGGTCCGGAAGGATTCACCGCTCCCGACGGCGTCGAACGAGACCCTGACAATGCGCCCGGGCTCCCGCACCAGGAATTGCGTCGAGTCCACGGCGAGCAGTTCACCGTAGACCTTCTGCCCGCCCCGGAGGTCCAGGCTGATGTTCGCGCCCTGGGCCTGCGCGGCCGGCGCCCAGTCGGCCACCTTCGGGCCCATGGAACAGCCGGCCACCTGCAGCGCCAGCACCCCGACACACAACAGCGCTCGCCGCGAATGCATGGTCACCTCACCGGGATCTTGCTGGCGTAGAACAGCGCCTCGAGCGAATCCTGTACGCCCCGCCACCGGTGGATGGCCTCAACCAGCGCGACATCGTCGGGCCGGAAACCTGTCGTGTCCCTGCCCTCGGCGATCCACGCGCGCCGCACCCATTCGATGTAGTACCCCTGGGAGGCGAGCAGGTAGGTCTGCTCCGCGCCGGAGGCCGGGAGCTCCGGCCGCCAGACCGCCGTGAAGTGCTGGCCCGGGCGCGTCTCCAGGTAGCGGCCGTCGGGCGCCCGCATCGCGGCGAGGGCGGCGGTGTCCGGGGTGCCTGGGGCCACCAGGACCTGCTCCAGTGGGATGGTCCCGGCCGCGGCCTGCCGGGCTCCCGCGGCAAGCGCCACCCGGTCGATGCGCCAGTTGTCGGCCACGAACGCGAGCCGGAGATGCACCGAATCACCCTCGAACGGCGGCAGCAGCACCGCCACGTCCTTCCAGGCGATCGGCCCGGTGTCCCTGATCCGGGCAACCTCCCGGAATCCGGTTCCCTGCCGCACCAGTACCCGGAGCCCCATCCGGCCGGCGTACCAGCTGCCCAGCTCGAGGGCCGGGCCCACCCGATCGAGATCCCGGGCCTGCCAGTCGAGCGCCCGGGCTCCCTGCCGGCCGAGCATGAGGTCATACAGCAGCACCGTATTGAGGAGGCTGTTACGGAGCCGGAGGAGGAGGCCGATGGAGTCGCCACCGACCGGGGACGGGAAGGCGAGGTCGATGTAGTCCTCGAGATCCGTCACCGAGGCCCGCGCCAGCACCACGGTGTCGGTGGCGAAGACCTCACCATCCGCAGCCGTGAGCGCCCGGGCGACCTGTCGCCCGGCACGGTCGCGGGCGATCGCCGGGGCGCGGAGGTCACGGAGGGCAAGCGGATGCCCCAACGCATCGGGGACCACCTGCTCATCCGGCGCGTGGGAGACCTGGAGCAGCTCGAGGTGATTGATGAAGTGCGTCTCGAGCGCCTCGTTCCGGACCTCCAGCCGGAGTGTGCCGTCGGCTCCGGTCCGCAGCCGCAGGCGGTCCACATCCCGGGCCTCGAACAGCGGGGCAATGCTGTAACTGAAGCCTTCGGCCTCGAGGACCTGGGTATTCAGGCTGTCGGAGTAGAACGTCGGGCAGGAGCCGAAGATGGCCACCGCGAGCAGCGCCCCGATTCCCAGCGTCCCGGCCACGGCGAGGAGGGTGAGCCCCGCCGTCGCGGCCCCGTTGACCCCGCTGCGGAAGGCCTCCATGCCAACCAGGCTGTCGAGCGGGACCCGCTCCACCGGGCCCAGTTCCTCCAGCCGGAGCCCGAACCGCGTGCCCGGGCCGACCAGGGCCTGGTCCTCGACCTTCACGCCGTGGGCATAGAGGACGGTCGTCCCGTCGAGCAGGTGCGCCTTGACCGGGCTTTCGACCCGGGTACCCGGTCCAGGTGCGGGGCGCGATTCCTCGACCTGCAGCGTCCGGACGGTACAGGCAACGGCGAAGGCGGATGCCAGCAGCGCCAACGAGATGGGGCGAAGGACAGGAAGCATGGCGGCTCCCGACGTGCATCGGGGATCTTCGCTGATGCGGTGCGCCCAAGCTACGGGCGGGTACGGCAGCCCGCAACACGCGACGGGGCGGCGGTTCCGGCGGGCCGGGAGCCGTCGTAAGTTCCCTGCATCCTTCCCCCGCCGGAACCTCATGCTCAACTACATCTGGGCCGGGCTCATCATCCTGAGCCTCGTGTTCGCGCTGGTCACTGACATCGGCGAACTCTCGCGCGACCGCTACCGGAACGGCCAGCCGGTCCCGGTCACCCTGGCGCTCGGCGCCGGATACGATCCCGCCGCCCGCGAACTCCCGGTCACGGTGCGGGTCGACAGCGCCCGCTGGGCGGCGCACTACGGCACCCCGCTGGCCGTCCCGCCCAGCTACGCCGGCGTGCTGCTGCAAAATGCCGACGGCCGCGAGCTGCGCTTCGCGAAGGATGCCGCGCTGCCGGAGCCGCTGGCGACCATCCGCGGCATGATCTCGGAACGGGACAACGACCTGCGCGGCCCCGTCACCGTGACCGCGGCGCCGGGCGACACCCTGCTCGAGGCGGCGGTGCGCTTCGGCCAGGTGCGGTTCGTGAAGATGGTGGCGATCAGCAAGGCGGCGATCGACTTCGCCAAGACCGCGGTGACGCTGGCGCTCAGCCTGGTGGGGGTGATCGCGCTCTGGCTCGGGATGCTCCGCATCGCGGACAAGGCGGGGCTCATCAGTGTGATCGTCCGGGTGGCGGAACCGGTGTTCCGGCCGCTCTTCCCCGAGATCCCGAAGGGACACCCGGCGATGGGCATGATCGTGCTCAACCTCTCTGCCAACGTGCTGGGGCTGGGGAACGCCGCCACGCCGATGGGGATCAAGGCAATGGAGGAACTGCAGACGCTCAACCCCCGGAAGGACACGGCCACTAACTCGATGGTCATGCTGCTGGCCCTCAACACCGCCAGCGTGCAGATCGTGCCCCCGGTGCTGCTGGTGGCCATCATGGGGCTGCAGATCAACCAGCTCTTCTTCTCGATCCTGATCTGCACCGCCCTGTCGCTGGTGGTGGGCATCCTCTCCGTGAAGCTCCTCGGCCGGCTCCGCGGCTACCGCGCGAGCGACCCGATGCAGGACCCGGCGCCGGTGGAGGGCTGAGCCATGGAGACGCTGCGTGCCTCGCTGGACCTGCTGGCGGTGTTCATCGTGCCGCTGATCATCATCGGCTTCCCGGTGTACGGCCTGTTCCGCCGGGTGGCGGTGTACGAGGAGTTCGTCACCGGCGCCCGGGAGGGGTTCCAGGTGGCGGTGAATATCATCCCCTACCTGGTAGCGATCCTGTTCGCGGTGGGGATGTTTCGCGCCTCGGGGGCGATGGACTTCCTGGTGGAGGGGCTGCGCCCCCTGCTCGCACCGCTGGGGGTGCCGCCGGAAACGCTGCCGATGTGGATCGTGCGGCCGCTGACCGGGTCGGGGTCCGCCGGGATCATGCTCGACCTGATCCGGCAGTACGGCGAGGATTCGCTGATCGTGAAGATGGCCGCGACGATGTTCGGCTCGACCGAGACGACCTTCTACGTGATCGCGGTGTACTTCGGCGCCGTCAACATCAAGAAGACCCGGCACGCGGTGCCGGCGGGGCTCATTGCCGACATCTCGGCGATGTTCTTCGCCGTGTACGTGGTGCGGTGGCTGTTCGGGTGAGGCCCACCCCGACCCGCACCCCCGGGGCCTGACCCCGGCCCGGCGCGAGCAGGGCTCCCGGCCCCGCCCCGATCCCACGGCCGGGGCCTGCCGCTGCTGGCCGTAACTCCCAGTGGCGCGTATACTTTCCCACCGTCGCCCGCAGCGTTCACCCCCCGTCCCCCAGGCCGTGTCCGACATCCTCGCCCAGCTGCAGGCCGCTCTCCAGGACCGCTACGGCATCCAGCGCGAGCTGGGGCGTGGGGGCATGGCCACCGTGTACCTGGCCACCGACCTCAAGCACGACCGCGAGGTGGCGATCAAGGTGCTGCACCCGGAGCTGGCCGCGACCCTCGGGCCGGAGCGGTTCGACCGCGAGATCAAGTTCGCCGCCAAGCTGCAGCACCCCAACATCCTGGGGCTGTTCGACTCGGGTGAAGCCGACGGGCTGCTCTACTACGTCATGCCGTTCATCTACGGCGAGTCGCTGCGCGACCGGCTCAACCGCGAGCACATGCTGCCGGTGGACTTCTCGATCCACGTCGCGCTCGAGGTGGCCGACGCCCTCGGCTACGCCCACTCCCTCGGCATCATCCACCGGGACATCAAGCCGGAGAACATCATGCTCTCCGGCGGCCATGCCCTGGTGGCCGACTTCGGCATCGCCCGCGCGGTGAGCGAGGCGGGGAGCAACCAGAAGCTCACCGAGACCGGCATGGCGGTGGGCACTCCCCTCTACATGAGCCCGGAGCAGTCGGTGGGCGACGTCGTGGGCCCCACCACCGACCTCTACTCCCTGGCCTGCGTGCTGTACGAGATGCTGGCGGGACACCCTCCCTTCAGCGGCAGCAACGCCCGCCAGATCATGGCCCGGCACGCCATGGAGCAGGTGCCGAGCATCCAGGTGGTGCGGGACACCGTCCCCGACCAGGTCGAGGACGCCGTCATGGCGGCGCTCAACAAGGTCGTCGCCGACCGGCCCCAGACCGCGGCGCAGTTCGCCGAGCTGCTCGGCGCGCCCCCCGGAGCCACCTCCAGCCGCTACACCGCGTCCCGGGTCACCGCCCAGCGCCGCCAGATCCGGACGCCGCCGGCCGGGGCGGTGACGGTGACGGTCCGCAAACGGTCGCTGGTGGCCTTCGGGGCCGGCGCGCTGCTGCTGCTGCTGTCGGCCGGCGCGCTGGGCTGGTACCTGCTGCGCGGGAACCGCGGCGCAAGCGCCGCCACCGGCGGCCTCGATCCGCATACGGTGGCGGTGCTGTACCTCGAGGACGGGACCGCCGACCACCGGCTCGGGTACCTCGCCGACGGTCTCACCGAGGCCGTGATCGGGGCCCTCAGCCAGGTGCCGGCGCTCAAGGTGATTTCCGCCGGCGGCGTCGGTGCCTGGCGCGACCCCGCCATCCCCCGCGACAGCGTGGGCCGGGCGCTGCAGGCGGGCACCCTGGTGCAGGGCGCCGTGGAACCGGTGGGCGACAAGCTGCGGGTGCAGCTCCGGCTGGTGGACGGCAACAGCGGCGTGGACCTGCCCGGGGTGCGCGCCTCCTTCGACCTGCCGGCCGGGGATCCGCTGGCGGTCCGGGACTCCCTGGCCGGCGTGGCGGCCGAACTGATCCGCTCCCGCCTGGGCGAGGAGGTGCGGCTCCGGGAACAGCGGGAGGGCACCCGCAATGTGCAGGCGTGGACCGTGCTGCAGCAGGCGCAGTCGGCGCGCAAGCAGGGAGAGGCGGCGGTACGGGAGGGAAACCTCCCGGGCCTCATGACCGCCTTCGACACCGCCGACAGCCTCGCGGCCCGTGCCGCGGCCCTCGACCCGAAATGGGTGGATCCACTCCTGCTCCGGGCCCAGCTCGCCTATCGCCGGTCGTATTTCCTGGGCGGACAGGGAGACAACGCGGGCGCGGCCCGCTGGATCGACGAGGGACTCGCGCGGGTGGGGGCGGCCTTCGGGATCGCCCCCAACAATCCGGACGCCTTCGAAGTCCGCGGCAACCTGCGGTACTGGCGCTGGCTGCTGCAGCTGGAGCGGGATGATGCCAAGGCCAGCGTCCTGCTGAACGACGCCCAGAAGGACCTCGAGACGGCCACCCGGATCAACCCCAACCAGGCCGGGGCCCACGCGACCCTCTCGCACCTGTACAACCAGACCAGGACCACGGTGGACGTGATCCTGGCCGCGCGGCAGGCGCTCGCCGCCGACGCTTTCCTGGGCAACGCCGACGTCATCACCCAGCGGCTCTTCTTCGCCACCTACGATCAGGGCCAGTTTCCCGACGCCGAGCACTGGTGCGGCGAGCTGCAGCGGCGGTTCCCCGCCAACCCGCGCGCGGTCCAGTGCCAGCTGTGGATGCTCACGACCAAGGCCCGCCAGCCGGACCCCGCCCTGGCCTGGCGGCTGGCGGATTCCATGGTGGCGCTGGCGCCGCCGGAGGGGCGCGACTACGAGCGGCTCTACGACGCCAACGTCGTGGCGGCGGTGCTGGGCCGCGCGGGACTCGCCGACAGTGCCCGGCGCGTCATCGAGCGCAGCGGGGGCGACCCCACGGTGGATCCCCAGGGCGAACTCGCGTTCGTCGCCGCCTTTGCGTACCTGCAGGTCGGGGACAAGGCCAAGGCCATCGATCGCCTCAAGCGTTTCCTGACCGCCAGTCCCGGACGGCGGGAGGCCTTTGCGGAGGATGAGGGCTGGTGGTTCCGGGACCTCCGGGGGGACCCCGACTACCAGCAGCTGATCGGCGCCCGCTGAGCATCCAGCCGAGGCGGCCGAGGCACGGTTGCTGTGGCGAGCCCACAGTCAGCGGAGGATCGGTGGCCCCCTGATCCGACCGGCCCCTGTCGTCTAAGTTGTTTTGAGACAAGTGTTTACACCTGTGCGCAGCGGCTGGATGATTCCGCGCCATCTTCGCGCACTAATCCTGCAGCGACGTGGCTGTTCCCCTATCTGTCACCCCCTGAGGTTCGACTCATGCGCCGACTTCGTTACCCCGCCCTCGCGGGTCTCGGCTTCCTGCTTTCGTGTGCCACCCCCGCGTCCGACTCGCCGGCCGATTTCACCGCGCCGCCGGCCAGCGTGGTCACCAACGCCTGCCCCACGGTGGACGAACTCCGGCTGCAGATCAACGCACTCTTCCCCGCCGGCGGCACCCGGACTGAGGCCAACAACCGGCTCTCGGCCATCTCCAAGCTGGTGAAGAAGCCGGATGCCGCCAACGCCCAGCTGCAGATGTTCCGGCTGGTCGAGTACATGCTGGCCCAGTATTACGCCCACGCGCTGATCGGCGACCAGTCGCCCGCGACGCAGACCGCGGTGCTCACCCTGATGAACGGACTCTACTGCCTGGTGGGCCTCCCGGCGCCGAACCTCCCCGGAAGTTCCCTCGGTGAGGACGGCGTGGTCGCGGTGGTCGGCCCCACGACCCCGGCCACGACGGTCGTGACGCCGAGCGCGCAGGCGGGCGTGGACCTGCCGGTCGCGTCGGTGCCCACGACGACCGTCATCGCGGTGTTCCGGCTCCCCGACAGCCCTGGTCCCCTCAACACCCCGCTGGACCAGTATCCGGCGTTCTACGAGTTCCAGGTCTCGCCGGTGGTGACCTTCACCCAGGATGTGCTGGTCGGCGCCTGCCAGGTGGATGACTTCACCCCGCCCGACTACAGCCGGCTCAAGCTGGGGCACAACCTCGGTGCCACCGGGTTCGAGCTGCTGCCCCGCGCCACACCGGCGTTCCTGGACTGTACCAGCATCGCGTCGCAGAGTGGCCCGACCATCAACGGCACCTGCTGCCTTGGCGGCAGCACCCGGACCTTCAGCCCCTTCGGCGCGGTGGACACGCTGACCACGATGGACGCCTTCACGCTGCGCAGCATCAGCGGCGCGCCCAACAGCCCGGTCGGCGCCACCGACCTGCCAAGCGTCCAGATCAAGACCCCGACGGGACGGCCCGTTCCCGGGGTGACCGTGACATTCAGTATCCCCGCAGGGAACGAGGGGAGCCTCACCGGCGCGGTGCAGGTGACCGACGTCAATGGCGTCGCGCGGCTCGGTGGGTGGACCCTCGGCCCCGGCGTGCTGCCGAATGCCG
>JAEUJI010000307.1 GCA_016794805.1 Gemmatimonadota bacterium
CGGCATGTTCCATCGTACTGCCGATGACTGCCTCGCCGTCCCGCGCCACGATGTAGCTGCTGCGACCGAGGATGATGGCCGGGGGGACGCCCTCGGGCCAGGCCAGTGCCGCCATCTGTCCGCGGATCGGTTCCACTGAGAGGGGCCGGGGGAGCCCCTCGATGAGCCGGGACCAGGGCCCGGCGGCGATGACGACGTCGGCGCCGACGTACCCATCGCGGCCCCTGACCCCCGTGACCCGGTCGCCGCGCCGGTCGACCGCGGTAACGGTGTCGTGCACGATCTTTACCCCGCACCGGACCGCGTCCGCCCGGAGTGCCTCCACCAGCCGCCCCGGGTGAAGCGCCGCGTCCCGGGGTGCCCACAACGCCCCATGGCTGGGGCCGAGCCAGGGCCACCGGGCCTTCACTTCAGCCGCGTCGAACCAGTCGCAGGTGTGGCCCTGTTGCCGCTGCCAGGCCACCTGGGTGCGGAGGTAGGTGGCGTCGGCGTCGTCCACGGCCAGCCGCGCGATCCCCTCCTGCCACAATCCGATATCGAGGCCCGTATTCTCCTTGAGCGCCGGCGCCAGTTCCGCGTAGAGCTCGCGGCCGGCCATGCCCAGTTCGAAGAGCGGATCCTCGCCGTGGGAGCCGGCCTGGGCGGAGAGCATCCCGGCCGCCGCACGCCAGCCCTCCCCCGCGTCGCCACCGCGCTCGAGGAGCAGTACCTTTCGGCCCGCGTTGGCGAACTCCCGGGCGCACGCCGTGCCCACCGGGCCGCCGCCAACCACGATCACATCATGGACTTGAGTCACGATTCCGTGGGCGAAACTTTCTGAAACGTCACCCGTAAGGGCCGCCGTGTCCGACTTCCGCTGGAGGAAAATAGCATGTTCCGGAACCTGATCGGGTTCGCCGTCCTGGCCGTGGTGGCCTGGTTCGCCCTGCACCTCGTCTTTGGTCTCTTTGGCATCGTCATTGGCATCTTCGGGAAGCTGCTCTGGCTCGCCTTCCTCGGGTTCCTGGTCTACCTGGTCCTGCGGGTAGTGGCCCCCGGCACCGCGGACAAGGTGAAAGACACCATCTCCGGGAAGCCGTCCTCGAGCTTCTGAGGCACCTGGAGTTCTGGCACGGCGGCGGGCGGCGGATCCACGCGATCCCCGCCCGCCCGTGTTTGCGGGAGCTCCGCTCCGGTCAGGGGCTGGCCTCCAGCGCCTCCCGGACGGCCCATGCCAGGAGCGGGATCATCAGCTCGTGGTGCCCGGTGAGCAGGATGCCAGTACCACCCTCCCGGGTCGGCCGCTCCACCACGTTCAGCCGCGGACGATAGTGCCGGATCATGTCGAAGTCGGCGGCGAGGAAGCCGGTGGGCCGGCCCTCGCCGAGGTTTCGCGTAATGGTCAGTGCCTTGAGGAACACCTCCGGCAACACCACTGCGCTCCCCAGGTTGAGGACCACGCCTCCACCGTGGAGCGCGGGGAGTGAACCGGCGAGGCGGCGGAAGTCGCGGTGGCTGGTGGCGCCGATGGCGGCCCCGTCGGCCGACGGATGCTGGTGGGTGATCTCCGCCCCGATCGCGGCATGCACCGTCACCGGCACGCCGTGCCGGTGGCAGGCGAGGAGCAGGGACCCCGGCTCGCCCGGTAGTGATCGCCGCGCCGCCAGGGCGGCGGCCAGCCCTTCTCCCAGTCCCCGATCGGCGCGGTGGGCTGCCACAATTGCGGCATTCATCTCCGCGCCGGTCTCGGCGGCCATGCCGAAGGTGCCGTCCGCCAGTCCCTGTTCCACCTCTTCGCTCGTCCCGCCGAAGGCGGCGAGCTCGTAGTCGTGGATCGCGGCGGCGCCGTTCAGGGCGACGTGTGTCACGATGCCGAGCCGCGCCCACTCCGCGAGCAGCGGGCCGAGCCCCACCTTGATGACATGCCCACCCAGCAGCAGCACCACCCCCCGGCGGCCCCTGGCCGCCGCGGCGACGGCGGTGGCCACGCGGCGGAACTGGTCGGCGGCGAGCACATGGGGCAGGCTGGCCATGAAGGCGGCGAAGGAGCGATCGTCGCCGGGGGGCACCGCAAGCAGCGCCCGGTCCACCGTGCTGGGCCGGGCGCTGATCGGGACGGTCCGGAGGCGCGAGAGGTCAGGCTCGCGGTACTCGGTCACGGAGTACCCGGCGCGGGCGTGACCTCTTCCAGGCGGAGGGTCACCGTGCCGAAGGGGAGCTTGGAGCGGATCTGCACCGGGATGCGCCGGGCATCGTCGGTAATCCAGAGCTGGGCCTCGGCGCGGGGCGAGAATACGCCATCATCTCCGACCACCGGGTTGAGGATCAGGCACTGCACCTTGCTCCCGTCCGGCAGCTCCATCTTCTCCCGCTTGACCACCTTGATCGTGACCGGATTGAGCTCCTTCCGGAAGTAGCGATCGTACTGGTAGCTCTTGCCCACCTCCAGCGACAGCGTACGCAGGAAGTAGAAGAACGCGGCGTCGTCCAGGGGCTGGGCGACGGATGGCTTGGCCCCCGGCCGCTGTTCCTGGTCGAAGGTCTGGGAGTCGGGAAAGATCTCGTAGTACCGGGGGCGCGGCTTCCCGTTCTCGACGAGGTCCTGCCGGAAGCGACGGGAGATCAGGTCCTCGGTGCCGGTCCAGGAGCGCAGGACGTTCTTCGCCTTGTAGAACGGCGCCGAAGCCTCCAGCCCGAACTCGAACACGAACGACTCATGGCCGCGCACGCTGTCGAGGCCGTTCACCGACATCCAGGCCGTCCCCAGCCGGAGGAACCCCAGCTTGGCGGAGTACTGGAACCGCTCCCCGACGCCAAAGGGATAGGTGGCCGCCGGGGCCGGCCCGGGGGCCGGAGGAGTCATGGGAGCGGGGCGCGCGGCGACGGACAGGGCGGCCGCGAGGCCCGCGATCAGGATCTTCATTTGGTTGCTTCCTCCAGCTCCGGTTCATCGGCGGGGCGCGCAGGACCTCCGCGCCGGTTCTCCGCCGGTGGCCGTCCCGAGATCCGAAGCCGGCCACCGACCCGCCACAGCTCCCTGGCCATCGGCCACGGGTCCACCCGGCTGTCGCGGGAGCGGAGGTCGAGTCGTTCGACCACGTCCATTGTCTCCACCCGCCGCGCCTGCTGGGCCACCCGTCCGAGCAACTCGGCGTTGGCGGCCCAGCCCTCCGCGGTGAGCAGCGGGCCCTCCTGCGCGCGGATCGCGTTGCGCAGACTGACCAGCCTGATTGCCAGATATCCGGACACAATGTCTCGTACGCCGGACACTTTGACCCCGCGAAGCAGCCATTTGGCGTACCTTCGCAGGAGCCGTGCCGCGCGGCGGGGCTCGCCCTGGAGTGTGGCCTGCGTCACCACGACGTCCGCTCCCCCTTCGAGCCGCCGGGCGATCTCGGGGAGGTACTCCGGTCCGTGGGCGAAGTCGGCGTGCATGATGATCGCCGCGTCCCGCTTGGGGCGGTCGGTACGTTCCACGGCCAGCCGCAGCAGCTCTTCCACCGACCGGGCATAGCCGTGCCGCTCGCCGTGGCGGACCACGGTCAGGGGCAGCGCCTTGGTGTAGGGTTCGAGGATCTCCGCGGTCGCGTCGGTCGAGCCATCATCCGCGACCAATATCTCGTACTCGCGGGTGCTGGCCTGGAGGGTCTTCCGGATCTTCCACAACAGGAGGCCCACGGTCTGGGCTTCGTTGTGGCTCGGGATGCAGAGGTAGAGCATGGGCCTCAGGGCTCGGTCAGGGCGGAACGATACACCTCTGCCACCGCGGCGGCCACTCTCGCGCTGTCGAACCCCTGTGCCCGGCCCAACCCCCGTTCCGCGAGCCGCGCGCGCCGCTTCGGATTACCCAGCAGCGACGCCATCGCCGCCGCCAGGGCGGGTGCATCACCGGGGGGCACCAGCTCGCCGTGGTCATCGGCGAGGAGTTCCGCCAGCCCGCCCGTGGCCGACGCGATCACCGGCACCCCGAGCGCCATCGCCTCGAGGACCGCCGTGCCGAGCGCCTCACGGAGCGAGGGCTGGACCAGAATCGTGGCGCCGGCGATGCGCGACGCGGCATCCTCGGTCTCTCCGGAGAGTTCGATGCGGCCGGCGAGGCCATGCGCCGCGATGCGGGCCTCGAGGCTGGCGCGCTCGGGTCCCGCGCCCGCGATCACCAGCCGCGCGCCGGTCACGCGTGACGCCATCAACGCAAACGCCTCGATCAGGGTCAGGTGCCCTTTCTCCTGGGTCAGGGCGCCCGCAGCCAGGAGAAGCGGCGGCTGGGCGTCTCCGGGCGCGCGACGCAGCGCCGCCAGCGCGGCAAGGTCCACCGCCGAAGGCACCTGGACGATCCGGTGGGGGGCCACCCCCGAGGCCGACAGCCGTCCCGTGACCGATCGGGAGAGACCGATCACCCTTCGTGGCCGGCGCCAGAGCCGGCCTGGGGGTGTGTCGCTCCGCCTCGTGGCCACCAGCCGGGCGCCGGTCCACCAGCTGAGGACGATGCCCAGCTGGAGCGCGTGACTGTCGTGGGCGTGGAGCAGCAGGGGCGCGGCGGCTTCCCGCCGGAGCCGCGCCACCGCTTGCGCGGCGCCGGCCAGCGCGCGGAGATCGAGCGGGAGTGTCCAGTGCGCGTGGACGCAGGGGAGGGCGCGGGCGGCGGCGGCGCGGGCCAGGGGGGAATCCGCGCGGGTCAGGACCGTGGGGCGCACCTCACCGGATGCGCGCTGGGCGGCGGCGAGCAGGCACACCTGACGTTCCCCCCCGCGCCACTCCCGGCCGCGGGCGAGGTGCAGGACCGCAACTTCGCTCATCCCTGCGCCGCCTCGCGGAGCAGGGCGCGGAGTTCGGCCAGGCTGAAGGGCTTCTGGAGGATCGGCCGGCCCTGCGCCTCGAGGAACCGCAGCGTGTCCCCCCGGACGGTGTCGCCGGTGCTGAATGCCACCCGGCGGGCCACGTCGGGCGCGCGCCGGGTCAGGGCCTCGTAGAACTCCCGCCCGCCGGCCCGGGGCATTCGCAGGTCGGAGAGGATCAGGTCAAAGCGCTCGGTGGTGGCCCGCTCCAGGGCCGCTTCGCCATCGCTAACGGTGGCGACCTCGTGGCCCCAGGCCTCGAGCGTGGCCCGCATGTAGTGCAGGATGTGCTGCTCGTCATCCACCACCAGCACCCGCAGCGGCCGGTTGCTCGATCCCTCCGGGGCGGCGGCCGGCTCGCGGGCAACGCCGACCGGGCCCGGCAACTCGACCGTGAAGCAGGACCCGGTTCCCGCCGTGGAGCTGGCGGTGATCCGGCCCCCATGCTCCTTCACGATCCCCTGGCTGATCGAGAGTCCGAGGCCTGTCCCCTGGCCGGGGGGCTTGGTGGTGAAGAACGGCTCGAAGATCCGGGCGAGGGTCTCCCCGTCCATGCCGCAGCCGTCATCCCGGATCTCCACGGCCGCACCGTCCATCCACCGGCGGGCACTGACCCGGATGGTGCCGGGCCGGCCGGCCACGGCGATCGCGTGGGCCGCATTCTGGATCAGGTTGACGAAGACCTGCTGGATCTGGTTGGGATTGAGGTCGAGATCCGGCAGGTCCGGGCCGATCTCCAGTTCGAGCGTCACCCGGTCCGCGTCGAGGTGATTCCGGAACAGCCCGATCGTCGCCTCCAGCACCGGCTGCAGCGATGCCAGCTGCCGGGTTTCCTGCCGCCGCGCGAAACTCAGCAGGTTCTTGACGATCTTGGAGGCCCGTTCGGCCTCCTGCTGGATCACCCGGAGCGGCTCCCGGATGCGTGGCGGGGTGTCCGCGGATTCGGCGAGGAAGTCCGCGAACCCCACGACCGAGGTGAGCGGGTTGTTGAGGTCGTGGGCCACCCCGGCGATGAGCTGGCCGATGGCCGAGAGCTTTTCCGCCTGCAGCAGGCGGTCCTGCAGCAGGCGGCGCTCGGTCTGGTCCTCGAGCAGCAGCACCGCGCGGCCGCTGGCGGTGGCGCGGAAGGTCGT
Source organism: Gemmatimonadota bacterium (assembly GCA_016794805.1). Classification (GTDB taxonomy): domain Bacteria; phylum Gemmatimonadota; class Gemmatimonadetes; order Gemmatimonadales; family GWC2-71-9; genus JADJOM01. Next base: position 5,948 of record JAEUJI010000307.1, read on the forward strand.
CGCGGCCATGGTGCGGGGGCCCAGGTGCATCAGCCGCTCCGCGGGTCCGGGGTTGGCCAGCGCCTCCGCCAGCGTCGGCTGCCAGGGGGCCGGGAGCAGTTCGGTCCAGCTGCGGCCAATGACACCGGTCGGCGGCGCGGCCACGAGTTCGGAGAAGGCGCGATTGGCGCGCTCCACCTGGCCGAACCGGTCCACGACGCAGAGGGCGAGGCTGATGGTGTCGGTCGCCTCCTCCCAGGTCTGGTGGCGCTGGTCGGCGCTCTCCACCAGCCGGGCGCCCTCCAGCGCCACTGACGTGATGGCGGCGAGCGCCGCCAGGGTCCGCCGTCCTTCCTCGCCAGGATCGCGATCCAGCAGCACCCCGATGGCGCCGATGAGGCGGCGCCGCCCGGCGAGCGGCTCCATGAGCGCGACCTGCGTGTCCAGGATCCGCAAACCGGGCGTCCCCGTCTGCAGGACCTCCCGGAGGAGGGTGTCGAGCGCCGGGTGGGGCACGGCATTAGCACTCTCGACCAGTCCCTGCTCGTCCACCGTCACGGCCAGGATGGCGCGCGGCGCGAAGGTTGCTTTCAATTCCTGCAGCAGCCGTTCGATGACCGAAGGCGGACGGAGGGTGCCGGTGATGGCGCGGGCGAAGGCGAGGGCCCGGCCGAGGGCATCCGGCGGGGCCGTGGCCGGGACCGGCGGGACTTCACCACCAGGGGGAGCGTTCATGATTCTCGCGAACGTGCGTGGCAGGCTGACCGCCCGTGATCTCGACCTCGTCGTCCTGCTGCTGAGCCAGGGTTCGGCGACGCGGAGGGGGATGCTGGAGCGACGGCTGGAGACCGAAGGGCCCGACGCGCTGCTGGACCAGGTGGAGCTGGCCGAGCGGCTGCTCGCGGTCCGCACCCTGCTGGCGCCGAGCGAGGTGCTTTTCCTCTATGTCATGGTCCGGCAGGCGCTGGTGCGCTCCGGGGTGGAGCAGCGGGAGGTCGCGGACTACCTGGCGGCGCTCCTGCTCGAATTCGGTCAGCGCGACCGCGCGGTCCGGGTGGACTGGAACGACGATCACTGCCATCGCTACCTGGTGGACATCCTGGCGGACCTGGAATCCACCCAGGGCGACCGCCGGTTCCGCGTGATGCTGCACCTCGGCAACTACGCCCTCTGGCTCGCCGGGTTGTTCCCGCAGTACATCGAGGCGCGCCGGTTGCGCCGCGCCGGGCCCGACCTCGGCTACTACGATGCGCTGGGCCGCCGGGGGTTCGCGATGGCATCGGATCACGAGGCCGCCGACCGGTACTGCCTCGACGGCGTCCTGGAGACGGCGGCCGAGCGCTACCCCGCGCTTCGCCTCGCGCTCAACGAACTGAGCGAGCGGGTCCTCTTTCCGTCCGGCCACTCGCAGTAACCGAGCCCGTCCCCGCCAGCCGGCCGCGCAGTTCGTCGAGCAGGGCGTCGAAGAGGCCATGGTCGGGGGCGGCGCCGTGATGATGGAATTCCTCCGGATGCCATTGCACCGCCAGCAGCCAGGCATCCTCCGGGGGAGACTCGACCCCTTCAATTTCTCCGTCCGGCGCCACGCCGGTCACCAGCAGGCCCGGGGCCAGGTCCCGGATCGACTGGTGATGGAAGCTGTTCACGTCGCAGCGCGTGGCGCCGAGCGCAAGCGCCAGGCGGGACCCCGGGGTCAGTTCCACCGGATGGGTACGCTGATCCCGGTCCGCGCCCTGGGCATGCGGGATCGCGCCGGGGCGCTCGCTGGGAATGTCCTGCCAGAGGGTGCCTCCGAGCGCCACATTGACCAGCTGGATCCCGCGGCAGATCGCCAGCACCGGCATCCCGCGGGCCCGGGCCTCGCGGAAGAGCGCCAGCTCGCTCGCGTCGCGCGACGGGTCCACGCTGCCGAGCCCCGGGTGCGGCGCATGGCCGTAGTGGGCGGGGTCCACATCTTCGCCGCCACTGAGGACCAGGCCATCGATCGCATCGAGCAGGCTGGCAGTATGCGCCGGCTCGATGAGTGGGGAGAGGATGAGGGGAACCCCACCGGCGCGGAGCACGGCCCGGACGTAGGCGGCGTTGACGCCGGTCCGGTCCGCCCCCGAGACCGTGCGCACGTTGCCGGTGATCCCGATACGCGGCGCGTTCATGGCAGCAACGAGTCGGGGAAGAAGGGGCAGTTGGGATCCTCGTACCGCGCGGGGTCCAGCTGGATCCCGAGCAACGGGAGCATCAGGGTGTCGACGCTCAGCCGGCCGATCTCGGGGGCACCCCGGATGGGCACGGACTCGTAGATCATCACGCCGCGGGCGGTGCCGGCGCGATCCAGGATCAGCACGCCGAAGGCCGGCCGGATGGGCGCCGGGATGCTGCCCTCCACTCCGATGACCCAGCCGCTGTCCTGGGTGCGTCCCACCACCGCCTCGAAAGCGGGCCCCGCGGCCACCCGGGCCACCAGCCGCGGGGGGAGGGTCGCGGGCGGCGCGGAGAGGGTCTGGCCGGGGGTACCGAATTCCTCCAGCAGCATCGTGGCGCCCGCGATCGCCGTCAGGCCGCAGGCCCCGCCTGAGCGGGGCGCGCCGCAGCCTGCGAGGGGCAGGAGCAGGGCAAGCAGGAGGTAGTGGCGCATGGCCCGAAAAGTAACGCTCCCGGTTCCTTGACGCCCCCCGGGGCGGCCCGTACCATTCGGCCACTCCCGCGCTCTGGATGATCCCCCCGTGTTCGAAGGGCTCAAGGCCCGGCTCGAGAAGCTCCTCGCCGACCACACCCCGCCGGGCGACCCGCGCGCCCGGATCGCCGCGCTGCATGCGGCCCTGCTCGAAACCCGGGTGGCGGTCGGCGTGATGCGTGAGGGTCTGGAAAAGACCGAACGCGCCCTGTCGATCGAACAGCGGCAGCTGGAGGATGCGGAGCGCCGGGGCCGGCTCGCGGCCCAGGTCCCCGACGCGGAGACGGTAACGGTCGCCGAACAGTTCGCCACCCGGCACCGGGAGCGGATTGCGGTGCTCGAGAAGAAGCGCACGGCCCAGCGGGAGGAGCTGCAGCTGGCGGAACGCGACCTGGAGCAGCTCGGCACCGAGTACCGGGGCGCCCGCCAGGGGACCGACCCGGGACGCACCGCGGCACAGGAGGGGGCCTGGCGGGACATTGAAGCGGCCGGCGGTGTGCGCCCGGAGACCGACCTCGAGGGGGAGATCCTCAAGAGCCAGATGCAGCAGCGGCAGATGGACCAGGTGGTGGACGCCCAGCTGGAACACCTCAAGAAGAAGATGAAAAAGGACTAAGATGCACTCGACGGCCGCGCGGCTCCTGTTCCCACTGGTCCTGTCCGTTCCCGTCGTCGCCCAGCAGCCGCTCGCCCCGCCCGTCCATTTCCAGAAGCTTGCCCACACCTACAGCATCGTCGCCTGGGATTCGGTCACGGGCGATCTCGGCGTCGCGGTCCAGTCCAAGTTTCCCAATGTGGGTGGCATCGTGCCCTGGGCGGTGGCGGGCGTGGGCGCGGTGGCCACCCAGAGCCTGGCCAACACCGCGTACGGCGAGCGGGGACTCGAGCTGATGGCGATGGGCGCCTCCGCCGAGGAAGCCCTCCGGATCGTGATGCGCACCGATACCATGCTGGGCGACCGGCAGGTCGGCCTGGTGGACGCGCGGGGCGGCGCCGCCAGCTTCACCGGCGAGCGCACCTTCGACTGGGCGGGAGGACGGGTCGGATGCGGCGGGACGCCCGGGGCCGGCATCGTCGAGACCGCGGAGCCGGGGATGTGCGAACACGTGGGCGGGAAAGGCGCCGTGATCGCGGGCCACGGCTTCGCGGTACAGGCCAACATCATGGTGTCGGACCGGACGGTCCTGAACATGGCGCGCACCTTCCAGTCCAGCCGGGGCGGGCTCGCCGACCGCCTGGTGGCGGCCTTGCGCGCGGGGCAGGCGGGGGGTGGCGACAAGCGGGGGATGCAGTCCGCCGCGTTGCTGGTGGTACGGGCGCACGGGGGCTACCTCGGCGCCAATGACCGCTTCGTGGACCTCCGCGTGTACGACGCGGCCGAACCGATCGCTGAACTGGAGCGGCTGCTGGCGCTCCACCGGCTGCATTTCTTCCCCAGCGAGCCGGCCGACCTGGTGCCGCTCTCGCCCGCGATCCTCCGGCAGCTGGAGCCGATCCTCCTCCGGGAGCCGGCGGGGCAGGCAGAGAAGTGGCTCGCGAAGCCCCAGGGGAGCGTCACCCCGGTGTTCCTCGCGGCGCTCCGGGACTTCATGTACTGGGAGAACTACGACGTACGGGTGCGGATGGATGGCAAGATCGATCGGGTGGTGCTGGCGGACATCCTGCAGAAACACGGCAAGTAAACCGAGACCGGAGCACACGCATGAGCAACGAAGGGGGTTCGTCCCGGGCCGAGGCCGCCATTCCCGAGTTCCGGCAGATCCTGGGTCATCCGGGACCGCTCTGGATGCTGTTCATGTCCGAATTCTGGGAGCGGTTCGCCTTCTATGGCATCCGCTGGGCGCTGGTGCTCTACATCGTGGCGCAGTTCCACGATGGGGCGGCGAGCGGGCAGGCCGATGCCAACCTGACCTACGGCTCGTACCTGGCGCTGGTGTACGCCGCGGCGATCCTGGGGGGGTATGTCGCCGACAAGTACCTGGGCTACCAGCGCGCCATCCTCACGGGGGCCGTCTTCATGGCGGCCGGCCTGTTCCTGATCGCGGTGCCCGATCCCACCGTGTTCAAGTTTGGCCTGGCCACGATCATCTGCGGCAACGGGATGTTCAAGCCGATCATTTCCACCCTGGTGGGCAAGCTGTACGCGGTGAGCGACGAACGGCGCGACAGCGGCTTCACGATCTTCTACATGGGCATCAACGCCGGGGCCTTCGTGGCGCCGCTGCTGACCGGGTGGCTGGCCAGCTCGGTGTTCGGGACGGCCACCACCCCGGCCTACCAGTATGTGTTCATTGCGTCGGGTGTCGGGATGCTGGTCAGCCTGGTCTGGTTCTACTTCGGGCGGCACCAGCTCCAGGGCATCGGAGCGCCCGAGCACCAGGCCACGGGCGGGCACCGGGTGCTGCTGGTGGCGCTGGGGGCCCTGCTGATGATCCCGGTTGTCTACTTCCTGCTGGCGGTCGGCGGCCGGGCGCTGCAGGGAGTGCTCACCGTGATGTTCCTCGCGCTGATCGCGGTCCTGATGGCGGAGGGGATTCGTGAGGGCAGGATCGCCCGGGACCGGGTGATCGCCATGATGATCATCTTCACCTTCAATATCCTGTTCTGGATGTTCTTCGAGCAGGCGGGCAGTTCCTTCACGTTCCTCGCCGATCAGATCGTCAACCGGGACCTCGGCGGCTTCACCTTCCCGACCGCCTGGTTCCAGAGCGTCAACTCCGTCGCGATCATCGCGCTGGCGCCGGTGATGGCCTGGGTCTGGGTCAAGATGGCCACACGGCACGTGAACCCCTCGATTCCCCGCAAGTTCGGGCTGGGCCTGCTGTTCAATGGCCTCGCATTCCTGCTGCTCATGTTCACCCTGTCGAACCTGGTCAGCGCGGAGGGCAAGATCCCGTTCTGGACCCTCACGTCGGTGTACGTGATCCAGTCGATCGGGGAGTTGTGCCTGTCGCCGATCGGCCTGTCGATGGTCACCAAGCTGGCGCCGGTGCGCCTCGTCGGCCTGGGCATGGGCGGCTGGTTCCTTTCCACCGGGATCGGAAACAACCTGTCGGGCATCTTCGCCAGCGAGGTCAGCGGTGAAACCGGGATGACGACGGCGTCCGCGCTGAGCGGCTACACCTTCGGCTTCTGGGCCCTGCTCGGGGCCGGGCTGGTGCTGTTCGTGGCGGCTCCGCTGGTGAACAAGCTCATGCACGGGGTCAAGTAGCGCGACCGCAGACGATCGCGCCCCGCGGACAAGGCCCCCCGGCACCGGTGCCGGGGGGCCTTGGTGCCTCAGCGCGGCCGGCTCTTGAAGACGCGGAAGAGGTAGTAGAGGGAAGGGAAGAGGACCAGCGCGCCGAGACCCAGCGCCCCGAGCGTCAACCTGAGGGTGATCGCGGGCGCAGCGGCACCCCGGATATCCAGGGTGGGCGGCAGCAGCCACGGAAACTGCGCCAGGG
>JAEUJI010000346.1 GCA_016794805.1 Gemmatimonadota bacterium
GATCCGCTGGGCCCGGGAGAACCAGCTCCCCTTCTTCGGGATCTGCCTTGGGCTGCAGGTGGCGGTGATCGAGTTCGCCCGGAACGTCTGCGGCATGGCCGAGACCAGCAGCACCGAGTTCGAGCCGGAGTGCGAGACCCCGGTAATCGCGATCATGGCCAACCAGCGGGAGGTGAAGGACATGGGCGGCACCATGCGGTTGGGCGCCTACGCCGCCCGGCTCCGCAAGGACTCCCGCGCCGCCCAGGCCTATGGCACGCTGCAGATCAGCGAGCGGCACCGGCACCGGTGGGAAGTGAACAACGCCTATCGCGATGTGCTGGCGGAGCACGGCCTGCGGCTCTCGGGGCAGTCCCCGGATGGCGGCCTGGTGGAGATCATCGAGCTCCCCGACCATCCCTGGTTCCTGGGCTGCCAGTTCCACCCGGAGCTCAAATCCCGCCCGACCCGTCCGCATCCGCTCTTCGCGGCGTTCGTGGCCGCGGCGCTCGGCCGGCGCCAGCGCATCCCGGCGCCGACCCGCCCGGCGGTGGCCGCGGCAGCCCGCTGACATGGCCTGGTCCTTCCACGCGGCGCCGCACCTCATCGCCGGGCCCTGCGTGGTGGAACCGGGGGATGTCCTGCCCCGGATCGCCGATCGTCTCGCCGGGATCGCCGTGCGGCTCGGGATCCCGGTCTGCTTCAAGGCCAGCTTCGACAAGGCCAACCGGGCTCGGGGGGATGCGCCACGCGGCCCCGGCATGGACGCCGGACTGCGGGCCCTCGAGCGGGTGCGGCGGGACAGCGGGCTGCCGGTGCTGACCGACATCCACGAGCCGGCCCAGGCCGCCCTGGTGGCGCCGGTGGTAGACGCGATTCAGATCCCGGCCTTCCTCTGCCGGCAGACCGACCTGCTCGTGGCCGCGGGGCGGACCGGGTTGCCGGTGAACCTCAAGAAGGGGCAGTGGCTGGCGCCGGAAGCGATGGCCGGCGCGGTGGAGAAAGTGCGGACCGCCGGGAGCCATGACCTGGCCGTGACGGAACGGGGCCATGCCTTCGGCTACGGAGACCTGATCGTGGACATGCGGAGTTTCGCGCGGCTCCGGCAGGCTTGTGGCGTTCCGGCGCTGTTCGACGCCACCCACGCCGCGCAGCAGCCGGGACAGGGACCGGGCGGGGCCAGCGGCGGGCAGCGGGACCAGGTGCCGACGCTGCTGCTGGCCGCCGCGGCGGCCGGGGCGGACGGCTTCTTCCTCGAGACACACCCGGCGCCGGAACAGGCCCTGAGCGATGCCGCCACGCAGTGGCCCCTCGACCGGCTGGAGGACCTGATGGCCCGCACCCTGGATGTCTGGCATGCCGCGCGCCGCGCCGCCCCCGCTCCGAGCCAGCCGGGATGATCGACCCGGCCGTGGCGGCCCGGATCAAGCTGCTGGCGCTGGATGTGGACGGCGTGCTGACCAACAACGCGATCTACCTCGGGCTGGTCGAGGGGCAGCGGATCGAGTTCAAGCAGTTCGATATCCAGGACGGCCTCGCCATGGGGCTGGCGCGGCGGATGGGGCTGGTGCTGGCCTGGGTGAGTGGCCGGTACTCCGACGCCACCACACTGCGGGCGGCCGAGCTCCGGATCGACGAGGTGATCCAGGACAAGGGCGCCCGGAAGGTGCCGGCGATGACCGAGATGCTCCTCCGCCGGGGACTGGGCTGGGAAGAGGTGGCCTTCCTGGGGGATGACCTCGCCGACGTGCCGGTGCTGCGCCGGGTCGGACTGCCGATGGCGGTCGGGAACGCGGTAGACGAGGTGAAGGGCCTGGTCAGCTACACGACCCGGGCGACGGGCGGCAACGGGGCAGTGCGGGAGGCCATCGAGGCGCTGCTGCGGGCCCAGGGCCGCTGGGAGGATGCGGTACGGACCTATCTCGAGGATCGGGGAGAGACGGCATGAGGCGTGGCGCGGGGCGGGTGCTGGCGCTGGCGGGGCTGGTCGCGGTGGTGGCGGCCTGCGCCGAGGAAGGCGTCAAGCCGACGGTCACCGTGACCGCGGCGGACACCGCCGACCAGGTGCTGTACCAGATGGAGCACATGATCACCACCGACGGGGTGCGGCGCACCCGGGTGGTGTCGGACACCGCGTACATCTATGAGCCAACCCAGCTCTCCCGGCTGAAGCAGGTCACGGTCACCTTCTTTGACGCCAGCGGGTTCGAGCGGAGCAGCGTCACCGCCGATTCGGGGCTGTACCAGATGCGCGACGGCTCCATGACCGCGTGGGGCCATGTGGTGGGGAAGACGCCGGACGGGCGCCGCCTCACCAGCGAGGAACTGCGCTACGACGCGCGCACGCGGGAGATCTCCTCCAGCCGCCCGTTCGTGTTCGACCGGCCGGGGCACCACCTCGAGGGCAACGGTTTCGTCTCGGATCCCGACTTTGCCAACATCCGCGCCCAGCAGCCGCACGGCGGGCAGACCCGCCGGGACAGCACGCCGGGCGGATTCATCCTGCCGGGCCAGTGAGCATGCGTCCCCGCGTGATGCGGCGTTCGCTGGCGGCCCTGTTCCTCGCGCTGGGCGCGGGGACCGGTGCGCTTGCGGCGCAACAGCGCGGCCAGGGGTGCCAGTTCCAGATTGACCGGATCGGCGGGGTGGGCTCCCAGGTCCCGGTCGGGGCCGATACCAACTATTACGGCGGCGGCGGCGTCCAGATGAGCTGCGCCGGCACCGCCGTGCGGATGTCGAGCGACAGCGTGGCCTACTTCGGACGCAAGGGCGCCTCGCTGGTGGTCTTCGTGGGCAATGTGCGGTATCGCGACTCCACCATCACCATGAACGCCGACCTCGGCACCTACTACCGGAACGGGGAGCGGTGGGAGGCCCGGGGGCGCGTGGTGACCGAGAACCTGTCCAGCGGATCGACGCTCACCGGGCCGCACCTCGACTACTACCGGATCGTCCCCGGGCTGCGGGACACGGCGGAGCTGTACGCCATCTCCCGGCCCACGATCAAGTCCGTGCCCCGGGACTCCGCCGGGGGGCGCGGGGAGCCGTACATCATCGTCGCGGACCGGGTGCGGATCCGGGGCGATGAGCGGATGTGGGCCGCGGGCAAGGTCACCGTGGACCGGAGTGATTTCGCGGCGCGGAGCGATTCGCTCTACCTCGACAGCGGCGCCGAAGGGGACGGGGTCCTGATCGGGCAGCCGCTGATGCGGGGCACCGGGCGCGATTCCTTCGAGCTGACCGGCGTCCGCATCGAGCTGGCGCTCGAGGAGCAGGCTGTCAGCTACGTCACCGCCCTGGGCAATGGCCATGCCGTCAGCCGGGACCTGGACCTGGTGGCGGACACCATCGGCCTCGACCTCGTCAATGAGGAACTGGTGCAGACGCTGGCCTGGGGTGACAGCGTCCGGCCGCGCGGGCTGACTGCAGATTACGAGATTCGCGGCGACTCGCTCGCCTTCGACACGCCCGCCCGCACGCTCTCCGAGGTGCGCGCCTACGCCCGCGCCTGGGTGGGCGGAGCCCTCGACTCCGCCAGCGGCGAACGGGACTGGATGTCAGGCGACACCGTCGTCGCCCGGTTCGTGCACTGGGACTCCGCCGGCACGGCACGGACCAGCCTGGGCACCCTCTCCGCCGTGGGGACCGCGCGGTCCTACTACCGGGTGAGCGACGAGAAACGGGCCGGCGGACTGCCGTCCATCAACTATGCGCGGGGAGACCAGATCACGGTGCACATGAAGCCGGCGGGGGGACGCGGGGTCGCGCGGGTGGACCTGCGTGGCCGGGTGGACGGGCTCAACCTCGAGCCGGCGCCGGTGGCGCCCGCCCCGGCGGATTCCACCCCGCCCGCGCCTCGGCCGGAGGCCCGATGACGGACATCCTGGCCCGCGCGGCCGAGATGGACCCGTCGCAGCCGATCGCCCTGGCGGCGCTGGTCCGCGAGGGCGACCCGGCCGGCGTCGCCGACTTCACCGCCTTCGCGGCCTCCTACCGGCAGATGGCCCAGGACACGCTGGGCACGACCGGCGGCGGGACGACCGAGATTTCGGGCGATGAAGTCCATGAAAACCTGATCAACTCGGTCCTGCCGCGGCTGGTGGATGCCGGCCTGATCCTGCCCGTCAGCCCGGACGGCTGGACCACGGTCCGCGCCCATGGGGACTGGTGGGGTGCCGCGGTGGCCGACCGCGCCGGCACCGAGGCGGCGCTGGTGGAATCGGCGCGGGCCCGGATGCAGGTCCGGCGGAGCGCAGCGCCGTCCCTGGTCACCGCCCCGGTCCCCGGCGGGAGCATCCTCGAGGGCACCGGCCTCTCCAAGAGCTTCAAGCGCCGGCGGGTGGTGGACCAGGTCAGCGTGCACGTGGAGCAGGGGGAGATCGTCGGGCTGCTCGGGCCCAACGGGGCGGGGAAGACCACCACCTTCTACCTGATCACCGGCCTCATCCGGCCCGACGCGGGCAAGGTCACCCTCGACGGCAAGGACCTGACCAGCGCCCCGATGTACCAGCGCGCCCGGCAGGGCATCGGCTACCTGGCACAGGAGCCGAGCGTGTTCCGGAAGCTGAGCGTCGAGGAGAACATCCTCGCCATCCTCGAGACCCTGGACCTCTCCCGCAGCCAGCGCAGGGAGCGGCTGGAGACGCTGCTGGACGAGCTGTCGATCAAGCACCTGCGGAAGAACAAGGCCTATTCGCTCTCCGGTGGCGAGCGCCGGCGGCTGGAGATCACCCGCGCCCTCGTGACCAGCCCCAAGTTCATGCTGCTGGATGAGCCGTTCGCGGGGGTGGATCCGATTGCGGTCCACGACATCCAGACCATCGTCGCCGGCCTCCGCCATCGCGGGATCGGGGTGCTGATCACCGACCACAACGTGGAGCAGACGCTCGACATCGTGGACCGGGCCTACATCATGTTCGAGGGCCGGGTGCAGGTGGCGGGGCCGGTGCGGGACCTCGTCTTCGACGACCGGGTGGCGCAGCTGTACCTCGGCCCCACCCTGACGGCGCGGCTTCGCGCCCGGCTGGAGCAGGTCGCATGAGGACCGGGCTCTCGCAGCATACGTCGCTCCGCCAGGACCTGCGGATCAATCCGCGGCTCTACCAGGCGATGGACATGCTGTACATGCCCATGATGGATCTGCAGCAGCACCTGAAGCAGGAGCTGCTCAACAATCCGTTCCTCGACCTGGTGGAGCCGGAAGAGGAGGATGTGACGCAGGGGGAGCAGACCCCGACCAAGGAAGAGGAAAAGGAGAAGATCAAGGAGGAGAACGAGACGGACTGGGAGGAGATTCTCCTGAACGGGTTCGAGGTGCAAGGCGGGGCCCGGGAGGAGTACGAAGAGAAGGAGTACACCGAACCGGTCACGGTCGAGACCCAGAACCTCCAGGACCACCTGCGGGAACAGCTCCTGATGCTGGAGCTGACGCCCCGGCAGAAGCTCTTGGTGGAGGAGTTTCTCGGAAACATCAAGGAGGACGGCTATCTCGCTGCCACCCTGGAGGAGATCATCACCCAGGTGAACCGGCTGCTCGAGGAGTACGCCGACCGCGCGGCGGGACGGCCGCCCGTCCGCCAGGCCCGGATCACCTCCGACCCCGAGGAAGCCTACCCCGAGATGTTCGACGAGGACGAGGAGGAGGAGCGCGCGGAGGAAGCGGTGGACCGCCCCGCCGCCAGTTCCGTCATGATGATCGGGGTGCCGGAGGGAGGCGCCAAGATCATCGCGGGGGACGCGCCCACCCTGCCGGAGCCGCTGCCCCCGGGGCATCGGCCCGGCATCCCCTACTTCAGCATGGCGGAGGTCGAGGAGATGCTGCACATCATGCAGCGGCTCGACCCGCCCGGCGTCTGCGCCCGCGACCTGCGCGAGTGCCTGCTGATCCAGCTCGAGGAGCGGAAAGACACCGGCAGCCTGACCTACCGCCTCGTGAAGGAGGCGTTCCCCGACCTCATCGCCCACCGGTGGAATGAGCTGGGCCGGCGGTTCGGCACCGAGCCGCTGAAGGTCCAGACCGCGGCCGACCAGCTCGCGCGGCTGGATCCCAAGCCGGGGCTCAAGCACTCCGCTGGCGGTGATGGTTACGTCATCCCGGACCTGGTCGTGGAGAAGGTGGAGGGCCAGTACCGGGTCTTCCTCAACGACACCGGCGTGCCCCGGCTGCGCCTCTCCCGGTCCTACCAGGAACTGGCGCGGGACAAGAAGAAGTTCACCGCCGAGCACCGCGAGTTTATCGCATCGCGGATGAACAGCGCCAACTGGCTCATCCAGGCCATCGAGCAGCGCCGCCAGACGATGCTCAAGGTGATGAACTTCATCGTGGACCGGCAGCGGGAGTTCTTCGAGAAGGGGATCGAGTACCTGAAGCCGCTGACCCTCCGCGAGGTGGCGGAAGTGATCAACATGCACGAGTCCACGGTCAGCCGGGTCACCAACGAGAAGTACGTGCAGACGCCGCGCGGCGTCCTCCCCCTCAAGTTCTTCTTCTCCAGCGCGCTGTCCACCGCATCCGGCGAGGACGCGAGTGCCCGGTCCATCCGCGCCAAGCTGCAGAAGATGGTCGCCGAGGAGGCCACCGGAAACCCGCTGACCGACCAGCAGATCGTGGCCCTGTTCCAGGAGCAGGGGATCAAGATCGCCCGCCGCACCGTGGCCAAGTACCGGGACCAGCTCGGCATCCTCCCCGCCCGGATGCGCAAGCGGGTATGAGCGCCCCCGTCGTCTCGGTGCTGGTGCCCGCCAAGGACGAGGCCGACAATCTTCCCGAGTTCCTGCGACAGTGCGCGGTGGCCCTGGGCGGCGCGCCCTTCCCGTTCGAGGTCGTGGTGGTGAACGATGGCTCCCGCGACGACACCGCCGCGGTCCTCACCCGCCTCCAGGGGGACTATCCCTTCCTGCGGGTCGTCACCCACCGGCGGCAGCGGGGGATCGCCGATGCGCTGACCTCGGCGGCGGATGCCGCGCTCGGGGACATCTTCGTCTTCTACCCGGCCGACCTGCAGTACCGCCCCGAGGACATCCCCGCGCTGGTCCAGCCCATCCTCGACGGGCAGGCGGACATCGTCACCGGCACCAAGCAGGGCAAGTACGAGAAGGCGTTCGTCTCCGGGATCTACAACCGGCTCTGCCGCTTCCTGTTCGGGGTGGACGCGACCGACCTCAACTCGGTCAAGGCGTACCGGCGCGAGGTCGTGACCGGCCTCCCGCTCCGGCCCGACTGGCACCGGTACATGGTCGTGATCGCGGTGACTGATGGTTTCCGGCTGACGAGCCGCCCGGTGCCCCTGTATCCGCGCCAGGCCGGGGTCTCCAAGTTCACCTGGCGCCGGATTCCCGTCGGGGTGCTGGACCTGCTCTCGGTCTGGTTCCAGCTGCGCTTCGGCCGCAAGCCGATGCTCTTCTTCGGGGTGGCGGGGGCGCTGCTGTTCGTGGTCGGATTCCTGGCGGGGGTGGTCGCGCTGGTGCTCCGGTTCGGCTACGGGATCGGGTTCCGGCCGCTGCTCAACCTGGTGGAAACCATGGTGATCAGCGGCATCGCGCTCTTCGGGTTCGGCTTTCTGGGCGAGATGGTCGCCGGCATCCGGGAGGAGCTGCGGGAGACCGCCCGCCGTGCCCGGCAGGGCGGGGGGGAGGAGTGATCGTTCATGCCAACACGGAGCAAAGGATGAAGTGCCTGCATGTCGGCGGGTTCGCGCTGGGACTCGTGGCCCTGGGGTGCGGCGGCAGTACTGGCCCGGGGGCGTCCGACCGCACCCACCCGACGCTGGCCCAGGTGGACTCCGTCCCCGTCGGTGGCACGGCGTACGGTGTCGCGATCTCGGCGAAGGGCCGGACCTACGTGACCCTGCTCAACGCGAATGCCGTCGTGCAGGACGACACCCTCCCGGTGAACAGCTTCGGGAGTCCGATCGCGGTGGGACTCGTGCCGCCGCACGTGGCATTCAACCCGGCCGGGGACCGCGCCTTTGTCGTGGCCCAGACCGGGCAGAACCTCACCGCGATCAACGTCTCCACCGGCTCCGCGATCGATTCGGTGTCGCTCCCGGCGGACGGCTTCAACCTGATCACCAGCGCGGACGGTTCCGAGGTCTTCGTCTCGGTCAGCACCGGGCAGGTCTACGTGGTAAATGCCTCCAGCCTCGCAATTGTCGACTCGATCATCCTCCCGCCTGCAGTCAACGGGTTTGCCCGGCACCCCACACTCAACCGCATCTACATCAGCTCCCGGGATGGTGGCATCGTGGTCGAGGTCGACGCGGCAACCCACCAGGTCCGCCGCACCTTCCCGACCGGGGGCATGCCCCAGCGGCTCGCCGTCTCGCCGAACGGCAAGGAACTGCTGATCGCGAACGAGACCATTGGGGTGGACATCTGGGCGCTCGGCAGCGGCACCCGCGACACCACGCTCGCGATGGCGGCGTACGGGCTGGGCCTGAGCCCGGATGGGCGGAAGATCTACGTCGCCTCCGGCCCGGGCGGCGGCATTACCGTGGTGGATCGCCGCTCGCGCGGCGTGGACACCGCATTCATCGTCGGGGGCACGACCCGGAACGTCGCCTTCGACGCGAAGGGGACGACCGCCGTCATCACCAACGAAGCCGGGTTCGTCACCGTTGTCCGGTAGCCCCAGACCCCGCATGTCACTCTGCTC
>JAEUJI010000349.1 GCA_016794805.1 Gemmatimonadota bacterium
GCGCCGCGCAACTGGCGGGGGAATTCGGTGACGGAAGGGCGGGGTGGGGTCATCCCAGGCTTTCGAGGATCTTCCACAGTTCGATCGGGCTGAATTCGCTGAACCGGTCCACGATCTCCTGTTCGGTCCACTCGCGGAAGATCCACCCGGTGCTCTTGTGCCGGGAGCCTTCCACGAAGTGCAGGCGCCCCTGGGCCAGGGTACCGTACGGACGGGTCTCGAGGTAGACGCCCCAGCGGGTCTGGCTGCGGGCGAGATCACCCAGGTGCCGGGCGGTGGGGGCGTCGGGAAGCGGAACCGGCGGCGGCTGTTGGGGCTGGGCCATGCATCCTCCGGGTTGCTGGAGACTAACCAAGGGTGGGGGCGGGGGACAAGCCGTCCCGCCGGTACCGCCCGTCCCGCCGGTACCGTAGATTCCCCGCCCCATGACCGCCACCGACCCGAGCACCTGCCCCGCCTGCCACGCCCCGCTCACCGAGGGGGCCCGCTACTGCCACCGCTGCGGCCGCGCCGCCGTCGGGGGGAGCGTGGACCGCGCCCCCTGGATCATGGCCTGGGCGCTGGTGGCCCTCTCCCTCGGGGGCATCGGCTGGTTCGTCCTCACCAAGGATGCCCGGGCCACCGCCCCCGACATGGCAAATGCCGGGAACGCCGCGCCGGGCGGCGGGCAGGCCGCGGGCGGCGCGCCCCCGGACATCAGCCAGATGACGCCGCGGGAGCGCTTCCTCCGGCTGCACGACCGGATCATGAGCGCCGTGGGCGCCGGGGATACCGCCACCGCGCAGCGCTTCGCGCCGATGGCGCTCCAGGCCTATGGCATGCTGGACCCGATCGACGCCGATGCCCGCTACCATGCCGGCGCCATCCACATCCAGCTGGGCGAGTTCCCGGCGGCGCTCGCCCTCGCCGACACCATCCAGGCCGGCGCGCCCGAGCACCTCTTTGCCGACTTGCTGCGGCTGGAGGTGGCCCAGGCCCGCGGCGACCAGGCCCAGGCCAGCCGCGCCGGCCAGACCTTCCTCCGGCATCTCGACAGGGAACTCCAGGCGGGGCGCCCCGAATACGTGGAACACCGCGCCATGCTGGACCAGCTCAAGCAGCGGCTGTCGGCCCAGCCGTAAGGAACCCGCACATGGCCCGCACCATTCACGTCGCGCACTCCCCCGACTCCGACGACGCCTTCATGTTCTACGCCCTCGCCGAGGGGAAGATCGACACCGGCGAGCTGCGCTACGTGCACGAGCTCTCCGACATCGAGTCGCTGAACCGGCGGGCCCTCGGCGCCGAACTCGAGGTGACGGCGGTCTCGATCCACGCCTACGCCTACCTGACCGACCGCTATGCCCTGCTGAGCAGCGGCTCCTCGATGGGGGACCGCTACGGCCCGCGGCTGGTGGGCCGTACGCCCCCGCCAACCGGCCGAGCCGGCGAGCCGCCGAGCCGCCAAGCCGCCGCGGGCAAGCGCATCGCCGTGCCCGGCAAGCTCACCACCGCCTATCTGGCGCTCAAGCTGTTCCAGCCGGACTTCGTGGAGGTGGTGCTGCCCTTCGACCAGATCGAGGACGCCGTGGTGGACGGCACGGTGGATCTCGGCCTGCTCATCCACGAGGGCCAGCTCACCTTCCAGGACCGCGGCCTGCACCTCTGGACCGACCTGGGGGAGTGGTGGTTCGGCGAGACCGGGCTGCCGCTGCCGCTGGGGGGCAACGTGGTGCGCCGGGACCTGGGGCCGGCGGTGGTGGCCCAGGTGGCCCGCGACCTCAAGGCGAGCATCGTCTATGCGCTCGCGCACCGGCGGCCGGCGCTGGAGCATGCCAAGCAGTTCAATCGCGGCATCGGCGACGAGAAGACCGACCGTTTCGTCGGCATGTACGTGAACGACTGGACGGTGGACTACGGCGAGCGGGGCCGGGAGGCGGTGCGCGAGCTGCTGCGTCGCGGGCACGCGGCGGGGCTGATTCCCCACGCCGTCCAGGTGGAGTTCGTGGGCTGAAGAGCGGAGCACGGGGAACGGCGAACGGCGTCCGCCCCCATCACCCGTTCCCCCGTTCACCCCTTCCCCGTTCCTCGTTCCCCGCCCCCGGCTCCCGGCTCCCCGTTCCCCTTTCCTCCTCCCTAGTATAAGCTTCCCACCCATAGGGTTAGCTCCTGTCCTCCCGCTCCCGGAGCCCCGGTGCCGCTGGCCGACGCCCCGATCAGCGTCCTCGTCGTGGACGACGAAGAGCCGATCCGGAACGCACTCAAGAAGTTCCTCAACCAGCAGGGCTACGACGTGCTCACCGCCCCGTCGGGCGATGAAGCGTTGCGCATCCTGCAGCGCCAGAAGATCTCGGTGGTGCTGCTGGACGTGCGGATGCCGGGGAAGAGCGGGATCGACCTGGTGCCGCTGCTGCTGGAGCTGGAGCCGTCGGTCGCCATCCTGATGCTCACCGCCGTCAACGACGCCACCACGGCGGCGCTGTGCATGCAGCGCGGCGCCATGGACTACCTCACCAAGCCGATCGACCTCTCCGACCTCGCCCGCGCCATCCTGCGCGCCATCCGGCGCCGCGACAGCCAGATCGAGCAGGCGAACCTCAACCAGTGGCTCAAGGAAGAAGTGGCGGTCCGCACCGCCGAGCTGCGGCGGGAGCGGGCCAAGCTGGAGCGGTTGTCGGTGGCCACGCTGGAGGCGCTGGTCAACGCCCTCGAGGCCAAGGACCCCTTCATCCGGGGCCACTCCGCCCGGGTCGCCGACCTGGGGGCGATGATCGCCGCCGAACTGGGGATGAACGACGAGCAGGTGGAGCAGGTGCGGATGGCGGGCCGGCTGCATGACATCGGCAAGATCGGCATCCGGGAGGACATCCTCACCAAGCAGGGGCCGCTCACCGCCGACGAGTACGAACTGGTCAAGCAGCACGTGGTGATCGGCTCGCAGATCCTGGCGCCGCTGGCGCACCTCGGGGACGTGATCGCCTTCGTGCGCAGCCACCACGAGCGCTGGGACGGCCAGGGCTATCCCGACCGGCTGCGGGGGGAGGAGATCACCCTCGGGGCCCGGGTGCTGGGTGCGGCCGAGATCTTCGACGCCCTCACCACCGCGCGGCCGTACCAGGAGAAGATGCCGCCGGACGTCGCGGTGGAGCGGATGCGCGACCTCGCCGGCAGCGTCCTGGATCCCGGGGTGTACCAGGCCCTCGAGGCCGCGGTCCGGCGCCGCCAGGCGCTGGTCTTCCTCGACGACGCCCGCACCTGACGCGCGGACCGCGCCCGCTGCCTGACATGGAGGTCGGCGCGCCGGCCCCTTCTCGCCGCCACCCCTCGTCCCTGGGGGCCTCATGTCCCGCCTCGCACTGATCATCGAGGATGATCCCGACCAGCGCCGGCTGCTGGAGCGGATGCTGGGCGCCTCCGGCTGGCGGGTGGATACCGCCCCCGACGGCGAGGCCGGCCTGGCCCTGGCCCGGGAGCGGCAGCCGCAGGTGATCGTGCTCGACGTCATGATGCCGCGGCTCAACGGCTATCAGGCCTGCCGCCGGCTCAGGGCCGACCCCGCCACGGCGGGGATTCCCATCGTCATCGTCACCGCCAAGGACCAGCCGGCCGACGCCTACTGGGCGAAGGAGGTCGGCGCCGACGCCTTCCTGGCCAAGCCGGTGGACGTGCGGGAACTGGCCGCCCTCCTCGACCGGCTGGCGGGGACCGCGTGACGCTGCTCCGCATCATCCTGATCTTCGCCGCCAGCGTGGTGGCGATCGGGGTACTCGCCATCGTGGCCTGGCTGATCTATGCCGGCTACCTGGCGCGGGTGGAGCGCCGCCTGGCCCGACGGAAGGGACTCTACCGCGAGGTGGTGGCGGGGCTGGCCCAGCGGGAGCGCGCCCTGCTGGAGCCGGAGCTGCACCAGCTCCGTACCCTGCGGGACTTCGAGGCCCTCGAGGCCCTGCTGGAGGAACAGGCGCGCGGCTTCACCGAGCGTCCCGCCTGGCTGCTCGACACCTACGACCGCCTCGGGCTGGTGGACAAGTACGTGGAGCGGATCCGCCACGCCAGGAAATGGCGGGAGCGGGCCTTTGCCGCCGAGCTGCTCGGGCGGGTCGGCAACGCCAAGGCGGTGCCGGCGCTGCTGGAGACCATCCAGGCCACCCGGAGCGAGGATGGCGACGTCCGGGAGATCGCGCTCCGCGCCCTCGCCCGGATCGGCGACCCGCGCGCGGTGCTGCCGCTGGTGGAGGCGCTCAAGCTGGCGGAGAACTGGCTCGCGCCCCGCATCGCCGACATCCTGGTGCGCCACGGCGACCCCGTGGTCGAGCCGATCCTCGCCTTCCTGAGCGATCCCACCCGTCACCCCGCCCGCGCCTGGGCCGCCAACATCCTGGGCGAGCTCAAGGTGCAGCGCGCCTTTCCGGTGCTGGTGGCCGCGCTCAAGGACCTCGACGACGAGGTCCGGGCCAAGGCGGCCGGCGCCCTCGGCAAGCTGGGCGACCGCCGCGCGGTTACCTACCTCCTCGACCACCTGCTCTCCGATCCCGCTCCCTTCGTGCGGGCCCGGATCGCCGGCGCGCTGGGGCAGTTCGCCGACGGCGAGGTCATCGACCGGCTGGTGCGGGCGCTGGGCGATCCCGCCTGGTGGGTGCGGATGCGGAGCGTCGAAGCGCTGGAGCAGATCGGCCCCACCGCGGAGTCGCCGCTCTCCGTGGCGCTGGACGACCCCGATCCCGAGATCCGCATCCGGGCCGCCGTGGCGCTGGAGCGGCTCGGCGTGCCCACCCGGCTCATGCAGACCATCGAGCGGGGCGAGGACACCCCGGACACCCACGCGATGCTGGTCAAGTTCGGGGTCGCGGGCGCCCGCGAGCTGCTGGCCGAGCACCTGCACCATCCCGCGCCGCGGGTCCGGCGGGCCATCATCGCCGCCATCCGGGAGGCGGAGCGCCGCGACCTCGGCACCGAGCTGGTGGAGGTCGCCCGGACCGACGCGGACGCCCTCCTCCGCGCCGACGCCTTCGACGCGCTGCACGCGCTCGCGGTGCGGGAGGCGGTGCCCGCGGCCCTCGACGCCCTGGGCGACGCCGACGAACGGGTGCGCGCGGCGGCCACCGGCCTGATCGGCGACCTGGGCGGGAGCGAGCTCGCCGCGGTGATCCTGCCGCGGTCCTCCGACCGCGAGCCGCTGGTCCGCGCGGCCGCGGCGCGCGCGCTGGGGCTGATCCACGCCAGCGGCGCCGACCGGGAGTTCACCCGGCTGCTCCGCGACCCGGAGGCGATCGTGCGGGCCGCCGCCGCGGAAGGGGTGGCCGAGACCCGCTGGCCCGGCGCCGCGCCGGTGCTGGTGGACCTGCTCACCGACGCCGACCCCGCAGTCCGCATCGCGGCGGCGCGCGCCCTCGGCGAGCTCGGCGTCCCCGAGACCGTGGAACCGCTGGTACGGGTCTATCGCGACGCCGACCCCGCGTTCGCCGACGCCATCACCGGCGCCGTCGCCCGGATCGACCGCGACGCCCTGGGCGCGATCATCGACATTCTCCTCGAGCGGGAGGACGCGCCGGGGCGCGCCCGCCTGGTGCGCACCATCGGCGGGCTCCGGCCGCCGCATCCGCTGCAGCTGCTCGAGTCGCTGTTCCGGGACCGCGCGCCCCCCGTCCGCGCCGCCGCCGCCGACGTGCTGGGCCGCACCAACGACGAGCGCGCCGCGGGGCTGCTGCTCCACGGGCTCGACGATCCCGACGAGCAGGTCCGGGCCCAGGCCGTGGACGGCCTGGTGCGGCTCGGCCAGCAGGGGGCCTCGCTCCGGCTGCTCACCCTGCTGCGGGAGGATCCCTCCCCGCTGGTGCGGGAGCGGGCCGCCCTCGCCACCGGGATCTTCCGGCCACCGGGCGGCGAGGTGCAGCTGCTGGCCATCTGCCACCAGGACCAGCCGATCGGCGTCCGCGCCGCGTCGGTGCTGGCCCTCGGCTCCTACGACCAGGAGAGCCTGGTGGCGCGGGTGGTGGAGATGGCCGACGAGCACGAGCTGCGCGAGCTGCTCCGGGACCGCCTCCGGCACGATGCCGAGTTCCGCCTGCTCGGCCTCCGCCTGCGCGAGGCGCGCCACGTCGAGCTCCGCGCCCTGGGCAGCACCAGCCGGGAGCAGATGGAGCAGATCCTCGCCGACGGCATGCGCGGGGTGCTCTCGCCCGAGCAGCGGGTGCGGCTGGTGGCCGGCCTCCGGGTGTTCCAGGGGGAGCGGAGCCGGGGCGCCCTGCTGAGCGTCGTGCGCAGCGACCCGAGCCCCGAGGTCCGGGCCACGGCGCTCACCGCGGTGGGCGGCATGCTGGACGCGGACGAGCTGCACCTCACCGCCAGCCGCGCCCTGGCCGATCCCCACCGCAGCGTGCGCCACGCGGCGGTGGCGCTGTTCCAGCGGGTGGCTCCCGAGAAGGGCCTGGGCGGCCTGCTCCGCCTGCTCCGCTCCGAGGACGATCCGGTGGTGCTCAAGGCCGTGGCGGAACAGGCCGAGGCGGCCTTCCCCGCCTTCCTCGACCTGGCGCTGGGGATGGACCACGAGGGCCAGGAGGCGGTGCTGCTGGCCCGGATCGCGCGGCACATGCATCACCCCGACCTCAAGCGGGTGATCGCCGCCGTGGGCCAGAGCCAGGCGGCGCCGGTCCGGGAGGCGGTGGCGGAGCTCTGGGCCACGCGGCCGGACCTGGTGGATCTCCCGGCCCTGGAGGGCCTCACCGTGGACCCCACGGTGAGCGTCCGGCGCGGGGCGGTGGCGGCGTGGGCGGCGGCGGGCCAGTTCGACCGGCTGGCCGCGATGCTCGGCGATCCCGATCCGGCGGTGCGCCGGGACATCGCGCTGGCCTTCCTCGATGCCCGGGAGACCGCCGCGCTGGAGCCGCTTTTCCTCGATCCGGACGAGGCGGTGCGCGCCGCGCTCTTCGCTACCCGGCTGCTCCGGGGCGAGTGGCGGGAGCCGCCGGCGAGCTTCGCCATCTCGCGCGCGGCGGCCGCCGACGCCATCCGGCAGGCCCAGCCGGTCGAGACCCTGCGCGAGATCGCGCGCGAGGAGCGGGACGCCGAGCGGCGGCTGTCGGCCGCGCTGGCGCTGGCGGTGCTGGGCGACGAGGCGGCCTACGCCGTGATGCGCGCCGACCCGCTCCGGGCCCTCCGCGACCAGGTGGGCCGGATGCTGGCGGGCTGGCGCGAGCCGCCCGACTCGCGCCACAGCGCATGAGCGGCGATACCCTCGCCGCGGTGGCGTCGGCGATCGGCCTGGTGCTGCAGCCGGTCTTCCTGGGGTATTTCCTGCTCTACAACGGCTACATGCTGCTGCTGATCCTGCTGTCCGCCCGCCAGGTGCGGCGGCGGGTGGCGGGCCATTTCGTCGAGGACCTCGACCTCATCGACGAGAGCGACTACACCAAGCCGCTCACGATGGTGGTGCCGGCGTTCAACGAGGAAGTGACCATCGTGGACAGCGTCACCAACCTGGTCCACTGCGATTACCCGCGGTTCGAGGTCGTGGTGGTGAACGACGGCTCCAGCGACCGCACCCTCGAAGTGCTGAAGCAGGCCTTCCGGCTCCGCCGCACCGACCTCCCCTACCGCGACGCGATCGGCACCGCGCGGGTGCGGGCGATGTACGTCGCCACCCTGCCGCTTCCGGCCGGCGTCTCCCAGCTCATCGTCATCGACAAGGAGAACGCCGGCAAGGCGGACGCGCTCAACGCCGGCATCAACGTCTCCACCGCGCCCTACTTCGTGAGCCTCGACGCCGACAGCATCCTGGACCAGCGGGCGCTCAAGGAGCTGATGCGCATGGTACAGGAGGACCCGCGGATCGTGGCGGTGGGCGGCCAGGTTGCCATCGCCAACGGCTGCACCATCCGGGGCGGCCGGGTCGTGAGCGTGGGGCTCCCGACCCACCCCTGGGCCCGGTTCCAGATGGTGGAGTACCTCCGCTCCTTCACCACCGGCCGTACCGGCCTCGACCGGCTCGACTCGGTCCTGATCCTCTCCGGGGTCTTCGCGGTGTTCGAGAAGGAGACCGTGATCCGCGCCGGCGGGTACCTGACCCCGCTGGTGCTGCACAAGCTGGTGGGGGAGTACGTCGGCGACCGCGCCGGCACCGTGTGCGAGGACATGGAGATCATCGTGCGGCTGCAGCGGTTCGTGCGGGACAAGCTCCGCCCCCGGCGGATCGCCTTCCTGCCGCACCCGGTGGCCTGGACCGAGGTGCCGGAGCGGCTGGAGTCGCTGCGCAAGCAGCGGGGGCGGTGGTACCGCGGCCTGCGGGAGTCGCTGTTCTACCATCGCGACATGCTGTTCCGCCGCAAGTACGGCCGCATCGGGTGGTTCGCGCTCCCCACCTTCTGGCTCTTCGAGTACTACGGCCCCATGATCGAGGCCGTCGGGTACCTCTTCGTCCTGGTCTTCCTGCTCATGGAGTGGGTCTTCCAGGTCCCGATCCTCAACGAGCAGTACGCCGTCGCCTTCCTGCTGGCGTCGCTCGGCTGGGGCACGCTGGTCAACATCTTCGCGGTGCTGGTCGGGGCGTGGCGCTTCCGCTACGGGCTGGCGGACCGGCTGCAGCGCGGGCTGCTCCCCTTCAACCGCCGGCGGGATGTGCTGATCCTGCTGGGCTATGCGGTGCTGGAGAACTTCTTCTGGCGCCCGCTCACCCTCTACTGGCGCCTGCGCGGCCTGTGGGACGCCTGGCGCGGGAAGAGCGGCTGGGAAAAGTTCGCCCGCCAGGGATTCCAGAAACACCCGGAGGCGCCGCGTGCGGCATGAAACCCGGCGGCTCCGGGTCCTGGTGGTCGATGACGACCCGGACTACGCCCGGCTGCTCACCTCCATCGTGGAGCGGCAGGGCCACGGCTCGGTCCAGGTGGCCGGCACCGTCGCGGAAGCGGTGCGGCTCGCGGGCGAGGCCGACCTGATCCTGCTCGACCACCAGCTCCCCGACGGCGAGGGGCTGGCGGTGCTGCCCGTGGTGCGCGCCGCGGCCAGCCGCCCGGCCGTCATCCTGGTCACCGCCCATGGCGGCGAGGCGCTCGCCGCCGCCGCCCTGCGCGCCGGCGCGGATGACTACCTGATCAAGGATGCCTCCCTGCCGAGCCTCCTGCCCGAGGTGCTGGAACGGCAGCGACGGCAGCGGGCGCTGCGGGAGGCGCTCGCCGCGGCGGAGCGGGACCTGGTGCACGCGGAGCGGCTGGCCGCGATCGGCCAGCTCAACGTCACCCTGCACCACGCGATCAACAATCCGCTGATGGTCGCCTTCGCGGAGGTGGCGCTGCTGCTCGACGATCCCACCGTGCCGGCGGACCACCGCCCGTCGCTCCACGCCATCCGGATCCAGCTGGACCGGATCCGCGAGACCCTCGCGCGGGTGGGGAGCCTGGGTCACGACGGCACCACGCCCTACATCGCGAACATCCCGATGATTGACCTCTCCCGGCGCACCGTGCCGATGCCGGTGTACCTCGGGGAGGCGGTGCTGCACCTGCCGGAGCAGGACACCGAACGGGTGGTGGCCATGCTGCTGCGGCACGCGGGATTCGGGGTCACCCGGGTGACGGGCGCCACGGAGCTGACCAGCCGCGCCTCCGAGCTCGGGGTCGTGGTGGTGCTGGTGCACGGCAGCGGCGCCCCCGGCACCCATCCGCTCAGCGGCTTCCGCCCTCCGCGGGAGCGTGGCTACCGGGTGGTGGCCCTGGTCCAGGGGGACCCGGGGCCCGCCCTCGCGGCGGGCGCGGATCATGTCGTGGCGCTGCCCTTCGACCCCGGCACCCTGACAACCGAAGTGCTCGCCACGCTGCGGGACTGAGCAGCGCCCGCGGGGCCGCCCCGCTATCTTGCCCCCGGCGTCCGCGGTCCCGTTTTCCCCAACATTGGCTGGTCCGTTTGCCTTTCAGCACGCTCAAGCTTCACCCTACCCTCCTCCAGGCCATCAAGGAACTCGGCTTCGCGCGGCCCACCCCGATCCAGGCCGATGCGATCCCCCCCGCGCTCGCCGGCAAGGACCTCCTGGCCTGCGCCAGCACGGGGAGCGGCAAGACCGCCGCGTTCCTGCTGCCGATCCTGCATCACCTGCTGGCCAAGCCGCGGCGCACCACCCGCGCGCTGGTGCTCACCCCCACGCGCGAGCTCGCCGCCCAGATCCTCGAGGACCTGAACGACCTGGCGGTGCACACGCCGATCACCGCCGCCTCCATCTTCGGCGGCGTCGGCATGGGGCCGCAGGAGCACGCCTTCCGGAGCGGGGTGGACGTCATGATCGCCACCCCCGGCCGGCTGCTGGATCACCTGAGCCGCCCCTACGCGAAGCTCACCGGGATCGAGTACCTGGTGCTGGACGAGGCGGACCGGATGCTCGACATGGGCTTCCTCCCCGAGATCAAGAAGATCCTGCGCCATGTCCCCGCCAGGCGGCAGACGCTCTTCTTCAGCGCCACCATGCCGGGGCCGATCCAGGCCCTCACCCGCGAGATGCTGCACCAGCCGGTGACGATCAACCTCGAGCGGCAGGCGGCGCCGGCCGTCGGCATCACCCAGGCCATCTATCCCGTGCCGCAGGAGCTCAAGTCGGCGCTCTTCCTCGAGCTGCTCAAGCGGGGAGAGATGCAGGAGGCGCTGGTCTTCACCCGCACCAAGCACCGCGCCGACCGGCTGCAGAAGTACCTGGTCAAGGCGGGCATCAAGGCGGAGCGGATCCACGGCAACCGCTCGCAGCCGCAGCGCACCGAGGCGCTGGCCGGCTTCAAGAGCGGCAAGTACCGGGTGCTCGTCGCGACCGATATCGCCGCGCGGGGCATCGACATCAGCGAGCTCGGCCACGTGGTGAACTTCGACGTGCCGGCGGCGCCGGAGGACTACATCCACCGCGTGGGCCGCACGGCACGGGCCGAGGCCACCGGGGACGCGTTCACCTTCGTGGCGCCGGACGAGGAGGGGGACCTGCGCGGCATCGAGCGGGCCATCGGGCGCCGGCTGCCGCGGGTGACGGTGC
This sequence comes from Gemmatimonadota bacterium, assembly GCA_016794805.1. Taxonomy (GTDB): domain Bacteria; phylum Gemmatimonadota; class Gemmatimonadetes; order Gemmatimonadales; family GWC2-71-9; genus JADJOM01. The sequence goes on from JAEUJI010000349.1 coordinate 10,979, forward strand.
CGGACTTCGACTATCGCGCCAAGGCGGAGGCCCAGCTCGAGATGCCTCACGCCGAGCGGATCGCCCAGATCCGGGCCCGGAAGGCGGAGGAGCGGCAGCGGGCCAAGATCAACGCCGAACGCCGCGCCGCCGCCCAGGCCGCGCGCGAGTCGGGGGAGGCCCGGCGGGCGGCGGGGCATTCCAGCGGCGGCGCTCCGCACCGGCGCCCCGGCACGGGTGGGGGCGGTGGAGGCGGCGGCCATCATGCCCGCCGCGGGCCCGGGGGTGGCGGGAGCCGCGGCGGGCGCGGCTAGCCGAGGAGTCCCGTGAGGTCGGCCCCCGCCGCGATCTCCTCGGGCGGCACGCCGGCGCGGAACAGCTTCATCGGGTGGCGCCCTTCCAGCGTCACCCGTCCCTTTTCCACCCGGAGCCAGCTTCCCTCGCGGAGCCCCACCACCGGCACCGCCGGATTGAGCAGCAGGAATTCCGCGATCCGGTCCGCCCGGCTCTCGCCGCCGTGGTTCGGGAGAACGTCGTCGGTGTAGTGCGGGTTGATCTGGAACGGCACCAGCCCCAGCCCCGCGAGCGAGGGCGGCGCCACGATCGGCATGTCGTTGGTGGTGCGGATCGTGGGGCAGGCCAGGTTGGCGCCCGCGCTCCAGCCCAGGTACGGGATGCCGCCCAGGACCTTCTGCCGGATCCGCTGCAGCAGGTCGGTCTGGTACAGCCGCTCCAGCAGCCGGAAGGTGTTGCCGCCGCCCACGATCACGCCGGTGGCCTGCCGCAGCACCTCGACCGGGTCGCCTTCGTGCAGTGATTCCACGCTGTGCCCGAGGGGGGACAGCGCCTCGCGCACCCGCGCCACGTAGGCGTCGGGGGTGATCGTGACCCCGGCGTAGGGCACGAACGCCAGCCGCCGGGGCTCGGCGCCGAGCAGCCCGGCGATCGCACCCCGCGCGTGGGCCAGGAACTCGCCGCCAGGATTGCGGGAGTTGGAGAGCAGCAGCAGACTGGGCATTCAGCCTTTCCGCTTCAGCACCGGCAGCTCGCGGGTCATGATGTCCAGCTCCTCGCGCGTCGCCAGGCGCGGCAGGGTGGGATCTGCCTCGCCGGCCGGCGACCAGGCCACCCGGAGACTCGCCGGGAGCAGGTGGCGGATGGAGTTGGCGTAATACTCGAGCAAGGGGCGGGCGGCGGGAAGGATCACCAGCCGCTCCCCCTCGGCGACGACGAACCGCCGCAACGAGAGCATCCGCCAGGCCCGGTCCCACACCTCGGTGAGCGGCAGCTCCTGCCGCACCACCTTGGCGTTCCCCTCGGTCAGCTGGTCCCGGATCTCGTCCATCCGTTCCAGCAGCTCCGCCCGCTGCACCACGCTGGCCCCGAACGACAGCAGCGCCGCGGCGGCGAGCGGCACCGGGGTCACCGGGATCACCGCGCCGATCCGCCCGAGCATCTCCTCCGCCAGCCGCTGCACATGCGGCAGCCGCTCCGCCTTGGGCAGCGCCAGCACCCCCGCCGGCTGGCCGGCGAGCCACTGGCGCACCGACACCGGGGTGCCGAACGCCACGGACACCCGGCCGTAGCGCTTGAGCCGGCCGGTGAACAGCCGCACGGTGTTCCACCAGAGGTACGCCAGCACGTTGCCGAGCTGGGCCAGCCGGGACGGCCGGCGGCCGCCCACGATGCGCTCCCGGATGAGCGAGCGGTCCTCCAGCACCCGGTCGTAGTTGATCCCCACCGGCACCAGCCAGATGTCGCGGTCGAACCCCGGGTCCTCGAGGGTGCGCACGATGTAGTCGAGCAGCCCCAGCTTCACCGGGCGCAGCGCGCCGTCGCGGGTGAGCCCCCCCTCCGGGAAGATCCCCTGGGTCACCCCGTTCCGGGTGATCAGCTGCACGTAGCGCTCCAGCACCACGTGGTACAGCGGCTCCCGGAACTGGCGCCGGATGAAGTAGCTGCCGAAGCTCTTGAACACGAACTCCAGCGGCCACACCCGCGCCCACTCCCCCACCGCGTAGCTGATGCTCACCATCCGCGCCATCACGAAGGCCAGCACCACGTAGTCGGCGTTGCTGCGGTGGTTCATCAGGTACACCACCACGTCACGCCGCGGCAGCCGCGCCAGCGCCGCCTGGTCCCGGTACTCGACCGTGGCCTTGTACAGCAGGTTGATCAGCAGCCGCGAGAGGTTGTAGCCGATGCGGTAATAGGAGAGGACATTGAAGAAGGGGACGATCTCGTCGATGTACTGGTTGACCCGGATCCGCACCTGCGATTCGGCCATGCTGTAGTCGGCGGCGTGCGCCGCCACCGCCCGCTCGATCGCGGGATCGGCCAGCAGCGCCTCACGGATCCGGTCCCGTTCCACCAGCTTGTAGCGGTCCACCCGGGAGCGGAACTGCCACAGCGTGTGCTGGGCCCAGCGCCGCAGCCGCTGGCGCAGCACCGAGCGGGTGGCCAGCAGCACCCAGGCCGTGCCGAGGGCCACGGCCAGGAAGAAGCCGAGCAGCAGGAGCCAGGGGGTGGAGAGCACGGTGGATAGACTACACCGGGGCGCGGCCGGCGCCAGTCAGCGGCGTCACGGCGCCTGCTGCTTCGCCGCCTGGTACGCCATCCCCTTGAGCCGGATGATCCGCTGCGCGATCGGCGGGTGGCTGGCGAAGACGTCGCCCAGGAACCCCTCCCGCGCGGACAGCCGGCTGGCGCTCGGGTCCACGATGCAGAGGTGGGCGGCTCCCCGGGTGATCGCGTGGGTCGGTTCGTGGGCGGCATCGAGCTTCTCGAGCGCCCGCGCCAGCGCCATCGGGTTGCGGGTGAACTGGGCGCCGGTGGCGTCGGCCAGGTATTCCCGCCGCCGGCTCACCGCCATGGCGAGGAACCGGGAGATGATCGGCGCCAGCACCAGGGTGAGCACCCAGAGCACCAGGACGATCAGCGCCAGCGGATTGCCCCCGCCCTTCCCGCTGCCGCGAGCGCTCCGCCCACCCCCGCCGCCGCCGATCCGCACCCCGCCCCGGATGATCCGGCCCATCCCGTCCGACATGAGCGCGATGGCGCCGACCATCGCGGCGAGCAGGGTCATGAGCCGGGTGTCGAAGTTCTGCACGTGCGCCATCTCGTGCGCCACCACCCCCTGCAGCTCGTCCCGGTCCAGGCGTTCCAGCAGCCCCTGGGTGACGGCCACCGACGCCTTCCGGGGCTCGATGCCGGTGGCGAAGGCATTGGGGTCGCCGTCCGGCACCACGAAGATCCGGGGCCTCGGCTGCCCGCTGGCGATCGCCATTTCCTCCACGACGTTGACCAGCCGCTGCTCCAGCTCGGTCGCCGGCTCGAGCACCTCCCTGGCGCCGGTGGCCCAGAGCACCCGCTCCGGCCCCTTCCGCCAGGAGTACCAGCAGATCCCGCCGGCAATGAGCGTGGCGACGATCCCGATTCCGGGCACGGTATGCCGCGGGACCTCGGGCCCCGCGTCGGCGGTCATCAGGTACCAGGCCAGGTCGCCGCCGAAGCCCACCCACGCGAAGAACAGCACGAACCCGGTCACCAGCCAGAACGAGCGGCGGCGATTGGATTCCTGCTGTTCGAAGAGATTGGCGGGTGCCGTCATGGGGGGAGGCCGGTACCGTCGTTACCGTCGGTACCGTCCCGACCGCTTACTGCCCCATCGAGAGATCCACCTTCGGCACCGCCCGCTCCGCGGCGTCCTCGAGTTCCCACAGGTCGGCCGGGGCGGCCTTGGCCAGACCCGCCACCAGGTTGGTGGGAAACTGCTGCTGGGCGGTGTTGTAGCTGGTGGCCACGTCGTTGTAGAGCTGCCGCGCGAAGCCCACCTTGTTCTCGGTGCTGGTGAGTTCCTCCTGCAACTGCTGGATGTTCGCCGTGGCCTTGAGCTGCGGGTAGTTCTCCGACAGCGCGAACAGCCGGCCCAGGGCCTGGGTCAGCTCCCCCTCCGCCCGGGCCACCTGCGCCACGCCGCCGCCGCTGGCGCTCACCGCCTTGTTGCGGGCGGCGATGACCGCTTCCAGCGTGTTCTTCTCGAAGTCCATCGCCCCCTTCACGGCGCTGACCAGGTTGGGGATGAGGTCGTGCCGGCGCTTGAGCTGGACGTCAATCTGCTTCCACGCGTTCGCCACCTGGTTCTTGAGCGCGATCAGGCGGTTGTAGGCGGTGATGACCCACAGCACCACCGCGGCGGCCACCACGAGCAGCAGGATGCCCATGCCAGTTCCTTGTTGGGAGACAGCGGGAATTGTAGGGGAGCGCCGGGCCGGGGGCTATGGCTCGCCGCCGGCCTGGTCGAGCGCCTGGCGCAGGGCGTCCACGATGGCCTGGTCGTCGAGCGTGTCGAACAGCGCATGCCGCTCGTCCAGCAGCAGCTCCGCGCCGGGACCGAGGCTGATCCTCCGGAGGAGCTGCCCCTTGCCGCGCCGGCTGCCGGGGGCGGCCTCACCGGCGGCCCAGGCCAGCAGCGCGCGCCCCACCTTGCCCCGCGGGGCCCCCTCGGGAACCGTCAGGGAGAGCTGGTCCGGGGGTGGCAGCTTCGGGCCCAGCGCCGCGGCCACCCGCCGCTCCACCACGTCGCCCGGCAGCCCTCCCAGGTCCTTCACCAGCTGGTCGAGCGTCGCCCCTTCCATCTGCTGCAGCTTGATGGCGAGCACCTGCAGCAGGTGCCGGTACCCGTAGATGGCCGCGGTGCCGCGGCCCTCCGGCGGGCTCACCAGGGTGCGGGCGACGTAGAACCGGATGGTGCGCTCGCTCGGGTGGGCGCTGGCGGCGGCGTTGATCGGGTAGATCGCCGAGGCCTCCAGAATTGCCCCGGCCAGGGCGGAGAGGTCGCGCAGGCTCCACGGCGCCAGCGCCGCATACTGGCGGAGGTTGCTCAGGGCGTCGCTGGTGGGGACGGCAAGGGTCACGGAAGTCCTGGTCGGCGGCGGGTGAGGAGCCGCTAGTATGCGCCGCCTGAACGGCCAGAGCAAGGCCGCGCAGCACCGCGTATTCCGGCGCCCGTGCGCGTTCCTCCGGTGCCCGTCCCGCCGTGGGGCCGCCGTAGCGTCGGGACCATGCGACGCGGCGTCACCCTCCTCGAACTGCTCCTGGCCCTCGCCATCACCGGGATCCTCGCGGCCCTGGCCCTCCCCGGCATCTCCGCCCTCCATGACCGTCTGCAGGTGGAGGCCGCCGCGCGCGCCCTGGTCGGCGCCCACCACCGCGCCCGGTTCGTGGCGGTGGCGGAACAGCGGGTGACCGTGCTGGACCTGACCGCCGCCCGGCTGACCCTTCGGGCCGTCGAGGCCCCCGGTGACACCACCCCGCGCTGGGAGGCGGATGGCCCCGCGGCCCTCCAGGTGCAGGCGGCGGGCCTCCCCCGCACCGTCAGCTTTGCGCCGAGCGGCGTGGCGCTCGGCGTGAGCAACGCGACCTACACCCTGCGCCGGGGGAACGCGGTGCGGCAGGTGATCGTCTCGCGCTATGGCCGGGTGCGAGTGCAGTGAGGTGACGGCGCAAGGAGGAAACGCCGGTGGGGCCGGAGCGGGCAGGAAGTCCGGGTGTGAGGCCGGGGCGGAGGGGCGCCGCCCCGTGGCAGGCGGCGTTACTCGTCTCCCGCCGCTTCAACGCTCTCCGCCCCGCCATCGAGGCCGTACTTCCGCACCTTGGCGAGCAGCGTGGAGCGCGCAATCCCGAGCAGGTGGGCGGCACGGCGCTTGTTGCCGCGGGTGAAGGTGAGGGTCCGGGCAATGTGCCGCCGCTCGACCTCATCCAGGGGTTCGGGCTCCACCGGCTCACCAGGGGCCAGCGCTTCCCGCAGGTGCCCGTGGTCCAGGCCGGGCGCCGTCAGTTCCACCAGCGCCGCATCCAGTCCCGGCACGCCGAGCGCCCGCGCCGCCTCCGCGGCGCTCCCCACCACGACCGGCAGGTGACCCGCGCCCTTCAGCGCCTGCACCAGCCCGTCACGCCGCTCCGAATTGAGGTCCAGCACGAGAATATGCGAGGCTTTCATGGAGTTCTCCGCGCCAGCGAGTGCACGAACAACGTACCGCTCCGGAGGGCCCGCGGCCACGGTGCGCCGATGGTTCTCGAAGCTGGGGGACGCTAGCCCGCCTCGGGCTGACACCGCCCCCCGGCTCCCGTATGTTTGGCCCCAACGGAGGCCCGTCATGACCCAGCCCGATCTCACCGCCCTCCCCGTCGGGGCCCGGCTGCAGGACCCGCTCATCGTGCACGACGTGGAAAGCCGCGGCGGTGATTACCCGCACACCATCCTGGTCCTCGGGAACGCCTCCGGCCGGATCCAGAGCGCCCCCTTCTGGCCCGCCGACACCCCCAAGATCGCGGGGGTGAGCCGGGGCAACGTGGTCCAGGTGATCGGCACCATCGCCACCTGGCGCGACCGGCGCCAGCTCGCGGTGGATTCCATCCGGGTCCTCCCTCGCGACCAGGTGGACTGGCGCGCCCTCATGCCCTCGATCGGCGACACCGGCCGCTGGTGGAAGCGGCTGGATGACTGGCGGGCCCGCATCCGGGGGCCGCGCCTGGCCCGCACCCTGGCCCTGTTCTTCGATGATCCCGACTTCCGGGAGCGCTTCGAACAGTGCCCTGCCAGCCCCAGTGGCCACCACGCCGAACTGGGCGGGCTGCTCAAGCATACCGTTGAGGTGGCCCACATCGGGCTCGGCATCGCCCGGCTCTACCCGCAGGCGGACAGCGACCTGGTGCTCGCCGGCGTGCTGCTGCACGACATCGGCAAGCTGGAGAGCTATCGCTGGGACGGCGCCTTCGAAACCACCGTGCCCGGCTCCGTCATTGGGCACGTCGTGCTCGGCTCGCTGCAGCTGGACCGCCGGGTCCGCGCCGAAGCGCCGATGCCCTGCACCGAGGAGGAGCTGCTCCTGCTGCAGCACCTGCTGCTGTCGCACCACGGCCGCCAGGAGTTCGGCGCCCCGGTGCCGCCCATGACCCTCGAGGCGGAGATCATCCACTACGCCGACAACGCCAGCGCCAAGACCGCCAGCATGGACACCGCACTGCGGGAGCCCGAGCACTTCAGCGACGGCGCCCCGGTGAGCAGCCGGACCATCTGGCAGCTCGACAAGCGTCGTGCCTGGCGGGTACGCGCCGACTGGGGCCGGCGCGCCGAGCCTCCCGGTCCGGCGGAGGACAACGGCGGGCCCTGACAGGTCGCTGTCCCGGTCTCCTCACACCTCCCGCAACGCCAACGGGCGACCTACTGGTCGCCCGCTTGTCCCGCCGCCTTCCGCTGCCGCCACAGCCCGCCCAGCCCGTACGCCACGAGCCCGAGTGCGAGAAACATCGGCCCCGGTGGTGGACCCGACGCCTGCGCCACGGCGCAGAATCCCGGAAGACACTCCCCGCCGAGCGTCGGGGGTGAACCGCTCCAGGCTTCCGTAGCGGGCAGTGGCCCCAGGAGGAACAGGGCCCTAGGCAGAAGGTGCATGAAGAAACCTTATCGTCCAGCGGGCGGAACCGTCAAGTAGGACACCAACAAATGAAGCGGCCACCGGGCTCGGGGGCTCGGCGGCCGCTTCCCACGCCAACCAGACCAGAGGCGGAGCCCGAAGGCCGCCGTTCTCCTCCGTCCATCGCCTCCGGCTGAATCACCGGTGGTGAGATGAGACGGGCCCTGATCGTCGATCCCCTGGCTGGATGGCCATCCGGCCGGGTTCGTCAACGCGAGCGCTGCGCATCGGATCGGGTCGCGGACCGACCCTGCACACTGCACCCCGAGGCGCCAGATCGGGGCGGATGAGACGCGCGACTGGTCTCACCTGTCCGGGCCAGTGCGATCACCAGGATCCCGAACCACCGGTGCCCTTGCCGACCTCGGTGGTCTCCCCTGAATTCCCGCCCGAACTCGCCAGCGGCTGCCAACAGAACCGGGGGTTCTGTCACATCTCGCGCCGACGGTTGCCTCAAGATACCGGCGTGGAAAAACCGCGCAAGCGCCTGTCTTTATTCGGGTTACGTCACTTCATGTGGCTCTGGTGTGGATAGGTAAAGCGTGGCGGGACTGCGGCATCCAGCGGCTCTCCACAGCGTGTGGAATTGTGTATCCACACGGTGCCTCTTCTCCACAGCCTCAGGGAACCGGGCCCGTTCCGCGACCGGCCTTCGGCATATAGCGGATGCCGAGGGCATTGGCGAAGTAGAGCCCCAGGGCGACGTCGAAGGCGCGCACCGCCTCCCGCACGCGCGTTCCCCGGCCCACGCCGTAGTCGCGCAGTTCCTGGCTGCGCGCCGGCGTGGCCAACCCGGCGAATTCGGTGGTGCACTGCGTGAGCTTGAGCTCGAGCGTGTCCAGCGCCGTGGTCAGCTGGGCCCGTGACTTCCGCGGGTCCGGCTCCGGCCGCGCCCGCTCGGTCACCAGCGTCCGCGCCGGGCCCACCGTCGCCGCCGCCGCCTGACACCGGTCCGAGACACTCCGGGCCCGGGAGCGCAGCACCTGATCGCTGCTGGTCTTGAGGTCCCGGGCGATGCGCGCGGTCGCCGACTCCACCAAGGTGAGCGTGTCACGCAGCCGGTACAGCTCGTCCCGCAGCTCGACCTGGACCGCGTCGAGGACCGGCTCGCTGACGACGGTCTGCGCGGTGAGGGGCGTGGCGAGAGCGAGCCCGAGGAGGGCAAGGGTGGCGTATCGATTCACGATTCGAGTCCGACTTCGATGTAGCGGTAGTTGGGATCACCGTCGGTCGCGGCCAGCAGGCCGCCCGCGGCGGAGGCGGCGAACCACCCGCCGACCAGTGTCCGGGGGACGTCCAGCTCGCCCAGGATGGGACTGAGCCAGCGCCGGAGGTGGCGGACTTCGGGCGCCCGCCGGCCCAGCAGGGCCAGGAGGGCGCCGGACCCGCTGGTCGCGCGGAGAAAATGGGCCAGTGCGTGGGCCCGCTGGGAGAACTCGACCGCCTTCACCCCGGGTTCGTCGAACAGCACCTTGCCCTCGAACACGTCCATCGGGGGCGCATCGAGCCGGGGCCCGAGATAGATGTACTGCCGGCGCCCCTCGACCTTCCGCTCAATCACCGCCGCGGCGGTCTCGCTGGTGAGCCGGGCGGCGTGGATCATGTCGTCATCCGGCAGCACCCCGGTCGCCCCGGTCCACTCCAGCGCCGCGAGGGCGATCTCCATGGGGCAGCCGATGGTGTCGTCGAATGCCACCAGCCGGGGGGCCTCCCCGGCGCGCAGGATGAAGTGCGACAGGGCCTCCGCCCGGTCACTGAAGGACCGGATGGTGAGGGTCTGGGGGGTGGTCATGGGGGAGAATCTACATGGAAGTACGGATGGTATGGCAGGGACGGCTCGGCGGGACGGGCGGCCCGTAAGGGCGGCCCTGGTGGCCGCCCGACCCGCCGCCCGCCCCGCCCAACCCCATACCCGCCTACGGCGTCAGCTCACTCTTCCCTTCCACCCGGATGATCCACAGCCCGCTGTTCATGTCGGGAACGTACACATACCCGTTCCGGTAGATCGCCCCCCAGGCGTTGGCCACGTTGGGGGTCGCCCCCTGCTTGTCGCCGGTGTGCACATGAGCCATCTCGCGCCCCTGTCGCAGCAGGTCGCCGCGCAGTTCGCCGGAGACGTCGAGCACCCGGAGTCCCCCCTGGTAGTCTCCCATGTAGAGCGTGTCGCCGGCCACCCAGACGTTGTGGGCACCGCCGTCCTTCGGCTCGTACCAGGCCACGATCTTGGGCTTGGCGATGTCGCTCACGTCCACCACGTGCAGCCGGCCGTAGGCCCGCCCCAGGCCGAGCACCCCGCCGGGGGCGTAACCGGTGGCGGAGGGCTTCGCGGCGAAGACCTCGTCGCCCAGGAAGACGTACTTCCCGCTCCGCCAGGCGGTGTGCGTCCCCCGGATGAACCCCGGTCCGCCCACGGCTTCCACTTCGCGGTAGAGGGCCGGCAGGTCGTACTTGAGCTGGGTGACAAGCTGCGGGTTCTCCGGGCTGCCCCCCTTCATCCCGTTGCCGACGTCGAGCACCACCAGCCCGTCATTCCAGTAGGAGAGGTACGCCAGGCCGTCCTGCACGTCGATGTCGTGCAGCATCCGGCCGGCGGGAGTGCGCGGCGTTTCCCACCGCGCCACCTGCCGGGGCTGGTAGGGATCACGAATGTCGATCACCCGCATCGAGCCGGTGGCGTCGTCGGTGAGGTACACGTAGCCGCGATAGATGAACGTCGAGTGCACGCCGCCGGAGACGGTCTCGGTGAACTCGGCGATGACCTTCGGGTGGGCCGGATCCTCGAAGGACAGGATCACGATGCCGTTCTTGCGGCTGGAGGCGCCCTCCCGGGTGAGGACGCCGTATTTCCCGTCCTCGGTCGTCATCAGGTCGTTGATGACCCGGGCATCCACGACCACCGAATCGGTGATCGCCGGCTTGGCCGGATCCGCCAGGTTCACGGCGTAGATCCGGTCCCCGAGGGTGCCGAGGTAGCCATGCCGGCCGTCAGGGTGGAGCCAGAATTCGGTCGCCACGCTCTTGATCGGCAGCCGGCCCACGATCGTGGTGGGCCGCTTCGCATCCCGCGGCGCGACGGTCACCACCGCCTCGGTGGTGCGGCCGGCGAAGCTCGCGAGCACCCGGTACGTCCCGGGGAGATCCGCCACGAAGTACCCCTCGTCATCCACGCTGCCGTTGCCCGGGCTCAGCGTCCACTCGGGGAGCGCATCCGACAGCGTGCGGCCTCCCGCCCGCGCGGTGAACCGGAACCGGATCACGTCGCCGGTGCGGATCCGGGCCTCGGCCGGTTCCACCGACACCGCGGTCACCGGGTTGGCAACGACGCTCACCCGGAAACTGCGGCTGGCACGGCCGGCGGTGGCAGTGATGGTGGCGGTGCCGGCCGCCCGCGCGGTTAGCCGGCCGTCCCGGCTCACGCTCGCCACGGTGGGGCGGTCGGAGGTCCAGGCCACCTCGTCCGAACGCCGGTCGCCGTTGGCGGCGAAGGCCGTCCCCTCGAGGACGAGGGTTTGCCCGGCGTAGAGCCGCCCAGGTTCCCGGCCCACCTCCACCCGCGCTGCCGGCTGGGGCAGGATGGTCACCCGGCCGATGGCGGTCGTGGCCCGGCCACCCCCGGCGGGACGCACGAGGGCCGTGACGGTCAGGGTGCCCACCGCGCCGGCGGTCACCAGCCCGGCACTGTCCACCGCGCCCTCGAAGGTCCCGCCCGTGGCGAACCAGGTGGCGGTGGCCCCGGGAAGCGGGCGACCGGCGGAATCGTAGGCCGCGACCTTGAGCCGCAGGGTGTCCCCGACCAGCACCGCCGCTTCGGCGGGCTGGATCGCGGCCCGGCTGATCGGCGAGGCGGCGGGACGGGGCGGCGCGGGAGGAGGCGGCGCAACGGGCTGCTGCGGCAGCAGCGCGAACAGGGCGAGGGCGATCATCCAGAAAGTCCGGTGTGAGGAGGTGGGAGAGAAACTAGGGCGTCCGGGCGGCGGGAGCCAGCGGCGCGTCCCCGGGGCTTCTTGACAACTCCAAGGACGGGCTGAACCTTATCGCCATGGCCGCAGCACCCCGCAGCCGTCTCCCATAACAGCCGCGCACCACGATCCGGGCCAGCGCGGCCCGCGCATTCTGTACTGCCCCGATCATTCGGGTCGGGGGTAATCCGGAGCCGGCGAGCTCCCACATACGAGGTAGAAGCAATGGCGAAGGGTACCGTGAAGTGGTTCAACGATGCGAAGGGCTTCGGCTTCATCGCCCAGGACGGCGGCAAGGATGTCTTCGTGCACCACACCGCCATCGCAATGGACGGGTTCCGCTCGCTGGCTGAGGGTGACCAGGTGGAGTTCGACATCGTGGAGGGGCCGAAAGGCCTGCAAGCCGCCAACGTCCGCAAGGCGTAGCCGCCGCTCGCGGTGACCCTTCTCTCCGCCCGGCCCCGGGAGCGTTTCAGGCCAGACCTGTGCGCCCCCGGGGCCGGCGCCATTGGGAACCCCGCTTCACCTTCGTGCGCCGCGCCGCGATACTTCAGGCCGTGCCCCGGTCGCCCTTCCTTGCCCTCGCGCTGACGCTCGCCGCCGCCGCCCTGCCCGCGCAGGCGCCGCTCCCCCCGCTGGCCTTCCTGGGCTTCGAGGCCGGCGGGCACCTCGCCCCGCTCGCCCGCCAGGTCCAGGCCCTCGGCGGCAAGGCCCTGCGTTGTGACCGCTCCCGCCGGGACCGCGCGGTCCACGAATGCCGGGCGACGGTCTTCGCCCCGGGCTCGGGCCGCGCCCTCGAGCTGTGGCTCTCCGCGATCGACAGCGCCGCTGGGGTGATGACCATCTCCAGCGCGCTGACCGGCGTGGAACTGGGCGAATGGAAGGACACGCTGGAGCGGAACTACGGAGTGGTGGACGCGCGGGTGCAGGGATCGCAGTGGATGCTGCAGTGGATCCGGCAGGGCCGGATGATCCGGCTGACCTGGCGGATCGAGCGCGGGGCCACGGTGGCGTCCGTCAGCCTGGTCGATGGCCGGGTGCTCGACGGCTGGGGCCGGCGCCGGGCCGATACGACCAGCACCGCCGCCAGCGGGGGCGCGCCGTAGGCGCCCTACCCCGCCAGCCGCACCAGGAAGCTCCCCTCGCCCCCCTCGAGGACGAAGTCCCGTACCACCTCGCCCCGGTCCCGCAGGGTCCGGAGCAGGGTCCGCACCCGGGTGCGGATCGGCGCGCCACCGCCGCCGCTGCCGCGGCCGGTGATCAGGCGCACCACGCCGCCACGCCGCACCCGGCATTGGGCGCGCAGGAAGCGCTCCGCGTTGGCCGCCGCCTCGAGGACACTCTGGCCATGGAGATCGAAGACCATGTCGGGCGCGCGCTCGGTCCAGTCCGGCATGCCGAAAGATAGCGCGACGGGATTGCCCGGGAGGGTACCCTCCGCTACCGTACGAAGGCTGTTCCAACCCCTCTGGAGTCGCCCGTGAATGGTCTCAGGCGCCGGCTCTGCGCCAGCGCGTTCGTCGTCCTTCCCGTCGCCGCATCACTCCTTGCCTGTTCCCCCCGCACCGGGCCCGTGGTCATCGGCCTCGCGGGACCGTTTACCGATTCGGTCGGCGCCCCGATGCGGCGCGCCGCCGCCCTGGCGGTGGAACAGATCAACGCGGCGGGCGGCATCAACGGCCAGCCGGTGCGGCTGCTCATCCGCGACGATTACGGCGATCCCGACTCGGCGGTGAACGCGGCCAGCGCGCTCGAGGCGGCCGGCGTCGTCGCGGTGATCGGGCATGTCTACTCCGGCACCAGCCTCGCCGCCGCGCCGGTCTACAACGGCGCCGCGCGGCCGGTCCTGCAGGTCTCGCCCAGCTCATCGGCACCCGCGCTCACCGGGGCCGGCGACTACACCTTCCGCACCTGCCCCAGCGACCTGCAGATGGGCGCGGCGCTGGCGCAGTTCGCGGCCAATCGCCTCGGACTCACGCGCGGCACCATCCTCTACTTGAACGACGAGTACGGCCGCGGCATCCGCACCACCTTTGCCAGCGAATTCTCCCGGCAGGGCGGCCTGATCGAGGACCAGGCGCCGTACCTCGGTGATGCGCCCGACGTCGGGCCGTACCTCGACCGCATCGTGCGGCGGAAGAGCAGCCAGTTCATCTTCGCCGGCGGCAACCGCAGCGAGGCGGAGGCGATGCTCCGCGCCGCCCACGCCCGCGGGCTGCAGCTCCCGTTCCTCGGCGGCGACGCCCTCGAGGGCATCGAGGAAAGTGGCGCGCTGGCGGAGGGGGTCTACGTCTCCAACGCCTACCTCGCGAGCTTCGACACCCCGAAGAACCGCGCCTTCGTGCTCGACTACCTGCGGAAGTACCCCACTGCGCTCCCGCCCAACCAGCCGGCGGCGGCGACCTACGACATTCTCTTCATGCTGCGGGACGTGATCGCGCGGGTGGGCACCGACCGGCGCGCCATCCGCAACGCGGTGGCGGCGATCGGCCAGAGCGCGCCCCCGTTCGAGGGCGTCACCGGCGAGATCGCCTTCGATGCGGCCGGTGATGTGCCCCGCCAGCGGGTGATCATCGGGCGGGTCACCGGCGGCCGCGTGGTCGCGGTGGAGGAGCTGTGAACATCCTCTACCGCAGCCTGCGGCGCCTGAACGCCGTCACCGTGGTCAGCACCATCCTCCTGGTGCTGGGCATGGCGCTCGTCGCGGTCCTCGCGCTGCGCACCATCACCCGGCGAATGGAAGCGGATATCGCGACCCTCGGCGACGGTGCCCGGCTGAGCAGTTCCCTGGTCTCGGCCGTCCTGACCCAGATCCGCTCCGCCGAGCACTACCTGCTCACCCCCAGCAGCGCCACCAAGTCGGAGTTCCTCAGCAGCGGGGACTCCGCCTACACCATCCAGTCCCGGCTCCGCTCCCTCGCCAATCTCGACAACCGCGACCGGCGCCTCATCAACCTGGTCGGGGCCAGCCAGGCGGAACTCGAGGTGGCCTACGCCACCGCGCATGCGCTGGCGGACGTGGGACGCCGGGACGACGCGCTCCTGATCGCCGCCCGCGCCGGCGGCGCCACCGACAGCCTCGTCGCGGTGGTGCGCACCCTGAGCGACGCCCAGAGCGCCCATGCGCAGGAGCGCGCGGCGGCCCTGAGCGACCGCGCCGGGTTCTTCCAGAAGCTGCTCATTGCCTGCGCCATCCTGGCGCTCCTGCTGGCGATCACCGCGGGCCTCGCCCTCATCCGGCTGGTGGACCGCCAGATGAACCGGCTGATCGCCGCGGCGGATCGCTTCGGCGCCGGCGACCTCCGCCCCATGCAGCTCGGCCACATGCCCGACGAGCTCGCCCGGCTGGGCCGCGCCATGGACGACATGGCCGGCCGGCTGCGGCGGGTGGTGCAGGCGGTGGTCCAGGAATCCCACCAGCTCTCCGGCAACGCCGGGGATTTTTCCGCCATGAGCGAGGAGATCGCCGCCTCGAGCGGCGAGATCTCGGCCGCGATGGTCCGCATCTCCGAGGGCGCCGAGCACCAGGTGCAGGGGATGACCGAGGCGGACCAGCTCCTCGCCCGGCTGCGGGAAGCCTCCGCCTCGAACGCCGAGGCGGCCCAGAAGGCGGTGCGCCTGGCCGAGGAGATCCGCCGCACGGCGCTCCGCTACCGCGGCGACGTCGGGGCGGCCCGCTCCACCCTGCTCGACATCCGCGAGGTGGTGCAGACCAGCTCGCAGCAGGTCCGGGCGCTGGTGGCCCAGTCGGAGTCCATCACCGACTTCATCGACCTCATCAAGCAGATCTCCTCCCAGACCAACCTGCTCGCGCTCAACGCCGCGATCGAGGCGGCCCGGGCCGGTGAGCATGGCCGCGGGTTCGCCGTGGTGGCGGACGAAGTGCGCCAGCTTGCCGACTCAAGCGCCCGCGCGGCGCGCGAGGTGACCAAGACGGTCGAGTTCCTCCGGGGCCAGATCCGGGAGATCGCCGAGACGATGCAGGTGGGCACCACCAAGGTGGGCGGGATCGAGTCGGTGGCGCAGGCCGTGGTCGAAGGCCTCGACACCATCGGGGTCGCGATCGGGGAGGTGCAGACCGCGGCCACGACCCTGTCGCAGCAGGCAGGCCAGAACCGGGATGTGGTCGGGGAGCTGGCCGGCCGCACCGCCCTCGTCGCGCGGGCCGCCTCGGAGCACGCCTCGGCCAGCGAGGAGGTGTCCGCGGCCGCCGAACAGCAGAGCGCGTCCACCGAGGACATGGCGGCCAACGCCACCGCCCTCCTGGACGCGAGTACCCGGCTGTCGAAGCTGGTGGGAGAGTTCCGGACCTAGGGCCGGGCGGCGGGATCTGTGGCCTCGAGACACAAACGGGCGGCCACAAGGGCCGCCCTTACTTCTTCTTCTTGTGGGCCGGCTTCTTGGCGGGCGCCTTGGGCTTGGACTTCACCTTGGCCCTGGCCGCCTTTTCCCGCTCGGCAGTCCGCTCAGCCCGGCGCAGCGCCGCCTCCTTCACCTCAGCGAGTACCCGCTCGCCTTCGTCGTTCCCCACCAGCCCACGCCGGGTGGCGTAGCGGATCAACTCCTCGGCGTCCGCCTGCTGGAACTCCGCCAGCCGGGCCGCCGAACGGATCACGTTGAGCAGGGCGTCGGCCACCGGACTCCGCAGCACGTTCGCGATGCCGGGCAGCGCTTCCAGGAGGGTGGAAATCTGGGAAGCGCCAAGTTCCGAGGCCAACGGGCCCTCCTCGCGGGATCAGGGAGCGGCAGAGGCGAATACCCCCCCGCATAGCGAGCGGCAACGTACCATCCGGGCCCGGGATGGTCAAGAATTCCACAAAAAAAGCGGCCGAAACCCGAAGGTCCCGGCCGCAACTGGCTAGTAGTAGCCTCTACTACGGACTAAGTGCCCCCTCGGCTCAGAATCCGTAACGGAGGAACCCGGTCAGACCCCAGCCGGTGATGGAGTTGCTCACCCCCGCAGCGTCCTTGATGGACCCGAAATCCACCCGCAGGCCGGGAACGAACGCGACCGACGGGCTCAGGTCGATCCGCAGCCCCGATCCCAACCCGACCAGGTAGCCACTGCCGTCTTCCGGGGTCCAGATCCGGGTCTCGGCGAGGGGCTCGAGGGACATCCGGGTGCCGAGCGGGAACGCGCCGCTCACCCCGAAGGTGAACACGTTTTCCTTGTTGCCGATCGAGGAGCCAGCCGAGTCCCCGGCGGCGCCGGCGGCGCGGTGGTAGTTCCAGGCATACACCGAGACGATGCCGCCGGCGAGCGGGGACTGGAGCCCGGCATCCACGATGAAGCGGTTGCCCGGGTCGTAGGCCCCCGACCCGAAGCCGCCGCCGCGCAGCTCGTCGTTGCTGAAGGTGGAGAAGGTGAACCCGAGCGAGAGCCGGCTCTGGCCCACCAGGCGATCGGCGCCGGCACGAATCCGGGTTTCGACGCCGGGCTGGTACTTCACCGAGTTGCTGGCGCTGTCGCTGAAGGGCTCGTACTCGCCGCTGAACCGCAGGCTGGCCGCCAGGCCGAGGTTCCAGTTCCCGGCGCTGGTCGCCGCCGCGATGCCGGGGGTGACCGAGGTCCCGGAGCCGTAGGAGTTCACGGGGAACAGCAGGAAGGTGGACGAGGCGCTGGACGCGACGTTGAACTGCGAGAGCGTGGTTGTCTGCTTGCCGGTGGGGAGGTTCACCAGCACGCTGGCGACGACGGCGTCGGTGCCGAGGACGTAGGACGCGCGGATCTGGGTATCGGTGAAGCTGGAGAACGAATCGCTGCCGCCGGCGGAATCGGGACGCACCACGGTCGTGATCGCGTAATTGGTGCCGACGTCGAACGAGAAGCGCCGCCCGACCGGCACGATGACGCCCATCGGGAATGCCACCTGGCGCAGCTTGTCCACCGCGAACTTCTCACCGAAGGAATACTGCCGGGCCTCCACGCCGCCGACAAACGCGGCCTGGGGATAGAGATTCTGTTGCGCCCCGGCTGCGGCGGGGAGGGCTGCCACCAGGGCGGCCAGCGCGACTGCGAAAGTGGGAGTCCGCATCAGGGGCGCGTGATGATGATGATGATGGTGCCGAGCAGCCCGCCTGGGGTGCTGGGATTGTCACTGCTCAGCGTCTCGGGAAGCGTCGGCCGGGTGGTCGGGGCCTGGGACACCGGGCCGTTGCTGCCCACCCGCGTCGTGAGTGTGGTCCCGACCGATGGGGTGGTGACCTGGATGCCGGTGCGGAGGATCGGTCCCCGGCCGGTGGTGCCTGGCGACTGGTCCCGTCCCGCGTCAGCGGTCTCCTCACCGCCAAAGCCGGTGCCGGGAAGGAGTCCGGCCAGGACCCGGGGCGTCACCTGCTGGGCCTGGGCGGCGCGGGCGCTGTTGGCCCGCCGGGCGCGGGCCTGGGCGAAGTTCGGATCCCGGGCCACGGCCGCGGCGTAGCTCGCCTCGGCGGCGGCGTAGTCCCCGCGGTCCTCCGCCTCGAGGCCGCCGCTGAAGGCCAGGAAGGCCTGCATGTCGGCGGTCGGGCGCTCGCTGATGGCCCGCCGTTCGGAGGGCGTCAGCACCATGCCCATCTGGTCCAGCAGCCGGAACAGTACCGTCTTCTCCAGCTGGAAGAGCTGCTGCAGCTGATCGCTCCCGGTGCCGGTGGCGACCACGGAACTGCTGGTCGCGTCCACCACCGCGGCATCGAGTCGCAGGTTGGTGCTTCCCGGCGCCTCGCCGACGGAGCCCTGGATGACGCGCCCGGCGCGCAGCAGCCGGCCGGAGCGGGCCCCGGTGCCCGGATCCACCCGGCCGGTCTCGTTGAGGGCCAGTTCCTCCACCAGCGCCTGCACCCGTTCCCGCTCCAGCAGGGTCAGGCGGCTGAGCTTGGAGAGATCGGTGATCATCAGGTGGGTCAGGCCCCGTCCGAGGGGCGCGTATTCGGGATTGCTGCCCACGTAGCGGAAGGGGAACACCGCCACGGCGTTCGCCGTCGGCGGCTGGGCGCTGAGGGCCTGTTCCCGGCCGATTGCCTCGCGGGCGGCGGCGCGCAGCTCGGCCCGGGTGAGGAGCGTCAGGCGGTTCTCGATCTCACTCCGCTGCCCCGCATTCCTGGCCTGGGCCGACGCGGTGGTATACGCCACGCGGGCCGAGTCGTAGCGGCCCAGTTCCTCGAACGTCAGCCCCAGGTAGACGTGGGCCGGGAAGTTCTGCCGGTTGAGGATCAGGGCGCTCGACAGCACGGCGTGGGCGCGTTCGAAGTTCTTCGCCTCGTAGTAGCCGATGCCGAGCTGGGTCATGAGGCCGGCGTCACGGGGACGCTGCTGGCTCGCCGCCTCGAGGGCGGAGAGGTCGGCGGGGGCCGGGGCCTGCGGGGCCTGGCCTCCCGCGCAGGCGGCCAGGAGGGCCGCGCCGGCCGCAAGCGTCCTTCTCGTCAGGTGCATAGGTCCCTGGGGGATGGGGTGGGTCACTTTCCAATGTACCGGCCGCCACTGGATTGGGAAGAGGGGGCCGAAGAGCTACCGCACCGTCAGCGTGCCCTGCATCCGATATGCGGCGTGGGTCACAGTTTCGAAGCGATACCTGCCCGCCGGCAGGCCTGGCAGGGTCACCCGGAAGCTGGCCCCCGCCGCGGCCAGCACCGGCCCGCGCAGCTCCGTGCTGCCGGGCGGCAGGGCCGCCTGCAGCCGGCCGCGCAGCGCGGGCGGGATGTCCGCAGCCACGAACGCGACCACGTACGGGCCGCCCGACTCGACGGTGAACTCGAGGACGTCTCCGCCGGCCACCACCAGCCGGTCCGGGGCAAAGCGGAACACCCCCGCTGCCGGGTGTTCCAGCCGGACCTCATGCACCCGCTGCGCGGCGAGCGCAGGACTCGCCAGCAGCAGGCCGCCGATGAGCATGAATGCGCGAGTCACGTTTGCGCCCTCCCCCAGCCAACTTTAGATTGACGTACGGGCGGGCCGGGGAATCTCACCCCGGCGTTCCTCCCGCCAGAAGGACGACCCGTGGGACGTCGCGGGATCAAAGAATACCGGGCCGCCGAGGCCCTGCTGCTGATCGCGGCCGACCGCGACCACCGGCCGCTGGTATGCCCCTCCTGCTCGACCCCCAGCATCGACCGCAGCCCCAAACGTAACGAAGAGCCGGCCGGCCGGGTCACGCTGACCTGCCGCACCTGCAGCCGGACCGCCTCCTACCTGGTGCGCGCCTCGATGAGCTCGCCCGAGGAGCCCCGGCACGGCTGAGAGTAGGCGGCGCCCCGTGGCGGTTCTACATTCCTCCGCCATGTTCTCCCCGCAGCAGCTCATCTTCCTGACGGTCTTCATTGACCTGATCGGATTCGGAATCGTGCTCCCGCTGCTGCCGAGCTACGCGGCGGCGTTCCGGGTGAGCGACACCGCCATCGGGTTCCTGGTCGCCAGTTTCTCGCTCATGCAGTTCCTGCTGGCTCACTGGTGGGGCCGCCTCTCCGACCGGATCGGCCGCCGGCCGGTGCTCCTGGTGGGCCTCGCCGGAAGCGCCGTCTCCTACCTCGTCTTCGCGCTGGCGGGCAGCTTCTGGCTGCTGCTGGTCTCGCGCATGGTCGCCGGCGCGATGGGGGCGACGGTCAACGTGGCCCAGGCCTACCTCGCGGACGTTACGGCGCCGGAGCGCCGGGCCAGCGCGATGGGGCTCCTCGGGGCCGCCTTCGGCCTCGGGTTCGTGGTGGGACCGGCGCTCGGCGGGATCTCCAGTCACTGGGGAGACGCCGGCCCCGGCCTGATCGCCTCGGGACTCACCGGCATCAATCTCCTCCTGGCGTGGCGCTGGCTCCCCGAGTCGCGCCCCGGCGGGGCGCCGGCGGCCGTCGCCGTGCCCGTCCACTGGAGCAGATTCCTCGCGCCCTTCGCCGCGGTGGGCCTCTCCACCATCGCCTTCACCGTGCTGTACGTGGTGTTCCCGCTCCAGGTGGAGCGCGCCCTCGGCCTCGATCGTCACCAGTCGGCCTACCTCTTCGTGCTCATCGGACTGGTGAGCGCCGTGGTGCAGGGCGGCCTCATCGGGCGGCTGGTGGCGCGGTACGGCGAACGGGTGCTGATCGGCGCCGGGGGACTGGTCCTGGCGGCGGGGCTGGCGCTCCTCCCCGCCGCGCTCGCGCCGGGCGCCGGATTCGGGCTGCTGCTGCTCGCGCTGGTGCTGGTCGCCGCGGGGTCAGCGACGATCGCGCCCAGCGCCGCGGCCTGCGTGAGCCGGGTGGCGCCGGCGGATGAGCAGGGACGGGCGCTCGGACTGCTGCAGAGCGTCGGCGCGGTGGCGCGGATCGCGGGGCCGATCGCGGCCGGCAGCCTGGCCGCGGCCTTCTCCCCTCGCGTGGCGTTCCTGGCCGCGAGCGGCGCCGCGGGGCTGGCGGGGATCTCGGGAATGCTGGGGTGGAAGGAACTGCGCCGGACGGCTACCGGGGCTGGGTGAAGAAGCGGCGCCATCGGATGGTGGTGAGCAGGGGCAGCGGCCGTTCGCTGGCGGGGTCGTAGCTGAAGTAGATGACCAGTGGCGTGCCCCGCACGGCGCGGCGCGGCAGGAAGCCCCAATAGCGGCTGTCGTACGAGTTGTCCCGGTTGTCTCCCATCATGAACAGCGAGCCCGCCGGCACCACGATCGGCCCCCAGTCCTGCAGGTCGGGGCTGTAGCCGGTGGTGTCCCGCGCCAGGTACCGCACCTGCCAGGCGTACATCCGGTGCCGCGCCTCCACCAGCTCAGACCGGGTCGGGTCGTCATGGCGCACAAAGGCTTCCTCCACCGGGGCGCCGTTCCGGAACAGGACGCTCCGCCGCATCTCCAGCGTGTCCCCGGGAAGGCCGACGGCCCGCTTCACCACCTTCATGTCCCGCTCTTCCACCGAATCGAACACCAGCACGTCGCCCCGGGCCGGCTCCCGCCAGGCGGGGAGGCGGATGCCCAGGACCGGAATCTCCGGGCCGTAGATGGCCTTGTTGACGAACAGGTGATCGCCGGGGCGGAGGGTGTTCTCCATGCTGGAGGACGGGATCCGGAACGCCTCGAGCAGGAAGGTGCGGAGCAGCAGCCAGGCGGCGATGGCGACCAGGATGGCCTTGGTCCATTCGCGGAGGGCCTCGCCCAGCGTGGCTTCGCGGGGGGCGGCGCCCGCGGCGTCGGTCATCGGGGAACGGTGAAGAGGCGGTTCCAGCGGGTTGCGGTCAGGAGCGGAAGCGGCCGCCAGCTGGCCGGGTCAAAGCTGTAATAGATGATGAGCGGCGAGCCGCGAAGGTTGCGGCGCGGGAGGAAGCCCCAGAAGCGGCCGTCGTACGAGGAGTCCCGGTTGTCGCCCATGACGAAGAGGGACTCGGGGGGCACCACCAGCGGGCCCCAGTTGTTGCGATCCGGCTGGTAGGGGCCGGTCCGGGCGCCCACGAGCCGGGGGGCCTGCCACGCCCGCATCTGGGCCCGGCTGCCGTTGGGATCGGGATCGTCCGGGCGGGCGCGGCGGACATACGGCTCGGCGAGCGCGACCCCGTTCCGGAGCACGGTACCGGCCTCCATCGCCAGGGTGTCCCCGGGCAGCCCGATCACCCGCTTCACGACGTCGAGCCCCGCCGTCTCCACCGACTCGAAGATCACGATGTCCGCGTGGCGCGGCTCGCGAAAGGCCGGCAGCAGCGAGCGGGTGAAGGGGATCTTGGCCCCGAAGGTCGGGCGGGCCACCCAGAGGACGTCCCCGGTGAGCAGCGTCGGGTCCATGCTCTCCGAGGTGATGTGAAACGCCTGCACCACGAACGTCCGCAGGATGAGCCAGGCCACGACCGCGAAGCCGAGGCTCTTGGCCCACTCCTTCAGCGTGTGGCGGCCCGATTCCGCTCCGGTCACTCCACCCAGTCCGCGATGAACAGGTTGGTCTCGCCGGCTTCCTTCTGGTTCCGGTTGGAGGCCCAGATCAGCCGCTTCCCGTCATAGCTGAACATCGGGAAGGAGTCGAAGTCCGGATGGGTGGTGATCTTTTCGAGACCGGTGCCGTCCACGTTGATCAGGAACAGGTCGAACTCCCCGCTCCGCGGCTTCTCGAAGTTGGAGGAAAAGATGATCTTCCGGCCATCGGGCGTGAACACCGGCGCGAAGTTGGCCCCGCCCAGGTTGGTGACCTGGCGCGGATTCCCACCATCGGCGTCGGCCACCCACACCTCGACCCGCGACGGCCGCACCATCCGGTTGCGCAGCAGGTTGAGGTAGTCCGCGGTGTCGGCGGCGGTCTTCGGGTACCCGGCCCGCCAGACGATCTGCTTCCCATCGGGCGAGAACCAGGCCCCGCCGTCGTAGCCGACCCGGTGGGTGAGCCGGCGCACGTCGGAGCCGTCCACATTCATCGTGTACAGCTCGATGTCCCCGTCCCGGGTGCTGGTGAAGATGATCCGCTTCCCGTCCGGCGACACCGTGGACTCGGCATTGTAGGACCCGTCGCTGGTCAGCTGCCGCAGGTCCGAGCCGTCGAGCTTCGAGGTGTAGATCTCGAGGTTGCCGAGCGGCCAGACATACCCATGAGACTTGTCGGGAGCGGGCGGGCATTCCGGGGCGTGCCTGAAAGTGGAGCTGTACAGCAGGCGCTGGTCATTGGCGTAGAAGAAGCCGCAGGTGGTGCGCCCCAGCCCGTTGGACACCCGCCGCACCCCGGAGCCGTCCGCGTTCATGATGTATTGCTGATCGCAGCCGGCGTCCACCCGCTCCTGCCGCTGGAAGATGACCTTCCGCCCATCCCGGGAGAAATACGCCTCGGCGTTGTTGCCGCCGAAGGTCAGCTGCCGGATGTTCGCGAGATGCCGCTCCCCCGGCTCGGCGGGAACGACGGTAGTCGAGGCGGGGGTACCCGGCGCTCCGGGGGCGCACCCGAGGACGGCCAGGGAGAGGCCGGCGAGGAGCGGGATCGGAATTCGCATAGGGGTGGAAGAATAACCGCGGGCCGGGGTGGGGTGGAGGGGAGGAAAGCAGACCGGGGGAGGGTGCGGGGGGTGGCGGCCGACGGCCACCCTTCCCCGTACCCTCCCCCGGCCGCGGGCACGACGCCGGCCGCAGGGGCCGGCGCCGCACGCCGGTACTCAGTTGGTCTTGCTCAGCTCCACCCGGCGGTTCGCCAGCCGGCCGGCCGG
>JAEUJI010000015.1 GCA_016794805.1 Gemmatimonadota bacterium
GCTACCGCCATGCGACCATCGCCGCCGACCTCGCCAGCCACCGGCGGCTGCAGGCCATGGGGCCGCTCACCATCCTGGCGACCGGCGCTTCCGGCCTGGTGGGCCGGGCGCTCACCGCCTTCCTCGCTACCGGCGGCCACCGGGTGCGCCGGCTGGGGCGCGGCGCGCCGGGGCCGGACGCCTTCCGCTGGGATCCCGCGCACAACGAGCTGGACCCGGCGGCGCTCGCCGGGGTGGATGCCGTGGTGCACCTGGCCGGGGAGTCCATCGCCGGCGCCCGCTGGTCCGCGGCGGTCAAGCGCCGCATCCTCGAGAGCCGGGTCCAGAGCACCGCGCTCCTCGCCGAACGCCTCGCGGCGCTGCCCGACCGGCCGCGAGTGCTGATCTCCGCCAGCGCCGTTGGCGTCTATGGCAGCCGGGGGGACACGGCCCTGCTGGAGACCACGCCGCTCCACACCGGCCCCGACCTGATGTTCGTGGAGCAGGTGGGGCAGGCGTGGGAAGGCGCGACCGCCGCCGCGGCACGGGCCGGGATCCGCACCGTGCATGCCCGGATCGGGTTGGTGCTCACGCCGGCGGGCGGCGCATTGGAGAAGATGCTCCTCCCCTTCCAGGCCGGGGTCGGCGGACGGATGGGCAACGGGCGGCAGTACATGAGCTGGATCGGGATCGACGATGTCGTGGGCGCCATCCATCACGCCATCGGTACCCCGGCGCTGAGCGGCCCGGTGAACTGCACCGCCCCGATTCCGGTGACCAACGCCGAGTTCACCCGGGTGCTGGGCCAGGTCCTGGGCCGCCCGGCGATCTTCGCGGTCCCGGCAGCGGCGCTCCGGCTCGCGGTCGGCGAGATGGCCGACGAGTTGCTGCTCGCGAGCCTCCGGGTGATCCCCGAGCGGCTGCGGGAATCGGGATACACCTTCCGCCACGCGGAGCTGGGACCGGCGCTCAGGCATGTGCTGGGGAGGTAACGACGGTAGCGACGGTAGCGACGGTAGGGACGGTACCGTCGCTACCGTCCGTACCGTCGCTACCGCTACCTTCCCCCCATGCCCTCCACTCCACGCGCCGTGGTGCTGGTCTCCGGCGGTCTCGACTCCGCGACCGCCCTCGCGGTGGCGAAGCGCGACGGCTTCGCGGCCTACGCGCTGAGCTTCCGCTACGGCCAGCGGCACGCGGTGGAGCTGTCGGCGGCGCGCGAGGTCTGCCGCCGCGCGGGGGTGGTGCAGCACACCGTCGTCGCCATTGACCTGCGCTACTTCGGCGGCTCGGCGCTCACCAGCGACCTGCCCGTGCCCAAGCACGCGAGCGTGGCCGAGGTCGGCGGCGACATCCCGGTCACCTACGTCCCGGCGCGCAACACGATCTTCCTGAGCTACGCCCTGGCCTGGGCCGAAGTGCTCCGGAGCAGCGACATCTTCCTCGGGGTGAACGCCCTCGACTACAGCGGCTACCCCGACTGCCGCCCGGAGTACATCGCGGCGTTTGAACAGATGGCCAACCTCGCCACCAGGGCCGGCGTGGAGGGCGGCACACGGATCCGCATTCACACGCCGCTGATCCACCTCACCAAGCGGGAGATCGTCGCGCTGGGACGGGAACTGGGCGTGGATTACGGCGTGACCCGGAGCTGCTACGATCCCTCCCCCGCAGGAGAAGCCTGTGGCGCCTGCGACTCCTGCCTGCTCCGCCTCAAGGGATTCCGGGAGAATGGGCTGGAGGATCCGGCGCCGTACGTGGGGACGACGGGCCGACGGACCGGCGGACCGATGGACGACCAGACGGTCGGACGGTCGGACAGTCCGCTCCACGGCCCAACCGCCTGATCGCCCGGCAGCCCGATGCCCTACGCCATCAAGGAAATCTTCTACACCCTCCAGGGTGAGGGCGCGCAGGCAGGTAGGCCGGCGGTGTTCTGCCGCTTCGCCGGCTGCAACCTCTGGACTGGCCGCGAAGCCGACCGGGCCACCGCCGTCTGCCGCTTCTGCGACACTGAGTTCGTCGGGACCGACGGGCCAGGCGGCGGGAAGTTCGCCACCGCCGGTGAGCTGGCCGCCGCCGTCCGCGGCGCCTGGCCGGCCGGCGCCGATCCGCGGGCCCGCCCGCTGGTGGTCTGCACCGGCGGCGAGCCGCTGCTGCAGCTCGACACCGCGGCGATTGACGCGCTGCACGCGGCGGGATTCGAGATCGCGGTGGAGACCAACGGCACCCAGCCGGCGCCGGCCGGACTCGACTGGATCTGCGTGAGCCCCAAGGCTGGCGCCCCGCTGGTGCTCACCGCGGGGGATGAGCTCAAGCTGGTCTTCCCGCAG
Source organism: Gemmatimonadota bacterium (assembly GCA_016794805.1). Taxonomy (GTDB): domain Bacteria; phylum Gemmatimonadota; class Gemmatimonadetes; order Gemmatimonadales; family GWC2-71-9; genus JADJOM01. The sequence continues at coordinate 2,313 of JAEUJI010000015.1, forward strand.
GAGGGGGCGGAACCGGAGCGCTTCCGCCAGCTCCCGTTCCGGCATTTCTTCCTGCAGCCGATGGACGGCCCCGACCGCGCCGCGAACACCGACCGGGCCGTCGCCTACTGTCTCAGTCACCCCGAGTGGCGGCTGAGCCTCCAGACCCATAAGCTGCTGGGCATCCCATGAGCCACGGTTACTCCGATCGGATCGCGCACGCCTTCGCCTTCGCGGCCAAGCACGGCACCAGCCGGCCGCGGGAGAGCGGCACCGGCAGCTGGCCGACGGCGCCCGCCAACGTCGCCGTGATCCTGGCGCGGCACGGCGCGGAGGAGACGGCCATCGTCGCCGGGGTGCTGCGCCCGGTCGTAAATGACGCGGAGGCCCCCCGACGGCAGATCCTGCTCGAGAAGGTGCGGGAGAAGTTTGGCGAGCGGGTGGCGGAACTGGTGGGGCAGGTCCTGGAACCGCGCTTCGATTCCCGGGGGAAGCAACGCAGCTGGGAAGTGGCGCGGATGGAGTTCCTTTCCTCCCTGGCCGGGGCCGAGACCACCGCCCTCGACGTCCTCGCCGCCCACGAGATCTATGCCTGCGGGGCGCTGCTTACCGATGTGCGTCGGCTGGGGCCGGAGTACCTCTCGACGTACGCCCCGGGGGGCGGCCCCGCAGTGCGGCGCTGGTTTGACGGCGTGGTGGACATCCTGACCCGCCACCCGACCGGCCCTCGCCCGGCCCTCCTCGGGGAGTTGCGCCAGCTGGCCGGGAAGCTCGGCGGCCTGCTGGACTGACCCCGGAGGTTCCCCCCGCGCCTGTCCAAGCTCGCCTCCCGGGACGGCTATCGCTATATTGGACAACAGGATGGACTCCCCCTCGAGTGCGGCGCTCGCGTCGCTGCCCAGCGCCTTCGCCACCGCCTGCCGGAGCGCCAGCTCCGACACCGAGCTGTTCGATCGCTGCCGGGACGCGCTCGTCGCCCGCTTTGGCAGTGACCGCATCTGGTTCCAGGTGAACTCCCCCGGGGCCCTGGTGCCGCTCCTGCCGCCCCCTGACTGGCTCCCCGGCGCGGTGGAGGTCATCCGGCTCTCCAGCGGCCAGACCGAGATCGCCATCCTGGCAGACGCCGGGGTGGCGCCCGAGCTGAAGGGCCACGCGACGCCCATTGCCCTGGGGCTGTCGGTGATCCTGGAACTGCACGGGGTGCTCCGGGAGCGGCAGGGACAGCTCGATGACGCGGTGTTCCAGCTCCGGGCGCTGCGGCAGGTGGCGCGGCTGCTCTCGTCGGTGCATTCCGGCGAGGAGACCGAGAACCTGGTCCTCGACTTCATGGCGGAGGTGTTCTTCTGCTGGTGGGCCTGCCTGTACCGGCCCCTGGGGGAGGTCTACATCCCCAAGGTGGTGCGGTCGCTCAAGGGCTCGATGTCGCTGGCGCCGGTGGCGCGGGAGCAGCTGGAGCGGGCCCTCCCCGGGGACAGCCCGGTCACCACCGCGAACGACACCGCCATCGCCATGCTGTTTCCCCCCACGACCCAGCTGGTGGTGTCGCTGGACGCCGGCGCCGAGCGGCTGGCGGTGCTGGCGCTGGGGCCGCGGCTGCACGAGCAGGCGTTCGGGCCGTCGGAGTCGGACCTGGCGGGGACCCTCGCGTTCGCGGCGGCGATCGCGCTCAAGAACGCGCAGCTGGTGGAACAGCTGCAGAGCGCGGCGAGCACCGACCCGCTGACGGGGCTGCTGAACCGCCGCGCCATGGAGGAGCGGCTCGCCGCCGAGCTCTCCCGCACCCACCGGCACCAGATCAAGACCAGCGTGGCGGGGATCGACGTGGACCGCTTCAAGCTGGTCAACGACACCCTGGGCCACGCCGCGGGCGACCGGCTGCTGATGGAAATCGCCACCGCGATCCGGCAGCAGTGCCGCTCGCTCGACGCGGTGGGCCGCATGGGAGGGGACGAGTTCCTCGTCATCCTGCCGATGACGAGCGCGGAGGAGGCCCAGGTCTTCGCCGCCCGGGTGCAGCGGGCGGTGGCCCAGGTGGGCAAGGCGCATCCGGAGTTCGGGCAGCCCTCGCTCAGCATCGGGCTGGCGGAGGCGCCGCGCCATGGTGCCTCCCCGGACGCGGTCCTGGGCGCGGCGGACGCGGCGCTCTACCAGGCCAAGCGCGCCGGCCGGGACTCGGTGCAAATCGCCGAGGACCCCTGAGCGATGAGCGACCCCGAGTTCCTGCTGCTCGGCGACGCGCTGTGGCTCGAGTTCGTCAACACCATCCACACCCCGCCGGGCCCCCGCGACACCCTCCCCGACCCGGGCGCCTATCTCCGCTGGACCAAGGC
>JAEUJI010000060.1 GCA_016794805.1 Gemmatimonadota bacterium
ACTGGTGTGATTGACGTTGCCCTCGGAAGCTCGGCCAGATGACATCGGTGGAATCCGCATGGTGAGCGGAAGGGCGGCTGCCACCGCTGGAGGGTACGCGCTTGATCAGACTGACCCGTCACAGCTTTCCGGGGCCCCTCGCGGTGCTCGCGCTCTCGTCCGGCCTCGGCGCCCAGGTGCCGCGCCCGTGCCTGGAGCCGCAGCTGTATGCGCTCAACAATGCGCCAGCGGCGCTGGCGGCGAGGGATGAGGAGGGGAGAGTCGCGGCGAGCCTCCTGCTGCAAGGGCTCCGAACCCTGCATGAGCGCGCCGTAGCACAACGCCTGTCACCTGATACTGTGCGGGCCGGACTGCTGGATCTCTACAGAGACGCGGCACAGCGACGCCCTGAACTCGCCCCCCTCGGCCTGGCCTACCTGGTGGTGAACGGCGACGTTCTCCTCCACCCCTTCTTCGTGATGGAGGATCTGGCTTGGCTCTACCACAAAGTCTCCGGGGCTGCTGGGCCGGTCCTCGCCTTCACCGAAGCCCGAGCGCGGCCCGAGAACCGGCTCACCGCCTTGCGGGCGATCCGAGTCGTGGAGGACAGCGTCGAGCGAAGGGTGGTGCTGCGGTACGCCTGCGAAGCCGCCCGGACGCTGCTGGCCTTCAATCGGGATAGTGAATGGCGGTACGCGGATCTCACCTATGGCCCCGCCCGCGACGCGGGTTTCCTCCTGCCCCACGCCATGCGACTACTCGGTGCGGAGGAACGGGCCGCCTTTGAGGCCATCGCAGACCAGCTCTACCTGCCGCCGCAGAACGGCAAGACGGTCCTTTCCGCGTACACCAGGGCAGGCTGGGAGTGGGAGCCGTGAAGTGGGGGCAGACCGAATACACCCAACCCCTTGGCGGTCTCCGCGGTCTTGGCGGTGGATCCTCAGCGGGCCTCAAGAGATCCCTCGGTCGCTCCGCTCCCTCGGGATGACAGCTGGGGTACCTTCGCCCCGACCGCCCCGACCGCCCGACCGCCCGACCGTCTGACCGTCTGACCGTCTGACCGGCACCTGGCTCATGCACCAGCGCTTCACTCCCTACGGCGCCCTCCTCGCCCGCGACTCGGCCGGGAGCAGCATGCCCAGGGGCCTCCACGTGGGCTGGACCGGCCGGGAACACGACGCGGAGACCGGCTTCAGCTTCCACCGGGCGCGCTACTACAGCGCCGACCTCCGGCGCTGGACCCAGGAGGACCCGATCGGCTACGCCGGCGGCGCCAACCTGTACGCCTACGTGGGCGGGGCGGTGATGGAGGCGCGGGACCCGAGTGGGTTGATGGAGGATCTCTCGGGGCGGGGGCTGGGGTTCGCGGAGACGAACCGCCGAGCCGCCGAGCCGCCTATATTACTCCCACCCAGACCCGCCCTCAGCCAATGCTCGATACCAGCCCAGAAGCCGCCGAGATCCAGCTCCGCGCCATCCAGCGCCGCTCCCCCGCCGAACGCGTGGAGCTGGCGGTGGAAATGAGCCTCACCGTGCGCGAGCTGCTCCGTGCCCGGCTCCGGGCCGAGCATCCCGGGCACTCCGAGGCCCAGCTCGACCGGGAACTGCTGCAGCTACTCTACCCTGGGACGGAGTTCCCTCCCGCGTCAGAATGACCGCGGCCGACCTCTTCAGCCGGATCGTCACCCTGCTCGATGGCGTCGGGATTCCCTACATGCTCACCGGCTCCTTCGCCAGCGCGTATCATGGCCGGTCCCGCGCCACGCAGGACATTGATTTCGTGATCGCGCCGACGGCGGCGCAGTTGCACTCCCTCATCGCCCAACTGCCCCCCACCGAGTATTACGTTGACACCGACGCCGCGCTGGACGCCCTGCGCCACGAGTCACTCTTCAACGTGGTTGATCTGGGAACCGGCTGGAAGGTGGACTTCATCTGCCGCAAGTCGCGGCCCTTCAGCCGCGCCGAGTTCGAGCGCCGGACCCGCGTCGAACTGCTGGGCATTGCGCTCCACATCGCGACCGCGGAGGATCTGCTCCTCGCCAAGCTGGAATGGGCCAAGCTGGGGGGATCCCTGCGGCAGGTCGAGGATGCCGCTGGGCTGC
>JAEUJI010000097.1 GCA_016794805.1 Gemmatimonadota bacterium
GAGCACTCCCAGACTGTAGCGTAGCCGTGTCATATGCGGGGACGTCCTTTCAGGTGCGGGCTACAAAAAAGCCCCGGCCCGTCGCGGGCCGGAGCATGAGAAAACAGGCAAGGCCACGGCAGCGCCGGAACCGGCGTTGCGCGCGCGATCAGCGAGGTTGCGGCAATGTTCGTTAGGCAGGCGGGGGACCTGCATGGACACCACGCGTTCGGGTCGGCGACTCGCGGACATCATCGGCCCCGGCCGGGGAGATTGCCCCGGGGAGCGGACGACCGGTCGGTTTCAGTAACGTGCGGGTACCTGCGTGTCAGGACTGGAGGCTGTGTCCGGGTTGGCGCCCCGGTCGCGCTAATATTCCCGCCGGGTTGGGGGTCGTCAAGAGCCCAGTCAGGCGGGGGTGGGACTTTATACAGCCTGAATACCAAGAAATGAATGAAAGGGGAATGAAAGGAGGCGGCGGGCCGGAATCAGGGCAGGGATGCCCCGTGGAACCCGGCGCAAGCCCAAGTCCCGGTGTGGGACGGACGCGACATGCCGGACCGGACCGCTTGCGAGCGCGGCCGGGCGGGCCCATCCTGCCGGGCGTGTCCCACACCGCCGTCTTCACCGGGCTTGCCCTGCTCGCGTTCGCGGCCAATTCCCTGCTCTGCCGCCTGGCGCTCAGCACCGGGGCGATCGATCCCGCCAGCTTCACGGGCGTCCGGCTCCTCACCGGGGCCGCGGCGCTGGCCCTGCTGGCGCGGCCGCGGACGTCCCCCGCTGCCGGTGCGGAGCCCTCCTGGGCCTCGGCGGCGATGCTCTTCCTCTATGCCGTGCCGTTCTCCTACGCCTACGTGAGCCTGGGCGCGGCCACCGGCGCCCTGCTGCTCTTTGGCGCGGTCCAGCTGACGATGATCCTGGGCGCGGTCCGCCGTGGCCACCACCCCACTGCGGGGGAGTGGGCGGGGCTGGCCCTTGCCTTCGGCGGCCTGGTCTATCTCCTCCTGCCGGGGTTCACGGCGCCACCGCCGCTCGGCGCGGCCCTGATGCTGCTGGCCGGGGCCGCCTGGGGGGTGTACTCCCTCCGCGGCCACCGGGTGCAGAACCCGCTGGCGCAGACCGCCAGCAACTTCGCCCGAACCACGCCGATGGTCGCGGCCCTGGGGCTCGCGGCCGCCCCGACGCTGCACCTCGAAGTTCGGGGGGTGCTGCTCGCGGCACTCTCCGGCGCGGTCGCGTCCGGGCTGGGGTATGTCGCCTGGTACCGGGCCCTGCCGGCGCTGCGGGGGGTCATCGCCTCGGTGGTACAGCTCGCCGTGCCGGTGCTGGCCGCGGGAGGCGGCGTGCTCCTGCTTGGGGAGCGGATTACCCCGCGCCTGGTCCTCGCGAGCCTCGCCGTGCTGGGCGGGATCGGTTGGGCGCTGCTGGCGCGGCCCCGGCCCGCCGCCGTGGCGCGGGAGTAGGAGCAGTGCCGGCATCAGGTGGTGACTGTGCCCCCCTTTGGGAGTCCGCATGACCTCACGCCTCTGGCCCCGCATCCGCCGAATCTGGATCACCGCCGGGTTGCTCTTCACGGCGCTGTTCGTCGGCTGGAGCCTGCTGGCATTCCGCGCCACGGCGGCGGCCCACGCGGCGCTGGCGTCCGACTCACTCGTCGTCGTCGAGGAGACGGCGCTGGGCTGGAGCTTCCGTCCCGATCCACGAGCCCTCGGCGCCGCCCCGGCGAACCTGCTCTTGCTTCCCGGCGGGATGGTGGACCCCGTGGCCTACGCCCCGCTGGCCCGGGAGGTCGCGGCGGCAGGGCACACCGTCCAGTTGCTCCGGCTTCCCTGGCGTGGCGCCTTCGGCCAGGCCGATGGGCTGGACTTCGTGGAGACCGTGCGCCGGGCCATGGACCGGCTGCCCGGGCCATGGGTGCTGGCTGGGCATTCCCGGGGCGGCGCCATTGCATCCGGCATCGCGCACGCCGGCGCGCCGCGGCTTGCCGGCCTGGTGCTGCTCGGCACCACCCATCCGCGGGATGTGAGCCTGGTCCACCTGCAGTACTATGTCGCGAAGATCTACGGAACGGCCGACGGGATCGCGCCGGTCGCCAAGGTGAGGGCCAACGCGCCGCTGCTGCCGGCGGGAACTCACTGGGTGGAGCTGGCGGGTGCCAACCACTCCCAGTTCGGCGCCTACGGCTTCCAGCCGGGAGACCACCGGGCCGCGATGGACCGCGCCACCCAGCGAGCGCGGATCGTGGCGGTACTCCTCGAGGCCCTCGCATCCGCCGGCGGGGCGGGCCAGTAGGCTACGGCACCCAGCGCAGGGCCAGGAACGGCACGGTGTCGAACCGCAGGTAGCGGGTGGACACGCCACCGGCCGTCCCCCGGTAGCCCGTGACGTAGTGACTTACCCCGGCCCGCAGCGCCAGCGCGCTTCCCGCCTGCAGTCCCAGGAAGTACTCGGAGTTGAGGGAGCCGCGGTCCCGGTCGCCGTACCTGAAGAGCGACCCGCGCGCCGGCTCGAGCCTGAGCCCCGAGTCTCGGCGCGAGCTCCCCGTGGCGATCCCGGCCAGATCCAGGTTGGCCCCCACCGCCAGCGGACCGATGACCCGCACCTGCCCCTCCACCGCGAGGTTGAGCCCCCAGACGCTGGGCGCCAGTCGCACCCGGAGGGGAAGTGCGGCGGGTCGGTCCTCGTCCGGGCTGCGGTAGGAACTGGATTCGCCGCCGTAGCGGCTCAGGCGGGCGCCGACGCCGAGCCGGAGCGAGCGGCCGACCTCTACCCGCCAGATGCCGGTGGCTGCGGCCCGCCAGGCGTCGCGGGAGACGCCGACGGAACCATCCCAGTCGATCCGCTGTGCCTGGGCGGGCACGGTGGCGAGCAGCAGGGCGACTGTGCACAGGGGGAACGCGCGCATCCACGGGATCCGGTCAGGGGTACCACGGGTAACGCCGGCAGGGGCAGATTGGTTCTCCCCCGCTGGAATCCAGGCCTGCTGCCGTGAGAGGAGCCAACGATGGCGATCACCCTGTCCCCCGAGGCGCGCAAGCAGGCCCTGACCTCCCTGCGGCGATTCTGCACCGAGGGGCTGGAACTGGAGGTGACTGACCTGCAGACGATTGGGCTGCTGGATTTCCTGCTGCGGGAGATCGGGCCGTCGATCTACAACGGCGCCATCAGCGACGCCCAGGCCTTCCTGCGGGACCGGGTGGCGGATCTCGAAGGGACCTGCTCGGAGCCGGAGTTCGCCTATTGGCCCAAGGGGTCGTCGGTCCG
>JAEUJI010000108.1 GCA_016794805.1 Gemmatimonadota bacterium
TGCCACCACCCGCCGCCCGGCATCGCTTCGCTCGGTGCGGGGGCCGGCATCGATCAGGACCCAGCGCCCCCCCGGGGTGCGGAGGACGGCGGCATCCCCCTGCCCCACGTCCAGAAAATGTAACGTGAGCCCCGCCCCCTCGGCACGGATGGACCTCGCCTGCTCTACCCCGGCCAGCCCCCAGATAGCGAGGGTGACCGCGAGCAGCCCCCGCCGCAGCGCAATCCCGCCCCGGGCGCCATCGGAGATGCACCACCACCCCACTGCCAGCAGCCCCAGCCATGGCAGCGCGGAGGCGGGGGCAATGGGCTGGTAGACCACGGCGCCGCTCCAGGCCCCGCCCCACCAGGCCACCTGGTCGAGCAGCCCGAGCAGGGCGCCGGAACCGGCGGCGAGCGGGGGCGCCGCGGCCGGGAGCAGGGCCGTCGCCGCCAGCGCCAGGATCAGCCCCGGGACCACCACCGCGGCGAGCGGCACCGCCACGAAGTTGAGCACCAGTCCGGCGAGCGAGACGGTGCCGAAGAGCGCAGCGGTGATCGGCGCGGTGGCGAAGGTGGCGCCGAGCGAAGCGGCGAGCATGCGCCAGCCCCATCCCTTGCCGATGCGGCGATCGCTCCAGCGGGTGACGACCAGCGCGCCGCCCAGGGCGGCCACCGAGAGCCAGGCCCCGGCGTCGAGGGCGGCCCAGGGGTCGAGCAGGAGCACCACCTGGCCGGTCACCGCCAGCAACGGAAGGGGGAGGAGCTCCCGCTGCCGCCACCGCGCCTGCGTCACCAGGACCGCCAGCAATGCCGCCCGCGCCGCCGGCGGCGGCCAGCCGATCAGGCAGACGTAGGCCAGCGCGGCGCCGACGCCGAGCCCCGCCGCGAGGTGGCGGCGCGGGGTGAGGAGGCCGGCCAGCATCACCGCCCAGGCGACGATCACCCCGACGTGAAAGCCGGAGATGGAGAGAATGTGCACCAGCCCCGCGCGGGCGTAGCGGTCCCGGAGTTCCGGCTCCATCCCCCCGCGCCGGTTGAGCAGCAGCGCGGCCACCGTTCCCGCACGGCTGCCGAAGAGGGCGCGGGTCTCAGTGCCGATCCAGTTGCGCAACCGCTCCGGGCCGGTTGGGGTGAACCGCTCCGGCTCGAACTGCTGGACCAGCAGCATGCCGCGCGCCTTGCCGAGCGCATCCTCACGGGGAATCCAGCGGCCACGCGCCACGCCTTCGGTGCCCGCGGGAATCGTGTTGGAGGGCCAGCGGGCGTCCACCTCGCCGGTGCAGCCGTGTGCGAGGGGGCGGAGGGCGGCGAGGGGGAGATCGGGAAAGGTGGGCTCGGTGAGGCGGACCCGGAGTTCGACTGGGCCCGGGGCGAGTCGGGCGGCGCAGGTGGATCGGTCCCGGTGGGCGGCGAGGAGGCCGCCTGCCAGGCCGGTGAGGGTGACGAGGGGCCAGAGCGCCGCGGGCCGGCGCCAGCGATAGAGGGCGAGGGCGGAGCCGACGAGTGCGGCGGCGGCGAGCACTGGATCCAGAAAACGCAGGAGGCCGGTCGCGAGACCGGCCCCGTAGCAGAGCAGCAGCTGCAGCGCGGGCGTCATCCGCCCGCTCCGGCCTGGCCTAGGGCTGGCGCACCCCGCCCGACTTCCGGCCGCAGCGCGGCGCCAGGTTCACCTTGCGGATCCCTTCCATCACGGTCACCTCGATGGCGGCGCGGCTCTGGTCCTTGTCCAGGTTCACGTCCGTCACCACCGCCCCCTCCCGCCCGATCACGTAGCGGGGCGGCAGCCGGTTCAGGGCGAAGACCAGCACGTCCAGCCGGCAGGTCTCGCAGCCGCAGAAGTCCTTGAAGTGGACCACGAGCTGGTCGTAGGCCTCGACCACGTGGTCTTCGATCGCGTTCCGGATGGCCGGTTTGTTCATGCGAGCACCGCGAGCTGGGGCCGAACCACCTGACCCGTGAAGGTGGAGCCGGTGGTGCCGGTGAGCTGCACCTGATGGTACTCACCGATGGCCGTTGCCGGCAGCTCGAGCAGGACCATGAGATTGGTGCGGGAACGGCCCAGCAGGAGATCGCCGCGGCGCGCGGGGCGCTCCACCAGCACCTCGACGGTCTGGCCCACGCGGGCCAGGTGTCTCCGGCGCGCCTGGGCCCGCACCCGCTCGATGAGCCGTTCCAGCCGCTCCCCCGCCACGGCGTCGGGAACGTGGTCCCTGAGCCGCACGGCGGGGGTGCCGTCCCGCACCGAGTACTTGAAGGTATAGGCGTCGTCGAAGCCCGCCGCCTCCACCAGGGAGAGGGTCTCCTGGAACTGGGCCTCGGTCTCGCCGGGGAAGCCGACGATGAGATCGGTGGAGAAGGTGATCCCGGGCATCGCGGCGCGGAGCCGGCCCACCACCGCGAGGTACTCTTCCCGGGTGTAGCGCCGGAGCATCCGCCGCAGCACGGCGTTGGAGCCGCTCTGGGCCGGCAGGTGCACATGCTCGCAGACCGCCGGCACCTCCGCCATGGCGGCGATGACCCGGTCGGTGAAGTCGGTCGGGTAGGGGCTGGTGAACCGGACCCGGCGGATGCCGTCCACCCCGCCCACCGCGGCGAGCAGGGCGGCGAAGTCGTGGGTGCCGTCGTGGTAGCTATTGACCGTCTGCCCAAGGAGTGTCACCTCCGTGGTGCCCTGCTCCGCGAGCGTGCGGACCTCGCGCACCACATCCTCGAGCTTACGGCTCCGCTCCGGTCCCCGGGTAAACGGAACGATGCAGAAGGTGCACTTGTAATCGCAGCCGCGCTGGACGGTGACGAACGCGGTCGCCCCGTTCTCCCGCACCGGCGGCACGTCCTCGTAGTGCTCCCACGAGCGGAATTCCGTGTCGCTCCCCCGCGTCCCCCCCGCCGCCTGCCCGATCAGGCTGGCCAGGTTCCGGTAGCCGTCGGGGCCCGCCACGATGTCCACCCGGGGTACCCGCTCCAGCAGCTGCGGCCCCAGCCGCTGCGCCATGCAGCCGACCACCCCCAGCACGCCGCCCGCCCGCTTGTACTGCTGCAGCTCCCCCAGCCGCCCGATCACGCGCTGCTCGGCGTTGTCCCGGACGGCGCAGGTGTTCACCAGCAGCACGTCCGCCTCCGCCGGCTCATCGGTCTGGACATACCCTTCCCGCCCCAGCACGCCGAGCATCAGCTCGGTGTCCGCGACGTTCATCTGGCAGCCGTAGGTCTCGATGTAGAGGCGTTTCACGCCGGAATAATACGGGTGGGACCGGGCGGGGGGCTATGGGCAGGGGCGGCCCAGCCCGCCGCCCCCAGCTTTGTGATCTACTGCCGCCCCCCGGGGCCGTAGGGCCGGATCGACAGCCCGAGGATCAGGCTCAGCGCCCGCTCCTTGTAGGGGCCACCGTCGCTGCGCCAGCTGTGCTCCAGCGCAACGTCCACCCCCGCGCGGTCCTGCGCGAAGCGGGTGCCAGTGCCCGCCGAGATGCTCCATTCCCGGGGCTGGTCCCCGGACCGGATCGGGAACGGGAGCTGGGCGTAGCGCAGCCCGGCCCGGATGGGGAAGGCCGTCGGCCGCCGCGCGCTGCGGGCAAACTCCCCGCCGACGCTCAGCTCGAGCGTGTTCTCCGCCCCGATCCCGCCCTGGGCCTGGAGGTCGCTGTTGGCGGAGGACCAGGTCCGGAAGAGCCCCGACGCGGCCACGGTGAGCCGCGGGGACGCCCGCACCTGGGCCCCGGCGGAGACGGTGTACGGCAGGTCAATGTTGTAGGCCTTGGCGCTGTCGAGCTCCACCGCGGCCTTGCCGTCGCTCCGGAGCAGGAGCCCGAGCTGGACCGCGGGGCTCAGCTGGTGGGTCAGCCCGACGGAGAGCCCCGCCCCCTCATAGGACAGCTCCGCCGTCTGCCGGAAGGAGATGAACGAGGTGTCCTCGAACGCCCGCCGGGACTCCATCCGGCTGGACCCGGTGATCCAGTACACCCCCGCGCCGATGGTCGTCTTGTCCCCGAGGTGCAGTCCCGCCGCGAACCGGATCTCGCTCAGCCCTCCGAGCGAGCTGAGGGTATCGAAGACCGCCTCCGGCTGGCCGGCGAGGATCACGGTGTCCGCGGTCGCAAGCCGGAAATCGCGGTCGGCGTAGCTGCCGATCGACACCCCGAGGCCGAGCCGCGAACCGGGCACCGGGCCGCCCACGAAGAGCAGCGGGAAGCGGGTCTCCCGGAGTGAGGCATCCCCCGCCGGCGACTTCCAGCTGCGCCAGGTGGGTGATCCCACGAACCCCGCCGACACCGAGCGGAGGTTGGCCATGGCCGCGGGATTGAGGTTGCTCTCGCCATCGAACAGGCCGAAGCTCCCGCCGGTGGCGCGGCTGCGCGGGGTGAGCGGCCGGCCGGGAAGGCCCAGCCCGCGCACGCCGAACATGGAGGACTGGGCCACGACGGGGGCGAGGTCCAGCAGCAGCAGGGCCACGGCCGCCACCAGGGCGAGCGGGCGCACGAGACGCGGCATCAGGGGGCCTCGAAGGGGAACTTCCGCGCGTAGGTCACGCGGAGGCGGGGCACGAAGCCGGGGGTGCGGCTGGAACCGAAGGTCGCGCGGCTGAAGCTCGAGCCCTCCGGCACCAGCTGGAGCAGGAAGGCGGGCGGCAGCGGATCATCCCCCTGCCAGAGGACCAGGGCGCGGCGCACCTCGAGCCGCACGGTGTCGGTCTGGCCGGCGGTCACCGGGGCAGCAGAGAAGAACAGGCCGTCGCTCGAGGCCGGGCTCTTGCTGCCCAGGTCCGCCAGCAGCGGCCGCGCCTGCACGAAGGCGGTGTCGCCGTTGAGCCCGGGAATCGGGGCTGTGGGAATGAGCTCCAGGGTGGCCCGGACGAGCTGGGCGGAGTCCTTGAGCAGGTCGGGCCACGGGAACCGCAGGATGGTGCGCGCGCTCGGGGCCCCGCCCACCGTCAGCAGGTCGGGATCGAAGACCGGCGGATTCTGCGAGACGTAGCGGGAGAAGTTGGCCGCCCGGGTGAAGGTCCGCGCCACGACCGTGTCGGTCTGGTCCACCTGGATGTAGGTCACGAAGGTGGGCGCGGCGAGTCCGCCGGCGCTGCCGCCGATGCGCACGCCGGTGCCGCTGTTGGCCCGGATCTGCACCCCGAGCGCCAGGACGCCGCTGTCCCCGGGCGGGATCGCGACCCGGGCTAGGTTGGCGCCGGTCAGCATCCGCTGGAAGTCATCGGTCAGGATGGAGTCGGGGACGACGACGCTGTCCACCAGGTTGGCGGCGGTGAAGGCGGTATCGAGGTCAGTGAAGCTGACCGTGGAATCCACCGTGGCCGGCATCCGGTAGAGGTAGATGGTGAGCCCCTTGACCGTGCTGTCCCGCGCCAGCAGGGTCACGCCCAGCGCCACCGAGTCAATGGTGTAGGGATAGATCGAATCGCCGATCGCAAACGAGTCGGGCCGGGCGACGAACCGGAACACCGCGCGGTCCTCGCTGGCCGGGAACTGCCACGACACCCGGAGCGAGCTGCCCTGGCCGGCGACGACGTAGCCCTCGAAGCTGCTGTCGGCACCGAGGGCCGGCGCGAGCACGGTATCCCGCACGTCGTAGTTGCCGGGACAGAGGTCCGGGCACTCGGCCGGGGAAGCCAGCTTCTCCTGGCAGGCCCCGAGGCCCGCCGCGCCCAGCAGCGCGAGGGTCAGGGTCCGGAGCATCGAATCGGGTCGTCGCATGCGTTCCTGTCAGGCACCACGTGTCAGCGAGAACGAATCCGGCAGCAGCTCGCGAATGGTCCACTGCCGGGTCCCACCGGGTCCCACCCCCTGCACCACCAGCTCCGCGCCGAACTCGGCCAGCACCTGGCGGCAGGCGCCGCAGGGGCTGACCGGGGGATCGGCGCCGGCCACGACCACCAGCCGCCGGAAGCGGCGGACGCCCGCCGCCACCGCGGCGGCCACCGCCGCCCGCTCGGCGCAGATGCCCAGCCCATACGAGGCGTTCTCCACGTTGCAGCCGGTGAACACCCGCCCATCGTCCCCTTCAAGCGCCGCGCCGACCGCGAACCCGGAGTAGGGGCAATACGCCTGCTCCCGGGCGGCGGTGGCGGCCGCCAGCAGCGCATCACCCATCCCAGATCTCCCGGAGGAAGGACTGGCCGCTGGCAAGCGGGGGAACGCCGAAGAACTCCGCCAGCGTCTGGCCCACATCCGCGTACGTCTGCCGGATGCCCAGCGGGACGGGACGGACGCGGGGACCGAGGGCCAGGACCGGGACCCGCTCCCGGGAATGATCGGTGGAGGCGGTGGTCGGGTCGTTGCCGTGGTCGGCGGTAATAATAATCAGGTCCTCGTCCCGCACCGGGGCCAGCATCCACGGGAGGGCTGCGTCGAGGGCCAGGAGGCCGGCGTGGAACCCGGGAACGTCGTTCCGGTGGCCCCAGCTCTGGTCGAATTCGACCACGTTGGCGAACAGGAACCCGCGCGCCATCGTGCCCAGGGCGCTGGCGATGGTGGCGTAGGCCTCCGGATTCCCGACCGGATGGACGCTGGTGATGCCGCGGCCCGCGAAGAGGTCATCCACCTTCCCCACCCCGACCCGCGGGATGTGCGCCGCCGCCAGCCGGTCGAGCAGCGTCTCCCCCACCGGCGGCACGCTGAAGTCCCGGCGGCCGCTGGTCCGGCGCCACGATCCCGGCCCACCGGTGAACGGGCGGGCGATGACCCGCGACACCTGGTCCGGCCCCGACAGCAGCTCCCGCGCAACCTCGCAGCCCCGGTACAGCTCCGCCACCGGCACAACACCTTCGTGGGCGGCGATCTGGCAGACGCTGTCGGCCGAGGTATAGAGGATCCAGGCGCCGGTCCGGCGGTGCTCCTCGCCCAGCTCCTCGATGATCTGGGTGCCGGACGCCGTCCGGTTCCCCAGCACCCCGCGGCCGGTCCGGCGCTCCAGCTCCGCCACGAACGCCGCCGGGAATCCCTCCGGGTAGGTGCGGAAGGGGAGTTCCAGCGTGAGCCCGCAGAGCTCCCAGTGCCCGGAGGTGCTGTCCTTGCCCGCGCTGGCCGGCGACGCCACGCCGTGGGCCGCCTCGGGACGCTCCACCGGCGCCACGCCGTGCAGCGGGGCGCAGCAGCCGAGGCCCAGCTTTTCCAGGTGGGGGAGCCGGAGCCCCCCGACCGCGCGGGCCACATTTCCCAGCGTGTGGCTGCCGGCATCGCCGTAGCGCTCGGTGTCGGGGGCCGGGCCGATCCCCACGCCGTCGAGCACGATCAGGGCGGCGCGCCGTGGGCTCACCGGGGCGCGCCCCCCGTGGCAAAGCGGAACCGCAGCGCCGTCAGCGCCTCGGTCAGCAGCCGGGACTCGTCGGCGGTGAGCTGTCCGCGGGTCTTCTCCTCCAGCATGCCCAGGGTGTCGATGAGCGTGCGGGCGACCTCACGCGCATCCGGCGCCCCGGGCGTCCCCTCGGGGAGCTGCCCCTGGAGCGCCTGGTCCGCCTGGTGGGCCAATCCCACCACCAGCGAAGCGAAGTGCGGGTTCATGATTCCCCCAGGTAGCGCCGGGGCAGCCGGGGCCCCAGCGCGGTGAGCAGTTCGTAGGCGATCGTTCCCGCCCGGTCCGCCTGGTCGTCCACGGTGACGAGGCCCCCGTAGATGGTCGCCACATCCCCTAGCCGGGTGGCGGGGTCCGCCGCGATCATGACACAGTCCATCGTGACCCGCCCGAGGATGGGCCGCCGCTGGCCCGCCAGCTCCACGCTCCCCCGGTTGCTCAGCGCGCGGTGTACCCCGTCCGCGTAGCCGATACCCAGGGTCGCCACCCGGGTGGGCTCGTGCGCGGTCCAGGTGCCGCCATAACTGACGGTCTCTCCCGCCGCCACGGTGCGGAGCGCGACCACTCGCGCCTCGAGCCGCACCACCGGCGCGGGGGTGTGTCCCCCTGCCCGTCCGCCGTAGAGAAAGATGCCGGGGCGGACCAGGTCCCCGGCATAGGCGGCGCCCTGGAGGGCCGCCGCGCTGTTTGCCGCGTGGACCAGCGCCGGCCGGGAAGGGAGCGAGGCCAGCACCTCGCCGAAGCGGCGCCACTGGAGGTCCACCGTCCCCGGCGCCTCGTCGGCCGAATGGAAGTGGGTGAAGATCCCCTCGCAGGCGGGGCCCGCGGCGGTGAGCGCCGCCCGCCACTCCGCCGCCTCGCGCCAGAGAAAGCCCGCCCGCGACATCCCGGTATCCACTTCCGCGTGAAACGGCCGGTCTCCGGCCGCGCGCCAGGCCGCGAGTCCGTCGAGGTCGCCGATGACGGGACGCAGCTCATGTGCGAGGCAGGGCGCGACCGTCGCCGGAGCAAGCGGGGTGAAGACCAGGATCGGCCGGGTGATGCCCGCCCGGCGGAGCTCGGCGCCCTCTTCCGGCGTGGCCACCCCGAAGCCCCACGGCTCGAGCGGCGCCAGCGCGCGCGCGATGGGGACGGCGCCGAGACCGTAGGCGTTGGCCTTCAGCATGGGAAGGAGTCGTGCCCCGGCGATGCGGGACACGGTTCGCGCGTTGGAGACCACGGCCGCGAGGTTCACCACGGCCCACGCGCGCGGGAAATGATCCGCGATTGACGGCATGCTCAAGCGGGCCGTATGATACCGGCCACGGAGGATAAATGCAAGACAAATCAGCGCTTGGACGCGCCGTCCGGATGGTGCGCGACCTGCGTGTCCGGTGTCCCTGGGACCGGGTCCAGACCCGGGAAACGATCCGCCCCTACCTGGTCGAGGAGGTCTTCGAACTCGACCACGCCATCTCCGAGGCCGACCCCGCCGCAATCCGGGAAGAAGTCGCGGACCTGCTGCTGCACCTGGCCTGGCAGCTGGTGCTGGCCGAGGAACAGGGGGACTTCACCGCCGAGGATGTGGCCGGCGACCTCGAGCGCAAGATGCGGCGGCGTCACCCGCACCTCTTTGACCTGGGGCCGCGGGAGCAGTGGGAATCGCTCAAGCGCCGGGAAGGGAAGCGCCGCGGGGTCCTCGACGGGCTCCCCCCCGCCCTCCCCAGTCTCCAGCTGGCGTACCGGCTCCAGGAACGGGCGGCGAGCGTGGGATTCGACTGGCCCGATACCGCGGGGCCGGCGGCCAAGGTCCG